>JAJZZC010000048.1 GCA_021797775.1 Bacillota bacterium
AGCAAGGACCCGACCAAGCAGCGCTACGGGGGCCAGTTGTACTGGTCGGGCTACGACTACCACGGTGGCAACAACCCCGCGCCGTTCTACATGAAGGGCTTTGGCGGCGGCTACGTCGACCCCGCGGACGCCACAAAGTCCTACATCGATCAACCCGGATCGATCGCCTGCCTGGAATGGGCCTTCGGTCTGCTGGAGGAGAACGTACTCGGTTACAACACCTTCCACACGGGACACCAGGTCAGCACCCCACGTGGCACAGCCGGCGGGCTGCCGTACTCGGCGACGGCCTGGCAGGGCGTAAAGTGGGACTTCTTCGCCATGCCTGTGTGGCCCCAGGGCCGCTACACCTTCGCCGCCAGCGACTTCTACGCCATCTATGCCGGCACCAAGCGCCCCGACCTCGCCTGGTCGTTCCTCAAGTTCCTGTGCGTCGACACCAGCTGGCAGTCGTTCATGATGCGCCTGGCCCTCAACGGCCCCAACCAGAAGGCGCTTTACCCGGAGTGGAAGCGGGTCGTCGGCGAGGTGGCGCCCCCCCTGCGCACCAAGAACCTGGACGTCATCGTCCAGTCGGTGCAGAACGACGAGCCCTACTTCGGCCACACCTTCCAGTACACGGACTCCCAAGCGGCGACCATCATCAACAAGTACACCAGCCTGGCGCAGGCGCGGAAGATGACCGTGAGCCAGGCCACCAGCGAGATCGCGCGCCAGGTCAACGCCTTGGAGGCCACGGGGGCCGCGACCCAGGCGAAGGCCTACGCTTCGCTGCTCCAGGTCGAGCGGCTGAACAGCGCCAAGGGTAACGTCAAACTCCCGGCACCGGCCGTCTTCGCCGGCGACGGCAACCCGCCGCACCTCGCGCCGTCCTACGCGGTCATCAACAAGGCGACCGGTACGTACACCCTGCTTGGCGACGGCCAAGATGTCTGGAACGACAGCGACAACTGTGTGTACGCCTGCATCCCCACCACCAGCGACCAGGGCCAGTGGGTCTGCCGCGTCACGGCGCTCAGCAACGTCAACTGTCCGAACCTAAGCCCGTGGACCAAGGTCGGCCTCATGGCGCGCGGCGACCTGGGCGATGCCGCGGCGATGGTCTTCTTCGCCGTCACCGGGGGGAACGGGATCGCCCTGCAGGAGCGCCCCCTCTCCCAGGGCAGCCCCGGCGGCATCAACGGCAGCACGGCCAAGACGGGGCTGATCGGGGCACAGTATCTGACGCTCAACTACGCCAAGCCGGCGCCCAACTACCTGCTCAAGCCGGTCTGGCTGAAGCTGGTGCGCTCGGGCACCAACTGGACCGGCTACACCTCATTCGACGGCAAGACCTGGGCCCTGGCGGGCTCCACGCCTGTGGAGATGAGCAGTTGCTGGGTCGGCATCTTCGCCACCGCACACAACGGTGACTTCAACAACGTGGGGTATGACCGCGCCACGTTCGACAACCTCAGCTTCACGCCGAGTGCCGTCTACCAACTCGGCGCCACCGGCGTCCCCCCGGCCGCTGGCGCGGTGCCCAAGAACTGGGCGACCGTCGTCGCCAAGTGATCGGCGCCCGGTCCGTCGCGACACGGCTGACGTGAGTCCCCTGCGCTCCGGCACAGGGCGGGGAGGGGCCGCACTACGGTGCTCTCCCCGCCCGCTTTGTCCGGGCCGCGGCGGCCTGGTCTAACGGATTTGGGCATCAAGGCCCCGCCGCGCGAGGTGGCTGGCCGGTCCGGCACGGGCCACCCAGGCAGAGATCGCCGCGTGGAGCACACCCGGGGACTGCGCTTCGGAGAGGTACGGTAACGGCCGCTAGTACTACCCCAAACACTGCCGGATCCAGGGACCCACGACGGGCGGCGAGGCTCTGTGCATTGAGCGTTCATCGAGACAAACGGCCTCGTGCCGGAGCCGTGACCGTTGTTCACCACCACCCGAATGACCAGGCCATGCCATGGTGGAGCGCCGTACGCGGCGGGCGATGGCCGACGGCGCTTTCCCCTCCCAGCGCCACGGGCCGCAAGCCTTGCGCGACAACAGCCCGGAGCCAGGGGAGGGCGGCGCCGACGGGCTCGCCAGCGCCCCCGCCTACGCCACCACGCGGACTCCATAGGCACGCATCCATGCGTCGGCCTGGAGCAGGAAAGCGAAGAACTGCGGTCCCCCCATGGTCTGCCCGAACCAGTGCACACGGGGTGTCTGCTCGGCGGCGATCGCTCGGATCGCCGCCATGTTGAGCAGGGGTCGGAGCGGCGAGCCCGGCTCGTCCAGGACAGCGTGCAGGCGTGCGCGCACCGCCTCCAGGTAGTCCGGGTTGTGCGTCTTGGGATACGGCGTCTTGGGCCGCCTGAGCACGTCGTCCGGGAGCAGACCACGCAGGGCTTGGCGCAGAATGCCCTTGGACTGCCCACCGTCGCACTTCATCCCCCAAGGGATATTCCATACGTACTCGACCAGGTGGTGGTCGCAGAAGGGCACGCGGACTTCGAGCCCCACGGCCATGCTCATCCGGTCCTTGCGATCTAGCAGGGTCCCCAGGAAGCGCGAGATGTTGAGATACAGAATCTCGCGCATACGGGCCGCATGGCCCTCCTCGCCTGGCAGACGAGGGACCTCGGCCAGGGCCTGGCGGTAGCGGTCGGCCACATACTCGCGCGGCCGCGCCAGGGCGCGGGCCTCGGGCGAGAGGACGCGCACGCGCTCCTCCACCTGGCGCGCCCAGGGAAAGGTGTCCGCCGCGATGGCGTCCTCCCAGTGGCACCAGGGGTACCCGCCAAAGACCTCGTCGGCCGCCTCGCCGGAGAGGGCGACCGTCGCACCCCGCTTGATCTCGCGGCAGAAGAGCAGCAAAGAGGAGTCGATGTCTGCCATCCCGGGCAGGTCGCGCGCACGCACGGCCCAATCCAGGGCCTCCACCTGTTCAGCGGTATCCAGCACCACCGGATGGTGCACGGTGGACAGCGCCCCGGCCACCCGCTCCACCCAGGGCGCGTCCGTGTCGCCATAATACGGGTTGGCGTGGAAATCGCGCTGTGCGCCGAGGAAGTCCACAGAATAGGTGTGCAGCGGACCGCCCCCGCGATCCCGCAGGTGCCCGGCAGCGATGGCCGTCACCGCGCTGGAGTCGAGGCCCCCGGAGAGCAGCGTGCATACCGGCACGTCGGACACCAATTGGCGGCGGACGGCGTCCTGGAGCAGGGCGCGCACCGTGCCCGCCGTGGTCTCCTGGTCGTCGCCGTGCGCGTGGCTCTCCAGAGCCCAGTAGCGGCGGGCGGTGGTGCCGCCGCGCCCGAAGGTGAGGCTGTGCCCGGGGCGCAGCTCCTGCACGCCGCGGAAGACACCATGCCCAGGCGTGCGGGCCGGCCCTAGGCCGAAGACCTCGGCCAATCCCTCGCCGTCCAGGTCCGCGGGCACCGAGGGGTGCGCCAGGAGCGCCTTGAGCTCCGAAGCGAAGACCAACGACTGGGGCCGCAGGGCGTAGAACAGGGGCTTTACGCCGAGGCGGTCGCGCGCCAGGAACAGCCGCTGCTCGCATCCGTCCCAGATGCCGAAGGCGAAGATGCCGTCCAGGTGGTCGACGCAGCAGGAGCCCCACTCCAAGTACGTGTGGAGTAGCACCTCAGTGTCCGAACGGGTCCGGAAGAGATGGCCGCGCGCCTGCAGCTCCCCGCGCAGGTCCTGCGTATTGTAAAGTTCGCCATTGTAGGTGAGGGCGTAGCTGGTCGCCCCACGCTCGTGGAGCATCGGTTGGCCGCCGCCGGCGGGATCGATCACGACCAACCGCCGGTGCCCCAGCGCCACGTGCTGCGCGCACCAGAAGCCGTCCGCGTCAGGCCCTCGGGGCGCCAGCCGGGCCGTCATGGCCTCCACGACGGGACGTTGCCGGGTCGGATCCGCTTCCCAGTCCACCCAACCAACGATTCCGCACATCGCTCTCTGCCTCTCCCCCGCGGGCCTTCCGCGCGGCGCGGCACCGTGTGGCCGCGGGCGCTCTCCCGGCGTCGCCCGGTCTGCGTCTGGGGCAGAGGGGCCCGTGCTCGGCGGAGCCTCGGCGGCCCTATCCGCCCGCTCTGCCCACAACGCCCGAGCTCCCCCGGCTGGGGCGCTCTGCGCAAGCGCTATCCCAAGGGGGCGCGGGGCGTGGGAGCGCCGGGCGCCCGGCTCATAGCGGCCGGGCCGGGCGGCGTTAGATTAGGGTGGGGAGAGCGGGGCGGTGCCTGTCTCGGCCGAGGTCCAGCCGAACGCCCAGGGACATGGATCCCGCGGGTAGGGCGTGATGGCCGCCGGGCGCCGGGGCCATCGCGCCCGCGGCGATCGCGAGGAGTGGCCGACAGGGTTCGTAGCAGCCAACCGATTTGACGAGGATTGTTCCCAGGAGAATCCTGTAGGGCGATACTGCGGGAACGGAACGTTTGCTCGGGGTGGTGCGAGGGGCGCGGCCACGGGAGCCGGTGCAGAGGGCATGTCGCGGCGCGAGCCGGCGGCGAAGCGTGAACGGTATGCGGTCACCCTGCTAGCGGAGGAGGCCACGGGCCGAGCAGCCGTGGCCATGCCACCGGACCTGGGGGTGTCCGGGGCGTGGGTGACCTGCGAGGTGCAGCGCGCACTGGTCTTGCACTACGTGGCGGGCGACGGCCAGAACCTGCCGCAGGCAGCCAAGGTCCGGGCAACGCTGGCCGCGTGGGCGAAGGGCCGCATTTCGTTCCCCCCTCGCCTTCCCCTCCGATCCTGCCCATCATCATGACGCCCACCCCTCAACGCGCCAGGCGGGGCCCCCCTCCTCAGGCACCGCGTCCCTCTTTGGCACCTCTAAAAGCGCTGCACCCGAACCTTATTAAGATTAAGGGGGCCAGGCCATCCCCATGAACGAAGGGTACGCACATCCCGTGAGCGACGCGCTGGGACGGCACGATCCGGCCGCCCCAGCACGCTCTCCGCCGGGGCGGCCGTTCGGCGGACGACGGCCATCCTCGAGGGCACGGCAGAGCGGCCTCGGCCTCTGGTGCCCCAGGAGATGGCAAGGTCCGCGCTACCGGTAACGGTGGGCCGTGGCGCCTGAGGCGGCACAGGCGCACGCCCCGCCGCAGCAGCCTCCGTCGCCGCAGCAGGCGTCCCCCGTCCCCGGCGACGCACCCTTGACGACTGCGACCACCAGCGGCATGGACCGTTTGACTTGACGACCACCGCAAGCGGGGCACTGCGCTTCGTCTCGCCGCTCCACGGGAAGACGCGCCTCGAACGCCGTGTCACAATCCCTGCAGCGAAAGTCATAGTACGGCACTGCCCTCGAACCCTCCCGCCATGGCGCGTATCGCCTTCACCATGCCTGTCGCACCGCCGCGCTGTCAAGGACAACAGGCGCGGCTCGGGTCGGCCGCACGCGCACCCGGGCGGTGCCGGTGCGCGAGGGCGGCGCCAGAGCGCCACGATTCCGGGACGGACCGGGCCCAGGGGTGAGGCGGGCGCGACATCCACGCCTGCGCCGGCCTGTGCCAGCATCGACTCGCTGCTATGGCCTGCAGATCCTGCCGTGGCGTCGAGCGGTTGCGCTGGCGACAGAGTCCCGGACCGTGCCCCTCGACACCCAACGATTACCGCTGTCACTGGTTCCCACAGTCGCTGGCGTCCACAGCAGATCCGGCTTGCTTGTCTCCTGGCATCGAGCTTTGGCGGCAGTTGAAGCACCCTCAACGCGGCTGTGGCACCCAGCACTCCATGCCACGCTTCAGCCATCGGTACGAGCCGCAGCCGCGACGCACCCGTCGCGGGGACCCGCCGGGCTGTGCCTACGGCTGAGATAGCACCCTCTGGATCCGTGGATGTTCCCCATTGAGGTGGAGACGGCGAATGGTCCGCTCGCCCACCGTCTCCTCCCGTTGCAGGAACAGCCCCTCCTCCAGCAAGCGCACGACAGCGCGCCGACGGGCGTTTTCATCGACGTCCGCGAGGTGGAAGTAGCGTGCCACGCTGGTCACGGTAATAATGCTGCCCCTCTTCTCCCCTTCGGCCACGAAGGAGAGGAGCCGATCTTCCTCTTCGGGGGTCATATCGCGCGCCGGCGACAACTCCAGAAGATCCACAACCGAACCACTGTCCTGTAGCTTCTTGTGCGTGTTGCCGCGCAGGCCCGCGACCACCACCGTCTTTTGCAAGCGGTGCTTCAAAAACGCCGCAACGGGACTGAAGTGCCCGTCGCCAGTCATGAGAACGTATACAGGCACATCAGGATTGGCGTGAGTAGCCTGGTAGATGTTATCGAGAATTTGAAAGTCGGTATAGTGTTTCGTGGTTCCATCACTACGGGTCTCTGTGGGGCAATGCACCTTTTCAATGCTGGCGGTCACCAGATTGTCGGCCGTGGCGGCCAGTCGGGGCTCGTTGAAGTCCGCGAACGCCCGGGCAATCAGGACTCGCCCCCGCTTTTCGGCCTTCTCCATGAGCGTCGCCGGTGCGGGAAACGCCAATCCCGAATTCAACGCGCCATAGGCAACGTGCTCATAATCGATGAACAAAGCCACGTCAGGCACCGGTTCACCCCGTTGCCGTCCTGCTGTGTACACCTATCAAGCTGCCAGGAGCGAAAACCAGCCTAGCACCTCGCACGCCGCCCGTCAACCGCTGCTCTCACAACGGCTCCACCAGGGTCGCCCCGCCTGCGTCGCCATCCTCCCATTCAGACTTCCAGACTCGGAACACAGCGCACGCGGAAAGCCCGAACCACGCCGATCCCCTTCGTCTCCGGGTCGGATGCTCGCGCACAGTCTCTGTCGGCAGATCGCTGGAAACGGCAGCGCTTCCGCCAGCCGGCTCAAGACAGGCCCACGCCTCCCGCCGATCCGGCGTTTGTCGACAACCCTGCCCCCGTCGACAGGATGTCGTGCGTAGTTGCTGGTCGGCCGCGAGTCCAACACCCGCGAAACCAACTCCCCATCTAGGCCACCAACCGGGCGCCTTCTCGGATGCGACCTGTTAGGGCACATCCATTGGGGACCCTACAGCTCCCGCAGGCGGATGTTGCGGTACCAGACCCGCCCGCCGTGGTCCTGCAGGCCGATGTGACCCCGGCGCGGCATGCCCGCCCAGGCATACGCGAACCTGTTGGGTGTTCCGTCAGGGTTTTGGTGGGGCGTCACCCAGAGCGCGATGTCCACGTCCACCACACGGATGTCGTTGAGGTCCATCCGCACCAAGGGCCCCTCGCAGCGGATGAGCGCGCGATTCCACTCCCCCGCTGCGCGCACAGCCTGCACAGCCGGCGTCACCAGGTCGTAGAGGGCACCGCAATCGTGCCTGCCGGGCGGCTCACGGCCATGTGTGTCAAGTACCTGCATCTCCAAGCCAGTGTGCACGGGGTCGGTAAGGTCCGACCAGCGAAAGAACACGCCGCTGCTGACACCCGGCTCGAAGCGGAACTCCAGCGACAGTTCGAAGTCCTCGAACCGTTCCAGCGTGTATAGGTAACCGCCGCCCTTTGCCGTGCAGGCGATGCAGCCATGCTCCACAGCCCAGCCCTCGACACGGCCCGTCGCCCTCCAGCCGGTGAGCGTATGCGCGTTGAACAGGCTGCGCCAGTCCTCAACCGCCATGTGGTCCACCTCCCGCGTAGCCTGTTCGCCACCGCTCGTGCAGACGTGGACTCAGGGAGAACCACGCGCGACCACCCGTGCGCCGGGCGGGGCGGCCTACCGCCCGTACGCCCGACGGTCGGTTGGCGGCTGCGGCCCAGGTCGCGCACAGCCCGGCCGGGGAGGTGCCCGCATGGCCTGCGGCGCCCGCCGCGAACCCCTTCGGTCGTGGATCACCCGCTCCTCACTGCGTGACCACCGCCATCATGTCGATCTCCACCAGGATGCCGAGCAGGCGCGAGCCCACGGTGGTGCGCACCGGATAGGGGGGTGTCAGGAAGCTCTCGTACACCCGGTTGAACGCGGCGAAGTCCCGCTCCACGTCCTGCAGGTGGACGGTGGTCTTGATGACGTCGGCGAAGCTCGCCCCACCAGCCCTGAGCACCGCGTCAAGATTCTTCATGACCTGGGCGGTCTGGGCGGCGACATCCTCACCGACCACGCGCTTGGTCACCGGATCGTGGGGCCCGAGACCGGCGGTGCAGAGGATACGGCCGATGCGGACGCCCTGGGAGTATGCCCCCCCGGGCGACGGCGCCTCCGGCGTGCGGACCTCGATGAGCGGCACGACTCTCCGACCTCCCTCCGTTTTGCCTCGCGGGGCCGCGCGCGCAGGCGGGCGGGCCTTGCGCGCGCGGAGCCGGCTGGCCGCGGCGCCGACGACAGCGAGCCGCATTCACTGGCTGCACCCGCGGGCGGCCACCGGGACCACCTCCTGGAGCGAGCCGCCGCGGAACAGAGCGACGCGGTCGAAGAGGTTGACCACCGGGCAGACGTGGTTCGGTACGATGGTCACGACCTCTCCGACGGCGGGCAGGCGGTCACATGCGCTGAAGTCGCAGTGGCCGTGCTCCTCGGACAGCCTGTGAATCCGCGCCTCGGGATACTCGACGATCAGCCCATAGCCGTCCTCGACGCTGCCGCGCAAGAGATCGCTGGTCAGGGCCTTGCTGCCGGCGTCGACGATGACGCGCGCGGGCGGGTGCGCCGAAACCACCGTGCTCACCACGCGCAGGGCGCAGTCGGACAGCGCAGCCGCCCCGCGGTCGACCATCATGCGGTCGTTGAAGACGTACGTGCCCGGCCGGTACTCGGTCACCTCCGGCACCTCGTGGGCATGCGCCGCGCCCGGCGTGCCCCCGGAACTGACCACTTCGGCGGGCAGGCCCGCCGCGGCCAGGCCTCCCAAGGCCTGCAGCAGCCAGGGGCGGGTAGTGGGCAGATTCGGATACGTAAAGAGGCCGGCGAAGCGCAGACCCGGCCGAGACGCGATCTCTCGCGCCAGCGCCACCGCCTCGGCGGGACTCGATACGCCCGTTCGGCCGTACCCGGTGTCGCCGTCGACCAGTACGGGGAGCGGACCGGGATCGGCCCCTCCCCTCGGGGCCGGCACTGAGGCGGCCCACGCCAGGCCTTCGATGACGGGCAGGCTGTCGGCCACTACCGTGAGGCGGCAGCGCCCGCGCAGGTGCGCCAAGCGCCGCAACCGCTCCTCGCCCATCATGTTGTACGACAAAAGCACGTCACCCACGCCGGCATCGACCATCACCTCCGCCTCGGTCAGCTTTTGGCAGGTAACGCCGACGGCGCCGAGTTCGACCTGGCGCAAGGCCAGGCGTGGGAGCTTGTGCGTCTTCACGTGCGGGCGCAGCCGGATACCCAGGGCGTCAAACCGGGCCTGCATGCGCCGCAGGTTGGCCTCCACCACATCCAGATCCGCACGGATATACGGCGTAAGCACCCACGATCCCCCCGACGCTGCATCCTGCCAGAGACAAGGCGAGGGAGGAGGTTCCACTGCAGCGTGTGGCCTCCTGCCGTGGGCTCCAGGGCGGGTGACGTCATCCTGGCCGCGGGGGGCTTCGGCCGGTGCGCACGCACGGGCCGCCACGGGAAGGAACCCGGGTGCATGTGCCCAATTCAACGTCTGGGGCGGCCGGTCCGGGTGGGCCCACCCCACCCCACCCCACGGGACGCTCGGGGCGAAGAAAGCGGCGGCCACGGCGCCCAGGATCGAAGCCTGTCCTGGCAGATCGATCCGGAGACGACGGTTTTAGCCCGGCAGGGGGCCAGGCGGACACAGCGTCAGATTGGCGATGGGGTCGCATCGCGCAACGAGGGGACGGGACGGGTATGCGCAGGGTCGAGGGAAGGTGGCGCGCTTCCTCCCCGCGGCGAAAGCCGCGGGCATCCGCGCCGGATGTCCGGTGACGGGCAGGAAGCGAGCCGGGTGCGTCGGGAGACCCGCGGGCCGCGTACTGGGACTGGCGCTGGGCGCCGCGCTCCTGGCCGGGTGCGGCATCCTGCCCCCGCAGGGCACCGCAGCGGTGCATCCGGGGATCCTCCAGCCGCCGGCGAGCGGCCAGTTGAGCACGGTGCCCGTGCAGTACGGCGTTGTCCAGAAGACGGTGCAGGTCGCCGGCGTCCTCGCGCCCGAGCGGCAGGCCCTGCTGTACTTCCACAACAGCGGCACGATCGCCCAGCTGAACATCAAGGTCGGACAGCAAGTGAAGAAGGGGCAGTTGCTCGCGGCCTTTAACACCAACAACGACGTCTACCAGATCGCCGCCCAGCAACTGACGGTGAAGGCCGACCAGTTGGCGATCCAGAACATCCTGCAGCAGGACGCCCTCACGCCGAGCGCTGGCGCGACCCAAGCCACCCAGACGGGCATCGCCCTGGCCGAGGCGCGGATCCAGCTTCAGCAGGACCAGCTGCAACTGGCGGAGAACAGACTGACGCTCCGCGAGGACGAGGTGGTTGCGCCGTTTTCCGGTGTTGTGTCCAAGGTCAACGTCCAGGTGGGCAACTACGTCCAGGGCGATCAGGTCATCGCTGAAATCGACGACGACCGCGGCGCCCGCCTGGTGGCGAACCTCCCCAGCGCCGATGTGGGGGTGGTCGCACCGGGGGACGCGGTCGCGGTTTCCCTTACGTCCTCCACCAGCGGGCAGGTCCTGAATACAACTGTCGCCAGCGTGCAGGTGCCGACACCGGACCAAGTCGCTGTAGCGACCAGCAACCCGGCCCTCGGCGCGTTGAAGAAGCCCCAGGTCACTCTCCAACTCCCGAGCGGCTTCCACTTCACGCCGAGTGATGTCGGGGACGCCTTCCAGGCGCAGATTACCGTCGCCCAGGCCCAGAACGTGCTCTATCTGCCGAGCAGCGTGATCTTCAACTTCAACGGGCTGGACTACGTGAACATGGACCGCAACGGGGTCGTCACCGAGCGGCCTGTGCAACTGGGCCTCCAAGGCGACCAGTATACGGTCATCGTGGCGGGGCTGAAGGAGGGCAACCAAGTCGTGCAATAGGAACGAAGCCCGGGCCGGAGCTCACGGGGTCACGGGCACATCGAGGGCCACGGGTAGCGCATGGTCGGGGCTTGACATGCCCTGCACCGAATGCTGACGGGCGGTTGCGCCGGGGCTGCCGTGCCGACCGGGCCCTGCGCTGCTGCGGCGGGGTGACGCAGGCCGCAGTCTCCCCCCATGCGCGGCAGAGCCGCGCCGGGTACCCCCGGGATCGCTACCGGGAGAGGCGCTGGTGGCCCCGCGGGTGCCCGCCCCTCTGGAACGGGGGGCGGGCACCGCCTCCGGCAGCGTCTTCACCCTGGCCCCAGGGGTGTGCCACTAGGTGGGAGGCGCCCTCGCACGGGACGGAGCGCGGCCACCAAGACGTGGTGCATCCCGGCGGCGGGCCGGCGGTTGCTCGCAGGTGGCCCGGTCGGCGCAGGCAGCGTCGCCACCAGCCGCGAGGGCGGGCGAGGGCGCCGACCATCGGCCCCGCCCCGTGCGGCCGAAGCCGACACGTGTTGGCCGCCCACGCAGCGTACGGCTTCCGCGGGGGTCCGTGGACGGGCCTAGGGGGGGTGCCGGGCCCCGTTGGCCGAAAGGCATGCCGTCCCTGCCCACCGCGCGATGCGGGGGCGGCGGGAGCACGTCATCGCCGTCCCCGCATCGCCGAAAACCCAGGCGGCGGCACCGTGCTCCGCGCCCACCGTTGGCCACCGTCGCCCCGCAGGGGCCCGAGACGCAGCCCACACCCCCCGTTCAGCGGCCGGTCCGGCCTGGCGCCCTTTCGCGTGACAGGCGCACGGACCTACCCGCGCCGCATCGGCCCGCGGCGCGCCCGTCCCCGCACGCCTGACCGCCCGCATCTGGATCGGCCGGACGCGCGCCGTGCCGGCGCGGCACGCCACCGATGACGACCGTCACCTCCCCGCGCACGTGTTCCGCCTCCATGGTCTCTGCAAGTTCACCCAGCCCCCCCCGCCGCACCTGCTCGAACATCTTGGTCAGTTCGACGCAGACCGCCGTCGGGCGATCGCCGAAGGCCGCATATGCGGCGCGTAGCAGCCGGCCGAGCCGATGGGGCGATTCGTAGTAGATCAGGGTGTGGGGAGATGCGGCGTCGCATTCCAGAAACCGGCGGCGCGCCCCCTCGCTCCGGGGCGGGAATCCGCGGAACGTGAAGGCGTGGCTGGGCAAGCCGGATAGGACCAGCGCGGCGATGAGCGCGCAGGGACCGGGCACCATGGTGACGGGCACCTCGGCGGCAATCGCCTGGCGCACGAGGCTGAACCCAGGATCCGAGACACCCGGCGTCCCGGCGTCGGACACCAATGCCACGTCGCGTCCCTCGCGCAACAGACCGAGGATGCGTGAAGAGGAGCGTTCCTCATTGAAGGCGTGGAACGACAACTGCGGCTTGCGAATGCCGAGGCGCGCCAGAAGGAGTCCCGTTCGCCGCGTGTCCTCGCTGGCGACTAGGTCCACGGCAGCCAGCGTCTCGCGGGCCCGCGCGCTGATGTCGCCCATGTTGCCGATGGGCGTCGCCACCAGGTAAAGTGCCACCTCGCCCCGAGCCGGAGGGCGTGGCGCAACCGGCGCCGTCCGCCCGACCCGGGTTTCTCCCCTTTCGCCGTGAAATGGGCGCAAGCACAACGAGGAACGCCCGCCGCATCAGCGCCGGCATGCGATACAGAGCGCCGTGGCTCCCGCCCGATACCCTCCCTGGCCGGTGACCCTGCTTCGCTTGGCCCTCCGGGCCCACCCGCACCACCGCCCGGGAGGGCCGCCCGGTCCGTGGGCGACCGCGCATCCCCCTTTCGCCAGCGGCGCAGCCCGGCCCTGGACGCAGCCAGCGGACGGCGCCTCCACCGTCTGCGGGCAGTGCACCGCGTTACACTGAGGCGGGGGCGCGTTGCCTCCATCGCCCAATTGCGGGGTGCGCGCCCGTGGGCCGCGAGCGGTGGGCGGAGTCGCTGGGACGTGTTCCCCTGGCCATGCGACGCGCCAGGGGTGCCGCCGCAGCACGGGCGCGGACGCAAGGGTTCGCACGGCCCCGGTCTGCCGTGTGCGGGAACGGGACGCCCGGTTCGAGGGGGGATCGCCGGTGACGCGCTGGGAGTACCGTGTCGAGACAGTCCCACCGAACGCCACCACCCTGGCGGGCTGCGGGGCCGAGGGGTGGGAACTGTGCGGGGCGGCAGGCGGCCTGCTGTAT
This sequence comes from Bacillota bacterium, assembly GCA_021797775.1. Lineage (GTDB taxonomy): Bacteria > Bacillota > Sulfobacillia > RBS10-35 > JAJYVN01 > JAJZZC01. The sequence goes on from JAJZZC010000048.1 coordinate 13,125, forward strand.
TTCAAGCGTCCGGCGCCCAGCCTGCAGGACCGGGTCACGCTGGACCAGCGCGGGCGCGTGCTCACCACCGGCCGACCACTGGAGGCCCCCCCCCCCAGCGCGGCCCCGGCCACCCCGCGGCTGCTGCATCCCGAGCTGCGGCGGCTGCTGGCCAGCGCCGGGCACACCGACCTGATCGTGGTCTGCGACCGGGGCTTCCCGGTGCCGCCCAGCGTCGAGCGCATCGACCTTGCTCTGACCGACGGGGTGCCGACCGTACTCGACGTGCTGCGCTGCGTGCAGACCGAGGTGCACTGCGACCGCCTGGTACTCGCTGAGGAGGCCCGCGCGGTGAGCGCCGCCCGCGTGCGCGAACTGGCGGTCCTGCTGTCCGGCACCCCACACGAGTTCGTGCCGCACATCGAGTTCAAGGCCCTGGCCCGTTCAGCCCGGGGTATCGTGCGCACCGGAGACGCCGTGCCGTACGCCAACGTCATCCTCGCGCTCGGCTGACCGCTCTGCCCGTAGGTGCGCCGCTGAGGCACGGGCCGGGAGCGCCTGTGCGGACGGCGACAGCGGGCCGGCTCCCACACCACCCGAACGGGAGGGGAACCCGCCTGTTCGTGGGACGCGAGGGAAACCGCGGCGCTTCGGCGCCGATCATTGGTAGATGATCAGGCTCGGCGCCGGGCGCAACGTGAGCACCGTGCTCGGCGTCATCAAGGGGGTGTCATAACGGTAAAACAGCTTGATGCCGCCGTAGCGGACTGGTGGCACGGGCTGGTCCGTGATGAAGGCGCGATAGTTGTGTTCCTTCTTAGCCTGGCCTCCGTAACCGTCCGTATCGAAGACGAACTGCACGCCCGGGCGTACACGGATACCCCGCCAGTTCGGCACCATCCCCGGTGTGAACTGGTGCACGATCAAGATTTTCTCGGGCAGATGATAGCGCACCACCAGGGCCGCCAGGTCATTCACGGCCCAATTGATCTGCGCGGCAGGCAGCGTGCCGATCCATTTGCCGGGCACCTCGCCGGGAGGCATGGCGAACTCTGGGTCAAGGGCGAGTTCAACATCCGGCTGCGCAAGGAAGGGGGCGAAGTAGGGCAACTCGGCGGCCACGCTGCTGCGCCCCACCTGCAGGTCGAGAATCAGCAGGGCGTGGGCCTGGCGGGCCAGTGCCAGCTCCCGGGTGATCAGCGCGTACGGCATGCGCATCCGGTAGAGCCCGGATGGCCCCGGCGCGGCCTGCGCCACATCCGCCACCAATTCCAGGGCCGGCACCACCGGGCGCCCGGGATCGAGGGCGGCGTACGCCGCAGCCTGCGTGCGCAGGCGGGCCAGCATCACCGCTGGCGGGTATTGGCCCAGGACTCCCATGGCGGGGGCAAGCGGATTGCCGTAATAGGCTACGATGCGGTCGGCGGGGAACCAGGCCCTGCCCCCGGGGGGCAGGAGCGGCGACAGCCCTGCCGGCAGGCCCGGCAGCGGCGGGAACGCCACAGCAGGGATGCCACGCGGTCGGCGCCGCCACTGGCGCCCCGGATGCAGGCGCCCTGCCCGCGGGCCGTCGGACGGTGATGGCGCAAGGCCGACGGACAACCCACCGACAACCAGGGCGGAGTGGGGCAGGAACCGGACGGCCCACCTGGGGGCACGGCCCGCGGCAATGCCGAACATGCAAGCCGCGACCAGTGCACACATGGCCGCAATGGTAGTCCGGCGTCTACGGGCGGACGCCCGCCGAGCTAAGCGCCTGCTCTGTCGCGAAGCGTCCGACGGTCCCGCCCCCGATCCGCCGCACGCGCGTCATCCCTCAGCCGCAAGCCAAGCGCCCGCACCCCTACGTAGGCATGGAGGCCTTCGCGATCGCGTCACCCACGACCGGACCGGCTCGCCGGTTGGCCGGGGAAGCCCGCGGATCGCGCCCATCCCGGCGCCCCCCCCAGGGTTAGGCCGGGACGGGCGGGAAGTAGCCGAGGCGCCGCAGGTAATCTACGGATTTCTTTACGCGGGCTACAAAAGCGTCAGCGGTGAGCTTCTCGCCCTCCACCCCTTCGATCTCCATGGTGCAGGGTCCGGCGAACCCGCTCTCGGCCAACCGTCGCAAGAGATAGCCGAAAGGAACGACGCCGTCGCCCAGCGCGCCGAAATCCCAGGCCCGGTAACCACCCCCTGAATCTTTAAGGTGCAGCCCGCCGATGAACGGCAACGCCCGATCAAACTCGACGGCTGCGTCACAGTTCTCATTGTAGTAGAACACGTTGGCCGGATCCCAGTTGGAGCGGACGCAGGGGTGGCCCACGTCGCGCATGGTGGCAGCCGCCACCGCCCCGTTGGTGCCCAGGTCGGGGTGCGTCTCCAGCAGCAGGGTGACCCCGTGGCGGGCGACGGCATCTCCGGCCCGCCTCAGCACCGCGCAGGCGTGCTCCCGTCCCCGCGGGCCGCTGTGGACGCTGGTAAAGAGGAAAGCGCAGCCGAACTCGTCTTGGCTCCGACGCGCCGCCTCCTCCACCGCACGCAACGCGCCGGGGTCCTCAGGATCGAAGGGGACCTGGAGAGAACCGCAGCGCAGGCCATGCGCGGAAAGCTCCCGCAAGGCGTCGGCCGTCGCGGACGCCTCGGGCAAGGGGATCTCGACATGCCGCACGCCCCAGGCGGCGAGATGGCGGTAGGCGTCGGCCCGCGCCGATCCGAAGGACGAGGGGCGGCAGGAGAGAAACGGCCCCGTCCCCCCCGCCGCCCCGCCCGAGGGCGCATCCGGGGCGAGGGCTCCCTGTGACCAAGTCCTCCGCATGCGGTCTCCGACACCTCCACTGCGCTCAGGTCGGCTGCGGCTATCGGCGGGCCCGCCCTCACCCCACCTCGCGGGGCATGGGGGCCCACCCTATGGCGCCGGCCTCGGCTTCTCTGCTCCTCCGTTCGTCGCCCACGCGGCGAGCCCTGCCTCGCCAGGGCGGCGGCCAGGGTGGCGTCATTCCGGGGGGGGGGCTTCGCCCAGACGGCGCCACGAGCGGGGGTGACCGCGGAGCGGTACGCCGGTCCGCTCGCGCCTGCCACCGCTTGCTGCGCACGGGTTCGGCGCCTCGATGCGGCCGCGGCGCCCGTGGGGTCACGGGGGCCACTGACGGCCGTACGCGCCGAATTCGGCCTGCGCCCGCAATCGCCTGTGGCGCAAGCGACTCGCCCAGAACGCCGCGACCCTGGGGCGGCGGCATGCTTTGCGGGGGGCCGTCGGCCGAAACGCCCGGCGCCCGGCGTGGGGCACGGCCGCAAGCCGACCGCACGGGGCGCCCGCGCCTGCGGCGCACGGGCTCGTAGCCGCTGCGCTGGCGTGGCCGGCGACGTACGGCACGATGTGTCCGCGCACCGGCAACAGCTTCTGGCCCCCGCGGTTTGCCGCGAAAACCCCGCTCCAGCCGTTCTACACGGGGCGGCCGGGTGGGTGCTACTGACCACGCGACTTGATACCGAACACCGCGCACACTGCTCACGCTACTTGACAGGCCTGCCGGCTTGCGAAGCCCTGGCGGGTGAGGGGGCGCCGCCGTAGGCTGTCTTGGCGGGTGGCATGCCCTTCAAGGCGATGCCGCTGCCGCCGGAATCGGCGGCGCCGGAGGCGCGCCGGCCAGGGCCGGCAGGTCGGTCGCAAACACCGTGGTCAGTCGTTTCGCACATAGCGTGGTCAACAGCAGGTGGGGAGCAGGGACGCGACCAACGGGAAGAACTCGCCACCCCGTGGCCGGGGATGGGAGGCCCGTAGTCTCCGGCGACCGCGTAGGGGCGCACTCTCAGGCCGCCGCCCGCGGCAGAGCGCCTCTGCGGGGGCGCTTCCTCAGGCTACAATACAGGGACGGGCCAGCGCAGCGGAAGGGCGCCACGCTGGGCGCGCATGTATGGCGGACGCCGTGAGCGACGCTTGTCGGAACGAAAGACCGCTGGGGCTGCGGCGATCTCCGGCGGCAGGTAACGGGTCAGAGGCGACAGGCTCGGGGTGTCCGCGCGGGGAAAAGGGGTGACGGCAGTGCGGGATCGAGGGGATCTGCTGACCGGCCTGCTGGTGGGGGGACTGCTTGGCGCCGTGGCAGGGCTGCTGCTGGCGCCCGCCACGGGAACGGAGACGCGCGCGGAATGGCGCCGGCGAACGACGGATGCCGCTGAGCGGGTGCGAACGGGCACGTACGCGGCGGCTGGTCGCCTGCGGGCGCGGGCGGGCGGCGTGTCGGCCATGGCGCGGCTCTCGGCCGAGGATATCCTGCGCTTGGTGCGCCGCGGGGTGACGGACACGCGCGATGCGGTGCTGGAGACATTGGAGCAATCAGCGGAGCCTGTGGCCGGCGAGGGGCGGCTGGATCCCCCCGCCCCCGACGGCGGGCAACCCGTCGGCGGGGAGGCCTGATGACAGGGGCGGTCGCGGAGATCGGGGCCGTGGCCCTGGCGGTCATCGCCGCGGCCCAGATTGTCCTTGCCGTGGTGCTGGCGCTCACCGTACGCCGAGCGCTGATAGAGATCCGCGACATGCGCGCGCGGCTGCAAGAAACGCTGGGAGCCCTGGATGCCGCCCTCGAGCAGGTCTCCGGTCTGGCCGCCGCCACCAGTGGGGCGGTCGCCTCCGCCCAGCGCCTGGCTGGACACGCGGCCGCGCTGGCGGGCGCCGGCCGGGCGGTCGCTGAGAGCGCGATCGGTCAGGCGCTGCTGCGGCGCGTACTGCCCCGGTCGATGGGGACCGCGCTCTCATCGGCAGGCGGCGGCTCAGCGGTCGCGGGACGGTTCGCCCTGGGGCTGGCGTTGGCCGCGTGGCGTGCGCTGGCCACGTACCGACGCCACGCGGCGGACGCCTTGGTCCACCCGAGCTTGCCCACCGATGCTGAGCGCTCGGGGGCGGGGACGGCCGCTCTTCCCACAGCCGTCCGCAACCGCCGCGGCCCGGGTGTCGGGGAGGTGCGGCGGTTGGACCAGCCGGAGCCGCCCGCCCCGGACCGGGGCCCGGCACAGGCAGGCCACTCGCATCCGGCGCCGCCTACGCCGGGCGCCCGGCAGCCCGCGCGAGGGGCCCGACCAGGGGGCGCGCAGCCTCTGGATGCGATGGGCGCAGCGACGGTGGCCCCGCCGCTGCCCGCGGGCCAGGGCGGGGCATGACGCCCACCCGGATGCCAGGGCCGGATGTGCCAGACCGGGCCCCCGTCCCCGCCGCGGGGCGTGCGGGTCACGGCGCAGAGGTCGTCCCCGGGGCCGGGTCACCGCGGACGCCAGGAGTCGCGGCGCAGCGGGGCGCGTAACGACACCCATCGGGGCGCCCGAGGCGGTTTCACGCGCCCCACACCATAATGGTGAATACGTCTAGCTTCATCATGTCCGTCTCGCTGCTACGCACCATGAGCGCGCCGTCCAGGAAGGGCTCGGTCGGGGAGATCTCCCCGCGAAAGATGGCGGCGAGCATGTCAGAGGCCCCCTCCAGCACGATGTCCGCGCCTTCGGGCGTCTCCTCGCTGCCGAGCGTGCGCAGGTGGCCGCCCTGCACGCGCAGCGTCCGCGTCCACCCCGCCTCTCTGGCCCGCACCAGGATGGTCCGGTCCCATCCGGTCGTCATCACGGGTAACTCGGGGCTGGCGTTGAACCGCCGCGCAAAGGCCTCCAGCACGGCATCCATCTCGGAGCCCGGAACCACGGCGCATCCTCCCCTTCCGGGCCACTCACCCGTCGCGAGCGTCCTGCGGCTGCAGATCCAGCACCTCCGGCCGGTAATCCATGGCCGCCAGGACTCCGGCGAAATCGCCCGCAGTCAGTTCAGACGGCGGGCGGTCGAGCACGGCGACCATGGCCGCCTCAAGCACGTTGGTGCCAAAGGATCGTCCACCGAGCAGCGGAGTCGTGATGAAGAGGTGGCGGACGCCCGAGCGAGCGAGCAACGCACGGTCCTCCACGGTGGTGGTCTGCGTCAGGACAGACTTACCGGTCATTACCTCGGGACCGGGCAGGTGCTTGCGGATCAACGGGAAATCGCCTGCCACCAGCCCGGCGCGCGCGTATGCCTCCTCGAACCGGGGCTCGGGGGGGGCATCCTGCGCCGCACCGGTCGGGTACAGCAGGCGCAGCGGCAGCTTGACCATCTCCCGCACCAGCCGCCGCGCCAGGCTTCGCAGTTCGGGCAGGGAGCCGACCGGATAGGGGATGCCGGCGGTGAACATCAGATCCCCGTAGACCACCGAGCATCCGGCCGCCTCCAGCGCTTCCGCCATGCCGTAGCGGTCTAGCGCGGAGACCATCAACACAGGCAACCCCGCGAACGGCACAGGCCCGTGGGCCGCCAACCAGCGCACCGCGGCCGGCTCCAGCGTCTGCTTCAGGGAACTCCCGTCGACACACGGGGTTCGCGGCGCCGCTCGGAGCAGGCGCTCGCCGTCCGCGATGACGTAGCGATCCCCAGCGATGTGCAGGTAGACATCCAGTCCCCCGAGCCCGATAGCGTCCACCCGACCGTCCAATTCTGCGATCGCACGTTCGGCGGCGGCCAGATCACCGTCGAAGCCACGGCGCGTCACCTCGACCACCGTGTCCAAGAGGACGAATTCTGCCGAGTGGTCGCGCCGGCTGGAGCCCAGGCTGACGGACATCACCCGCTTGTGCGGGCGGGAGGAACCGTGTGCGGACGACAAGGGCGCCCTCCTCCCCGAGACGGTCGGACCCCATCGCGCGACCCACCTGGCACGGCCGCAGACACCGACGGGGCGGCCAGAGCGCATCAGCGGCGTCCGGCGGGCGGCCTGCGCAACCCGCCCGCCGGACGCATTCTGGCACAGTTGGCTCACACCGCGCCATGGCCCGCCGTCCATTCCCGCGTGGACGGGCGAGGCACCCTACCCCGCTGGCGAGGCGGGCAGGTCACTGGGGGACGCCGGCGGCTCCGTGGCGAAGGGGATGGCGGCCAGGTCCCCGCGCAGAGACGCCCCGTCCTGGACGCGGAAGGCCGGCCCACAAACCAAGGCGAGTCCCTCGCGCGGAAAGTGGAGTTCCACGAGCACGCGCCCGGGGTGCGCGCGCAGCACCGCTTCCAGCAACTGCAACCCCAGCTCGTCATGGACGGTGGGCACCGTGATGCGGACCGGACGCGCCGAGTCGCCGGCATCCGCGGGATCCTGGGTCTCCCCCGGCACCGGCGCCAGCGGGACGCTGTCCGGCAGGTGCTGCGGCGCCCCGGGCACGCCCTCTGCGGCGGACGCCGCCGGCCGTTCTGCGGCCATGGACGGGGCCGCGCCCTGCCCCGTCCAGGCCACGGACGGCCAGCCCTCGGCGGCAGCCCCGCCGGGCGCAGCGAGCAGGCCCTCGGCCGCAGGCGCGGCCGGGGCGTGGGCGCTCGGTCCGTCCAGGAAGGACTCGACCTCCTCCGCCACCACTGTCACCTCGCCGCCATCCGGGTCGCCGGCCTCACCCGAGCCATCGATTTCCTCCCCGCGCCCACGCCGCTCGCCCCGCCACGAGACCTTGCCCCGGACCAGTACCAGCCGGTCTGTTTCGACCAGCGACTTGTCCAGGTCGGCGTAAAGCTTGGGGAACAGCACGACCTCGGTCTGACCGGTCAGGTCCTCGAGTTGCAGGAAACCCATGGGCTCACCCTTGCGCGTCGATGTCCGCCGGATACCGGCCACGATGCCGCCGACCGTACAACGGTCGCCGTCGAAGCGATCCTGCAGGCTGACGATGCCGTGGGTCCGCAGCCGGAGATCCTCGGCGTGGGACTCCAGGGGGTGCCCGGAGATGTAGAGGCCGAGCACCTCCTTCTCCAGGCCCAACCGCTCACGGCTGGAGAACTCGGGTACGTCAGGCAACGCGTCGGGAGGGACCGCCACCTCGCCCCCCGTTTCCGCCGCGCTTCCGGCCACCCCCAGCAGATCGAACAGGCTGCGCTGGCCGCGGGCCCGCTCGCGGGCCCTGCCCTGCGCCACCTTCATGCATTCCTCCAAGCCGGCGACCAGGCGCGCCCTCCCCACGCCAAGGAAGTCGAAGGCGCCAGCCTTGATCAGACCCTCCACCGCACGCCGGTTGCAGACGCGCAGGTCCACGCGGGTGCAGAAATCGGTGAGGCTGCGGAACGCCCCCCCCTGCTCCCGCTGCTGGAGGATCGAATCCACGGCCGCACCCCCGACGTTTTTCACCGCGCCCAGGCCGACGCGAATCTTGCCGCCGGGCAGGTCCGTGAAGTCCGCACGGCTCTCATTGACGTCCGGCGGGAGCACGGCGATACCCAGGCGCCGCGCCTCGGCGATGTAAATGGCCGCGGAATCCTTCTTTTTCGTGCTGCCGCTCGCCATGGACGTCAGCAGAGCCGCCATATACTCCACCGGGTGGTTGGTCTTCAGATAGGCCGTCTGGTAGGTGATGTAGCCGTAGGCGGCAGAGTGCGCGCGGTTGAACCCGTATCCGGCGAACTTCTCGATCTGGGCGAACAGCTCTTCCGCCAGCTTGGCCTCATGGCCGTTCCGCCCGCAGCCTTCCACGAAGCGCTGACGATAGACCTCCATCAGCTCATGGTCCTTCTTGCTGATGGCCCGACGCAGCATGTCGGCCTCGCCGAGCGTAAAGCCGGCCATCTGGGCGGCCACCTGTTGGACCTGCTCCTGATAGATCATGACGCCGTACGTGTCGCGCAGGATGGGCTCCAGGTCGGGGTGGGGGTAGCTGGGATTGCCCTCGTGCTTGGACTTCAAATAGACGGGGATGTTCTCCATAGGTCCCGGACGAAAGAGCGCGCCCGCCGCAATGATGTCCTCGATGTTGCTCGGCCGGAGCCGGCGCACCAGGTCGGTCATCCCCGACGACTCGACCTGGAAGATACCGACGGTGTGCCCCTCAGCGATCATGCGATAGGTGGCGGCGTCGTCCAGCGGGAGGTTGTCAGGGTCGAAGGGCTGGCCACTGCGTGCCTCGATGCGGCGCCGGCAGTTGTCAATCACCGTCAGGTTGCGCAACCCCAGGAAGTCCATCTTCAGGAGGCCGAGCTTTTTGCACTGGTCCATGTCGAACTGAATCGCCGGGCGCCCGTCCTTGGTGCGCATCAGCGGCACGATGTCGGCCAGGGGCTCAGGCGCGATGACCACCCCGGCGGCGTGCACGGAGGCATGGCGCGGAGTGCCCTCCAGGAGTCTGCACACATCCACCAACTCGCGCACCTTGTCGTCTTTGGCCACCAACTGCGCGAGTTCAGCGCCCGGCTGCAGGGCGTCGGCGAGACTCACGTCGACACCCTCCGGCACCAGCTTGGCCATCCGATCGGTCTCACTGGGAGGGAACCCCAACGTGCGCCCCACGTCGCGGATGACGCCCCGCGCCCCCATGGTGCCAAAAGCGGCGATCTGCGCCACGCAGTCCGCCCCATAGCGCTGGGCCACATACTCGATGACCTCGCCGCGACGCTCGTAGCAAAAGTCGATGTCGATGTCGGGCATCTCGACGCGTTCCGGGTTGAGGAAGCGCTCGAAGACCAGCTTGTAGCGGATGGGGTCGATGTTGGTGATGCCGATGACGTACGAGACCAGGCAGCCCGCCGCGGATCCCCGCCCCGGCCCGACGGGAATACCCTTGCGCCGCGCAAAGTCGCAGAAATCCCAGACGATGAGCAGGTACCCCGAGAACCCCATGCGGTCGATGAGCTCCAGCTCGTAGTCCATCTGGCGCACGATCTCGGGGCTGGGGGTGGGGTAACGCCGCGGCAATCGTTCCTGGCAGAGCTGGCGCAGATAACTGCCCGGGGTGTGGCCCGGGGGCAGGGGGAACTGGGGCAGCAGGTACCTGCCGAATTCGAAGGTCACGTTGCACTGCTCGGCCACGGCCACGGTGTTGGCCAGGGCCGCGGGCACCTCGGCGAAGAGTGTGGCCATCTCCTGGGGTGACTTCAGGTAAAACTCCTCGCTCGGGAAACGAAGCCGCTTCGGTGAGTCGATGTTCGCCGCCGTCTGGATGCAGAGGAGAATGTCGTGCGCCCTGGCGTCCGCCTTGCGCAGGTAGTGGGCGTCGTTGGTCGCCACGAGACCGATCTGCAGGTGCGAGGCGATCTCGACGAGGTGCCGGTTCACCGCTCGCTGCTCCGGGATGCCGTGGTCCTGCATCTCCAGGAAGAAGTGCTCCGGCCCGTAGATCTGGCGATAGAACGCGGCGGCCTCCTCGGCCTCCCTCCGCTTCTCCTGGAGCAGCAGTTGCGGCACCTCGGCGCCGAGGCAGGCCGAGAGGGCGGTGACGCCCTCGGCGTGCTCCGCCAGCAGTTCGCGATCCACCCGGGGCTTGTAGTAGAAGCCCTCCAGTTGGGCCCGGCTGACGAGGCGCACCAGGTTGCGGTAGCCCGTCGCATCCCGTGCCAGCAGCACGAAGTGATAGGGGTCCTTGTCGACCTGCCCGTCCTTTTCTAGGCGCGAGCGGGGCGCGACGTACACCTCGCAGCCGATGATCGGCTTGACGCCGACCTTCTGGCACGCCTGGTAGAAGTCCAGCACGCCGTGCATGGCGCCGTGATCGGTGATGGCCAGGGCCTTCATCCCGAGGGCGGCGGCCTGCGCCGGCATCTCACTGACGCGGCACGCCCCGTCGAGCAGGCTCCACTCGCTATGCTGATGCAGGTGCACGAATTCGGGCGTCGTGGTCGCCACCGTCCGGCCTGGCCCGTCGGGCACGCACGGCACCGGGGGCGGTTTCCGCCCTGCTGCACCTGCGCGCTACGGCCGTCCGCCCGAGCCAGGCCGCCACCCTTCCGGCCCGAAGATTGCCCGCACACGCGGACTCAGGCGACAGCGGACGTGCCAAGAGCCGTCGCCCCGTCGCACGGACGATCCGCGCAACCCGGCATCGCGACGGACAGCAGAGACCGTGCAACAAGCCCTGACCGGGTAGTGCACGGCGCCAGCGCCACATAGCGCGGCTAACACATCGTCGGCGTGCGGCAAAAGCCGCACGGGGAGGCTTAGGCCCATGACGGCGCACGGAGCACCGACCCCAGGGACGGGGGGCCTCACGGAACCGCCGCGCTTACGCCTTGTCCTCATCCACGGCAATGACCTGCCGGTCGCCGTAGTAGCCGCAGTTGCCGCACGCAGTGTGCGGCAGCTTGGGATGGCGGCAGCGGGGGCAGATGGACAACGACCGCGGCACGACCTTGAAATGCGCGGCACGCTTATCGCGGCGGGACTTGGAAAATTTATGCTTAGGTACAGGCACCGGGCTCTCTCTCCTTCGTCAGGCCGAGGCGACGGCACACACGGTGCGAACCCAGGCCCTCGTCCGACTTCCACGCTCCGGCTCAGCGCCGTGATCTCGGACCGTGCCGGCCGACCTCCGTCGCTCCTCGCGGCGGCTGGCGCCAGGCGGCTAGTGCGGCCAACCGAGGGTCCCCCACCGTTTCCTGGCACCCGCAGGGCCCATGGTTGAGGTCAGCGCCACAGCGGGGACAGAGGCCTCGGCAGCCCGGCGCACACAGCAACTTAGCGGGCAACGCGAACCAGACGTTCTGCCAGAAGCCGTCCTCACAATCGACCGAGGGACCCGACACCTCGCGGCGGACCACACGCTCGTCATCGGGGTCGTCCGCCTCATCGGCCGAATGGCTCGGACCGCTGGCGAGCCCCCCCGTGGCCAATCGCGAGCGCCACTCCTCCCCGTAGTCGACGGCTACAGGTACCAGCACCGGCTCCAGGCACCGGTCGCATGGGCAACGCAAGTCCAACCGGCATGTCACGTGGACATCGATACGCCGCGCGGTGCCGCGCAGGTCGATCCGAACCGTGGCGGGGGCGACGACGAACACGTCCCGGCCGAGGCCCTTGACGGGACCCGCGGGAAGCGCCAGGACCTGCTCCACGACCACATCGGCGCGACCGCCGCGCGCAAACGGCGTGATGTCTACCCGCACGGCCACCACCCGGCGCAGTATACGGGCCCTGGACAAACGGGCGCAAGCATGGGCCAGGGCGGCGGGCATGAGCGCCGGCACCTCCGGGATGCCCGCCAGCCTCGCGGCTGGCCCGCGGCGACTCGCGCTACCGGGTGGTGCAACGGCTCCGTCGCGGGGGACCACGGCCATCCGCGCACCAAGGCCCACCTGCGGCGATCGGCGCGATACCCCTCTCAGCGCGGGAGGGCGCCCTTGCGCAACAGTTCGCTCTGGCGGCGGCTCACATAGCGGACGATCTCGTCCTGCTCTCGGCGACCCAGGGCCACAAACTCGATCCCCACCGCATTGGCGGCGCCCAGTCTGGGCCGACGGACCACTTCGCCTTGGAGCGCGAGGGGACCAGCCAGGCCCGGCAAAGATACGACCAGCCGGACGGACCCGGAGAGCGGCGGCGCGGTCCCACGCTCCACACGCAACAGACAGCCGCTGCCGCTCAGATTGACGATCCGACCCTTCCACCCATCTCCGTGGACGGGCAGATCCACGTCGACGCGAAAGAGATGCCGGTGGGTAGCGGGCCTGACGTCGTCCGGCACATCTGTCAGCAGGATGGGCGGATCTCCCCAACGGACTTCGCGTAGGCGCACCGAACCGGCCAGGGCGGTACGCGGCGTATGCCGCACCAAGGCAAGCCGCACCCCGGCGCCCAGGCCCCCGGTCGGGCACCGCCCTCCCACGAGCCGCAGGGTCAAACCATCGGCTGCCGCATCCTCCACAAACACACGGAACGCTTGGCCCGTGCCGTCAGAACGCATGCATTGCACACGCGCACTGCAACCGGGCGGGAATGCGGCTACTCCGGTCGGGTCGGAGACGATCGCCTCCGGCCCGTCGGCCCCAGGGGCACGTCCCGGGCGCATCCACCACATGTCGCCCCTGGCCGGCGGACCGGTATGCCGGCCGACCGCCAGACCCACCTCCGTCGCCGTCCTGGACGCACACCATTGTATGGGTGTGCTCCGCGCGGTGCCGGAACACGCCGTACCGCCGGAGCGGCGGTACGGTCCCGCCAAGCGCTCACCGAGCGAATCAGAACCGTTCCGCGTCTCATGGCATTTCGTTCCCGACCGCCAGAGCGGCCAGTTACCTGCTCGACGCCTCCCGCTCGACGCCTCCCGCTCGACGCCTCCCGCTCGACGCCTCCTGCTTCGCAGGAGCGAGCCCGCGGAAGCGGGTCTTACCGGCTCCTCCACAGGCCTTTAGTGTCTCCGGGGAACTCCCGGCGACGAGCCCAGCCCCGGACCTGCTCGAGCGTCTGCGTTCCGACAGGCCGGACGCTTCTTCACGGCACCGCCGCCAAAACATAGGTTCTCGAGGTGCGGGGGTGGGTGCCGGGGACTGCGTTTCGCCACGCCAGGCGACGCTTCCTCCAGCACCTGGCAACCCCCCGGGGGCGGGTCATTCCGGCGGGAGGCCTGCGCCCAGACGGCGCCACGAGCGGGGGTGACTTCGGAGCGGTACGCCGGTCCGCTCGCGCCTGCCACCGCTTGCCACGCACAGGTTCGGCGCCACGATGCGGCCGCGCCGCCCGTGGGGTCACGGGGGCACTGACGGCCGTACGCGCTGAATCCGGCCTGCGCCCGCAATCGCCTGTGGCGCAAGCGACTCGCCCAGAACGCCGCAACCATGGCCAACCCCCGCCCGCCTTCCGGCGGCGGGATGCGTCCCCCTCTCCCTCGTACCCTGCGGGCAAGAGGGACCGACCGTGCCGGCGGATCCGGCTTCGTCCCCGTGGCGCAGCTTTCCTTCAACCTGAATCTCGCGGTGTCAGGCGGACACTGCGGGCGCAGAAGGACCCCGCGACGCGAGCGGGTGAGGTCGTGCCGAGGGGCCGGCCCCTGGGCGCCAAGGCGACGAGGCACCCCATTGCGAAA
>JAJZZC010000305.1 GCA_021797775.1 Bacillota bacterium
GAACACTATGCTCGAGCGTAACTGCTGTGCGTCCAGAGAAGGTCCCTGGGAGCCAGCCGGTGAGAGACCGGCCGCGGGCAGGCATTCGGTGAAGTGCGTGCCGAGCCGGGCGATGTGGCACACGCTCGCCACGGAGGCGGCGTTGACCCACCAGACGTGGCGGTCGCAACGCGGTTCACTGAACCGGTACGGCCGCTGAAAGTCGAAGCCGCGAAGCCGCCCTCCCGGCGTAGGTACCACTGACCACGCCAAGTGACACCCAACACTGTGCGTGCTGTTCACGGTACTTGGCAGGCGTGCCGCCTTGCGACGCCCTGGCGGGGGGCGTGGGCCGGTGCGCAGGAGGGGCACGTTCGCCGACGAGAACACCCGGTCGGAGGCGGACACCAGGAAGACGCCGAGCGACATCAGCCACCAGGAGTGCACCAAGGGGAAGACGGCGAAGACCGCGGCCCTGACGAAGGTCGCGGCGATGATGAGCCGGTGGGGCCCGAGACGGTCGATCACCCCGCCGCTGAGCAACCAGACCCCGAGCCCGAGCAGCGACCCGACCGACATCGCGAAACCGGCCGCCGTGAGCGACAGACCCTGCGCGCGGGTGAAGAAGATCAGAGCGAACGGGAGCCAGAGCCCGCTGCCGAGCGCGTCGATCACGTACGCGGCCAGTAGGCCGGCCATCCGTGGTGGACCGTCGGGTACGGTCGCGGCACTCATGCACGCCGACCAGCCGGGCGCCGAGGGAGTCGCGGTGCGGCGGGACCGGCAGGCGGGCGTGGTGGTCCGCTTGCTGCGGAGGGGGGAAGGGGCGCAGTGGCGGGAGTGGATGGCGGCCGAGCACCACCGGGGCGATGTTCCGCCGGTGGGCAACCGCCTGCGCTACGTCGCGACGCTGGATGTGGGGTGGGTGACGCTGTTGGCCGGGGAGCCCACGGCGTGGCTCTGCCGACCCCGCGAACGGCGGCCGGGCTGGGCGCTGGCGCTGCGACGACGCCGGTGTCTGTGGGTAAAGCCGAACGAGCGATGCGTCGCATTACTTACCCCCAAGCCGACTTTGGAGCGCCTGGAGCGCCAAATCAACATTGCCCTTTGGCGAAAGGGCAAGGCTTTTCCACCCCCGGGCTGAACGCTTACGACAGCAACAGGAGACCTTCCCGGCCTGCGGAACGTATTGGCCCCCCTACTTCCGTAGCCACCGGCCGACGGTGGTGCTACAACGACGCGAGCGACACCCATAGCTAGCCGTTCGACCTTTGGCACCACGTCGCTGACCGATCTGATTGGCGTGCCGGTCTTGATCTGGCGGGAACTGCCCGCCAAACGACCCATGTTGCGCCTTCTACACCGACGACTACGTCGCGCGGGCCCCTGGGATCCAGATCCCCGAGGGTGCCGCGTGGGAGGAGCGAGCGCGCGTCCTCCCCCCTGGCGGCGCCGCCCCTGGCCCCCTCAGTCGGCCCCGGGCGCATGCTCCGGCTGCTCGCGCACCACCGCCCCGCCCTCCAAGCGCAGCCAACTCTCGATCCCGCGGCTGCCGGCACGCAGGCGGATCAGGCGGGCGCCGCGCGGCATGCCCGCACGGCCGTAGGTGTGAAAGCCGCTGGCCCGGCCGTAGTACAGGCCGATGCCGTGCAGCTCGCCGTGGTAGTCGTTGATATGGTCATGCCCGACGAAGGCCGCCACCGTTTCCTCCGCCTCCAGCAGGGCCGTGAAGAAGCCGCTGTTGAGCCGCGGGCAGCACACCTCCTCGTAGCGCACGCCGCGGCAGGCGCGACTCCCCCACAATTCCCGCCATTCCGGCAGGGGGATGTGGAAGAAGGTGAGCGCGGGGAGGACAGCGCCGTGGCGCCGGCGCGAGGCGGCGGCCTCCCCGCGGTACCAGGCGAGTTGCTCGTGCCGGATCCAGGTGTAACCGCCCACCGCCTCCGGCGCGTAGGACCCCGAGTCCACGAAACAGAGCGTGGCCGCCGCCCGGTCCCCTGCGGGCGCCAGGACCTCCAGCCGGTAATTGCCGACGCCGAGCCCGTCCGGACCGGCCTCCGCCAGGCAGCCGGGGCAGCCGCGCGCGACCTCCATGAGGGCCCGCCGGTCCAGCGCCCCTTCGTCGTCGTGGTTGCCGAAGACAAAGGCCCAGGGGAGCCCGCGGCGCACGCAAGGCTCCACCGCCCCCCGCCAGGCGGCCGCGGGGTCCCGGCACGGGCGTCCGGCGATGACGTCCCCGGTGAACACGGCGAGATCGGGTCGTTCGGCGTCGATGACGGCGGCCAGCAGCGCGCTGGTCTGCAGGTCCTCCGGTTCCCCGTTGCACCAGTGCAGGTCGGTGAACTGTGCCACCGTGAAGGTGCCGTCGGCGCGAAAGCGGAGGGTTGCCACCGCGAACCTGGTTGGAAAGATGTGTACAAACCGATCTCTCGGTCTTCCACACCGTCCGCCCGACCAGGGTTTCGCCCCTTTCGGCCTTGGATTTGCCCCTCGCGGGGCGTAGGCGACAGGCGAACTTGGGCGTGCGCGGCGTTTCCGCGCCACGCACGCCGGGACTCCCACCCGGACCGGAGAGCGGATGCACGGCCCGCGTCCGTTGCCAGGAACGGCCCGGTTCCGCCGGTCCGCCCCTTCCCGGGTTCCCGGCGGCCTGTCAGGCCTTCGGCTTGATCCATCCATGCGGCTCCCGCCGCTCACGCGGCTTCGGCTCCCCGCATCCGGCGTCCCCTGCGGGTTTTCTGCTGATCCCGCCAACAGCGCCCTTCCCCAACGCTTCCGCTGCAGCGCCACCAGGGCTGCCCAGGCGCCGTCTCGCGCGCCACATCGCTTCCGCCATCGAGGGGATCACGATGGGGTGAGACGGCCACCCGCCCGGTCGTGCGGCCGGCTGTGGCGGATGGGTGGCTGCCCGGCGGAGGATCGACGGACGCCTCCGGCTCCCCGCCGGCTATGCGCGGGGTTGCTCTGCGGGCGCGGGGGCCCGTCCGCCCGGCAACACCAGGCTGCATCCGCCGGTGGCGGGCAGCTAGCCGGGCCCGGGGACCCCCCGTCGACGTCGGGACCGAGCCGGTGGTCCGCACCATCCCGCTACCTCGCGCCGCCCAACCGAGCCGGTGACGCCGGCCGACGGGCGTCACTCGCGCACGGTCACCTTGCCGATCAGGGAGAACTGCCCCGGCGTCCGCCCCTGCGCCAGCACGAACGCGCGGCCGAGCAACTGGGCGGGGAGGATCTGCGCCAACGCCTCCAACCCTGGCGGTACCGGCGGCAGGCGCACGGGAAGCAGTGCGTTTGGCAGATCCCGCCCGGGCTCGGTGGATACCGCGGCCACGGTCATGCCGGCTCGCGCCATCTCGGAGGCAAGGTCCAGGTCGAGGTCGCCGAGTGCGCCGGGGGTGACCATCACGAGCGCGCTACGCCCGGGCAGGGAGCCCTCCAGCGGCCCGTGCCGGAACTGCGGCGCGCTCATTCCCTCGGCATGGACCCGGCTCGACTCCTTGATGATCAGCGCGCCCGTGATGGCGGCCGAGACCGCTGGGCCCCTGGCGAGCAGCCACAGGTGTTCGGGAACGGCCAGGGCGTCGGTCAGCGGCGGGAGCCACGCGGCGCGGCTCTCCAACCCATGGCGCAACGCCGCGATGCCCGCCGGCCAGCGCCGGACGGCTACCTGTTCCCCGAGCAGGGCGTCGGCCAGCAGGTCGAGCGCCAGCAGCGTGCAGGTGTAGGTCTTGGTAGAGCACACGGCCCGCTCCTCGCCCGCGCCGAGCGCCAGCACCGCCCCCGCCGCCTCGGCCAGCGGGCTGTCCGGGTCGTTGGTCACGGCCACCACCGGTCCGTGCGCCGGGTGCCGCTCCAGCAGATGCACGACCTCGGCCGTGCGCCCCGACTGCGACACGAGCACCAGCAGGCTGCCGGGGCCGGCCAGGGCGGGCATGAAATGCAGCAGTTCGCCCGCCTCGACCCACGCCGCCGGGCGGCCGGCGGCCAGCAACCGCTGCAGGGCCGGGTAGCAGGCGTGGTAGGAGGCGCCCATGCCCGAAAAGACCACGCGCCCCGCGCCTGCGGCCAGGCCCGTGATCCGCGCGGCCACCGCCTGCGTCGCCAGGGCCGCCAGTGTCTCACTCAGGGCGTCCGGCTGGTCCAGGATGTCGCGCAGCATCACATCGTCCAGAGGCTCAGACAACAACAGGCCCTCCGCCCAGGGAGCATGTCGATCACGGTGGGTCCTTCTGCGACCGCGCCGCCCTCCCTTCCCGGCCGTGGGGGGCTGGCCAAGGATGGCCGGCGTTGCGGGGGGGCGCTCTCCGCCGCAGGGCCCCCGCACGGAGGCACCGCCACGCCGACATCCCGCACATGGGCACCTGCGGCATATTCCGCGCACGGCCCGCCACCTCGCCTCGGCCGCATAGTAGGCCAACCCGCACGCAGCGGCGTCGTTCGCGTACGGGGGTTTCCCGCCAGATTCCCGATCACGCCAGCCAGCACCCACCCCGGGCTATCCCTGCGGCTGCTGAATGCTTATGATTGCCATGCCCCGCGGTTGGGCGTGCGGGCGTTGGCCTGAAGGATCCGAGTTCGCGTTCACCGGTGCGGTTTCCGGGATCGCTCCGCAGTTGCGGGACCGTGCCTCGGGATTTGGGGGAGATGCCCACGCAGCGCATGATCGTCGACCCCGATGTCGTCCTGCGGGCCCAGGCCGGCGATTGCGAGGCGATGCAATCCCTGCTATCTGGCGTGTGGGCGGACGCCTACCGTCTCGCGTGGTCGGTGGTCCGCGACGAGCACCTTGCGGAGGATGCGGCTCAAGAGGCCTGTGCCTCGGTCGTGCGGGCCATCGAGAGCCTCCGCCGTCCCGAGGCGTTCGCCGCATGGTTCTGCCGCATCGTGCTTCGCGAGGCCCATGCACAGCTCCGGGCATCCCGGCGTGCGACCGCCCTGGCGGCACTGCTCAAGGCAACCGCATTGCCCGTTATTAGTGACGCATCATCCCGATGGGATGATCAACTCGATCTGCGCGCCGCCATCGCCGCCCTGCCCCCCTCATACAGGGAGACGATCATCCTCCACTACTACGGTGGCATGCAGAGTCCCCAAATAGGCCGCATCCTCGGGGTGCCGGCCGCCACGGTTCGCTTCCGCTTGGCCACGGCCCGAGCCCTCTTGCGCCGCAGCATCGGTGGCGCGGCAATGCGGACTGTCCTCCAGCGAGCGGCGCGGCCGGAGGCGGGGGGTGTGGAGCCGTGACCCCACGGGTCCCAAGGGACGAGGCCATTCGGGCCGCGATCACGGGGGAGTTGGAGGACCTTGAGGTTCCGCCTTTCGCGTGGGATGCC
>JAJZZC010000306.1 GCA_021797775.1 Bacillota bacterium
TGTGGAGCGGAAGGCTCTGGCCAGGAGAACGGCCTGGTGAAACCAGCTGCTGTGAAGCAGGAACCTTCGAGTCGGAAACTGGCCGCTGCGGCGGTTGGAAACAAATGACTATGAGAAGGGGAACGGTAGGTTGTGCTGGTCGGGGGGGCGTTGGGCGGACCGGTGCCGGTGCCGCCCGGCAGAGGCTCCCGCTGGCGGCGAGGCTGGCGCGGGCTGTCCCGCCTCCTCTTCCCAGAACTCCCTTCGTGCGCATGTGCCGCAGGGGGTGAGCGGCGTGCGCACGTACCCTTGGCGCCTGTTGACCCCCCTTCCGCTGTCGGCGGCCCTCGCGGGGTTGTTGGCGGTAAGCGCCTGGACCTGGAGCGGTATGACCGCGGCCATGCGCGTGACAGAGACCGAACTGCTGGCGCTCGCCGCTCAATCGCACCAGACCGAGTACCTCTGGGTGGGACTGGCCGAACAGCAGACTGCCACCGCGGAAATATTGGCCGCGGGCGCGGCGAGCGCTTCCGACCTACGTTCGGTAGAGATCGCGCTGGAGGACGTGCATGGCAGACTCCTGCAGGTGGAGCGCTTCGCGCTCACCCCTCAGCAGCGTGCCGCCTACCGGCGGCTGCAAGCGGATGATACCCGGGCGCTGCCCTTGGAACAGCGGCTGCTGCACGCCGTCGCCACCGGACGGGTACGCCAGGCGCAGGCGATCTGGCAGCAACTCAACCCCGCCCTACGGGGCGCGGAGAACGATGCGCACCTCTTGCTGCATGCCACCGACACGGCCTTTTCCCCGCGCGTGGCGGCCCTGATGGCGCGAGAGATCCGCCATGGCCGCCGGATGCTCTTTCTAGCCTTCGGCCTGGTGGCCGCCGAATTTGCCGCCATTAGCCTGTGGGCCGGCCGCGTGGTGGCCCGGCCGCTGGCCTGCTTCGCCCAGGCCGCGGCGGCTGTGCGCCGCGGCGATCTGGACGTAGAGCTGCCGTCGTCCCCCATACAGGAGTTCACGGCGCTGGCCCAAGGCTTTGCCGCTATGGTCGCCTCCCTGCGGGCCATGCGGGCTGCGGAGGAGGATGTGCATCACCAGGCCCTGGCCCTGCGCGAGGCCCGCGCGGCGATGGTCCAGCGCCATTTGGACCTGATCATCCAGGCGCAGGAGGAGGAACGACGCCGCGTGGCCCGGGACTTGCACGATGAGGCCGCCCAAGCCCTGACGGCCGTGCACCTGGGGCTGCACCACCTGGCGCATCAGGTGGGGGCGCAGGCGCGGCCGGAGGTGGAGAGCCTGGCCGCGTTGGCGCGGGAGACCATGGACGCGGTGCGCAACCTGGCGCAGGACCTGCACCCGCATGCGCTGGACGAACTGGGGCTCCTGCCGGCGCTGGAAGATTGGGTGGGGCGAGTCGTGCGGCGCTCCGGGGTGGATGTCTGCCTGGAGGCGTCCGCTGAGTGGCCGCGGCTCGCTTTGGCCCTGGAGACGGCGGCCTTTCGCATCGCCCAGGAGGCGGTGACCAATGCCCTGCGGCACGCGCAGGCGCACACCGTTTGCGTGCGCCTGGGTGTGGACGCGGGGGCCGTCGTGCTGGAGGTCGCCGACGACGGCACCGGGTTTGACGCGAACGGAGCGGCAGGCGGGGTACGTGGTATGGGTCTGTTCAACATGGAGCAGCGCGCGCGGCAGGCCGGGGGCCTGTTGACGATCTGGTCCCGGCCCGGAGGGGGTACACGCGTGCGGCTGCGCGTTCCGGCGGGGGGATCCGTGCAGGGCGCGGATGCGGGCGTCGTGGCGGGCGGGGGGTGAGCGGTTGCTTTCCGTGGCTCCGGTCGTGAACGCGCCGGGGGGTGAGCGGCCAGTGGCCATCTCGGTGGTGCTGGTGGAGGACCATGTCGTGGTGCGCGGCGCGCTGCGGTTGCTTTTGGAACGCGAGGGGGAGATGCGCGTGGTGGGGGAGGCCGGTGACGGCGCCGCCGGCTTGCGCCTGATCCAAGAGATCCGGCCGGATGTGGCGCTGGTGGACGTGGCCCTGCCCCAGACGGGCGGATTCGCGCTGGCCGAGGAGGTCGCGCGCCGGGACATCCTCACGCACGTCCTCTTCCTCACCGCCTACGACGACATCTCGTATGTGGTGCGCGCCCTGGAGCTCGGGGCTCTGGGCTTCGTCCCCAAGAGCGCTGGCGAACGGGAGTTGCTGACGGCCGTGCGCGAGGTGGCGGCGGGCCGTCCCTACGTCCCCCCGGCCTTGGCGATCTCCCTCGTCCGGGCGGAGCGCGCCGGGGCGCTCGGATCCCCGCTCACCGTGCTGAGCGCGCGCGAACGCGAAGTCTTCGATCTGATCGTTGCGGGCCGCACCACGCAGGAGATCGCCGCGCTCCTCAGCATCAGCCCGCACACCGTGCACCGGCACCGCGGTACCTTGATGCGCAAGTTGGGTTTCCACGACCGCGTGGATCTGGTGCGTTTCGCTTTGGCCAACGAGATGGCGGCCCAGGGGACCCGGCGCGAAGGGGTGGATCCCGCCCCGCCGGGGTAGGTGCTGGGGATCCATGGCGAAAACCACTGCATTTCCGTGGGTGGCTTGGACGCTACGTCGTTTCTGTACCTGGTGATCCTGGCGGGTGGAATGATCGGCAGGAAAGGGTGGCCGGAGTTTGTTCCCGCAGACTTCTCTGTCCCCGCGCAGTCCCTCGTGCGGGCGGAGATTCGTTGCTTCGACGACGGCGCGGCCACGATCCCCCCGATGTACGCCAACGTACGCGGTACGCTCGGCGGCTCATGACCGCATTGGCGGCGGTGAATGGCGACGTGGACCCAGACTTCGACGCATTTGGCTTCTGGCGCGTCTCACCCGTTGTGCACGCCGGAGGTCCGCAGGTGGATCGAACCACTAAACGTGGTACCAATCGCGCCGATGACGTGCTGCAGGTGGTATGGTGATCCGGCAGACCGCGTGGGATGCACAATATTCCAAAAGTTGGGTGATCCTTGGGGCTCAACGGTTCCCGGGCGGCGGCGAACCGATGAGCCGAAGTCTGGTACCACTCGGCGGTCCGCCAGGTGAACGCCGTGGACGGCCACAGCGTGACCCACACCCTGACGGTGCCAAGTCTCGGCCTGAATGTGCCCGTTCCCCCATCCTCCACCGTGCGCTTCGTCTTTGGGACGGGGGCGCCGGGAAGCCACCCCTGGCGGTGCATGTCCACCTGTGGTCCCACGGCCTCCGACTGGGCAGGTCCGATGACCGTCAGCGGTCGGATGCGCGGCACCGTGCAGGTGGTAGGCGCCTGATCCCCCGCCCGCCGAGCGGCACGGCACCGTGCTCCCGGGGGTCCTGATCGTGGGGGCGCTGTGCCTTGGCGCGGGGGCCGGTGACTCGGATGCAGCCGACATGCCTTCCCGCAGGACCGAGGCACAGCCGCTCGGACCACATGACCCGCGGCCGGGTGGCCACCGGACCGGCCGTTGGAACCCGGCCGGACGCACAGGTGTGGGCGTTCGTGCGCGGGGCGCCGCGCACACCACAGGCCAGCCCAGCGCGCCCCAGGTGGCGCGCCAGCAGGCATGAGGCTCAGGCTCCATGGCGGCAAGGCCACGGGCGCCCGCGGTCCGGGTCCGCCCGTTCGCTCGCCCGGGCCCCCAACCTGGCGGTGCGAGCGTTGGACGCCGCGGCGCACACGGACGGGGCAAAAGGGGCTGCCGTCAGCGTCTGGACATACCGCAACCGGGGGCCTGTCGTCCCCGGTTGCGCACGCCCTCTGGCCGTCGTCGCGCGTCGGGCGTCCTTCTATCATCGTCTCCAGTAGCACCCTCTCCCGGGCAAAGTTGCGCCAACAAACGGCTTCCGGGGGAGAGAATCGGCGTTGGTAGCGCATGGACTCGCTCACCAGGGGGGGCGGGCGGCGCGCTGCAAACGCGGCCGGGAGACTGCGCCTGCGCCGTAGGGGCGGCCGCGTGGGGGGCAAGAGCCGGACCGTGCACGTGCAGACCCCGCAACGTTGCCATCGCCGAAGCGGGCTGGCACGGCCCGATCCCGCCGCTCTGCGCGCTGCGCTTCGCGTACGGCAGAGAGTGCGGGCGTGTCCCGCCGCACCGGTCCCATGTGCTGGGGGCGCAATGGCCACCCATGGATCCATGCGGGGACCCATGACCGAGAGCGCTTGAAGCCTCTGGGCGTGCCGCGCACGGATCTGTTGGGAGGAGGCTGAGCGGTGACACGCGTGGCCGTCGTGGCTGCCGACCCGATGGTGCGCTCGGGCCTGCACACCCTGCTGAGACGTGCGGGGGACCTGTCCGTGGTCGCCGAGGCGGAGCCGGTAGATGTGGTGTTGCTCGACGTCTGGCCGCCGGAGGAAGCAGAGGCGCTATGCCGGTACTGGCGTGGGCGCCAGGCGACGGCGGCGCTCGTCGCGGTGGTGCACCGGCCCTGCGTGGGGCTGGCCGCCCGGCTGGGCGCGACGCTCTGGCCCAAGGACGGCGATCCTCACCAGTTGCCCGCCGCGGTGCGGGCGGCGGCGCGGCGGCTGCCGGGGCACGCGGCGCCGCGTTGCGCCGGTTGCGGTCCGTCCTGTGGCGGGGCCCGGCTGCGGGAGCGGCTGCCGTGCCCGCTCTAGTGTGCCGCGCAAGGCCACATGCGCGGCACCCTTAGGATGCGGGCGCCTGTGCCACAAGGTTTCCGCCCCGCGAACAACAACGCGCCGACCGCGGTGCCGTACCGCGCCAATGGCTTTGGCGGATGCCTCCCGGCTGTTGGTGCGCTCGCCTGCGCGCCGGGCCCCGCTCGCCCGTACCCAGAGTGCAATGGGTGTGTGGCCCCACGCCACGGCCTGGAGCGGCACGGCCCGCGGCCCAGAGAGCCCTGGGGGTGTTCCTCAGAGCAGCGCCGCACCCAACTGCGATCCAGCCTGGCGGGGATCGGGCGCGGCCGCCTCTAGGGTGCACAATGCCTTGCCGTGAGGAGGCAAACCGCTATGGCGACTGACGCCCATGCCGCTTCCCGCATGCCTGTGCCGCGTGCGGCTGTGGCTGAGCCTGGTGCGGCGCACCGCCGTTGGCTGTACTTTGGCCTGCTGCTGGCCGGGCTCTTGGCCGATCTCGCATTGGGTGTGGCCGAGACGGGCTGGCGCGCTTTTGTCAACAGTCTGGCCGTTCCACCCGAGCACAGCGTCTGGCTCGTAGGGCTGGCGGCCTGTGTCACCTGGATCAACGCCTTCGCCACCCTCACCGGGATGCTCTGGCCCCTGGTGGCGGCCGGCCTCGCCATGACCGCCTTCGTCTTGGTGCGGTGGCGGCGGGAGCGGAACCGCCTGTTGCGCG
>JAJZZC010000049.1 GCA_021797775.1 Bacillota bacterium
GCCTCTTCCGTCCGGCCTTCCGTCCGGCCTTCCGCCAGGAACTCCTTCCGCAGGTCCTCATATAGCTCTTGCGGCAACGGCATGCTCTTCAGCACCTCCCGGATCCCTGCCCGCTCCGCCGCGTCCCCTCGACTGTATGCCAGCGCCTGCATAGATTCCAGCACCGGCTCGCGCAACTCCTCCGGTAACGCGTGTGCCATGGCAATCCCCCGGGCGACGACGCCGGGTAGCGGCCTCGCGCCTTCCATCAAGGGCACCAGCGCGAGCAGAAAGCCGTCAGCAGCCGACAGCGCTTCCCCCCGGCCAGCCCGGCTCTCCAGGCGCTCCAGCACTGGCGCCGCGCGGCGCCGCGCCAACAGGACCTCTTCCACCGCTAGGAACAGATCGCCCGACCGCAGCACGTGCTTCGGCGATCTCCTTCGGCCCCAGAACACCACAGTGCGCACCGTACGGCCGGGATGGGCATCGCGCACGGCCACGTGATGCCGAATGGTGCGCCAGGGATCGGCCGTACCCGTCTCAAACTCCAGGTTCCACAGGACTCCGGCCCCGTTCTCCAAGAGACCGTCCACGCGCACTGCCTGCGTCTGAACCGTGATCACCTCCGGGTTCAGCGCGCGAACAAAGCGCCCGGTGTCAATCCCCAACATCTCCAGGCTGCTGCCGACCAACCGCTCGACCAGCTTGCGCAGCGCCTGATCCGTCATTTCCCTGTGCGGGTCCGGCAATCGCCCACCCCCGTCCTCGTGGGGTCCCGTCGATCATGGATGTCACACTGTCATTCTACGCCACGGATAGAGGGGGGTAACACCTTCCCGCGCTCGCGCCAACCATCGGCCGTCGTTTTTCCCGATACATCGCCTCGTCCACCCGCTCGACCAGGGTCCTCACGGTGTCCCCCGGCCGCCATGCCGCGACGCCGCCCGAAAAGCCGACCGGTGCCGATCCCGTCTCCGCCAGGTCCCGAAGCCTCCGCGCCGCCGCTTCCGCCTCCCACTCGCCCGCCCGCGGCAGGATCAGCAGGAACTCGTCCCCGCCCCAGCGCACCAGCGCCGCCCCGGCCCGCGCCGCCCCGGCCCGCGCCGCCCCGGCGAACACTCGCGCCATCTGGGCCAGAACCCGATCGCCGACGTCGTGGCCGCAGGTGTCGTTGACCTGCTTGAACCCGTCGAGGTCCAGGAAGAGGACGGCGGGCCCCGGGGGCGCCGCCGCCAGGGCCTGAGCCAGAACCGCTTGCCGGATCCGCGGGTAAGGACACCCGTCCGTGCGTCCCGCTGCAGGGGCGGCGGGGCGTAGCCCATGCGTTGCAGGAGCGGCGCGGCATGCCCTGCGCCGCCGGGCCGCGCGCTGGCCCCGAGTTGTCCCATGGAACGGGCGCGGCCAGAGGGCACGCTGCGCACACGAACGCCTGCCATGTCCGGACCGTGCCCGCCCAGAACGGCGACCACGCGGTACCCGGCGCCTAGCCATGCTGGGTGCGAGTCGAACTGGTGAGGGAGCAGCCAGCGGCGGCGTTCCTCGCAGGCTCTTGCGCACACCCGCAGCGGCCACGGCCCTCCGGCGCAGGTGGCCGCCGATGGGAGGAGGCCCACCTGCGCGGCAGCAGGGACAGGTCCCATTCTGGCTGCTGGCAGAACGACATCCTTGCCCTATACTGAGATCGTTTCTGGAAATGGGTGTCGCTGGCGGTGAAGGTGGTTCCTGTCAAGGACAAGGGGGATGTCCGTATTCCGGCGGACATGCGCCGGGCACTGAGCCTTGATGAGGGCTCTCGGGTACTGATCGAGCAGGAAGGGGACCACCTTGTCCTCCGACCGCTTCGGGCGCGGCGGCACGCCGACGGTTTCCTCGGCGTTTTCAACGGCAAGGCCGCGCCCGTCGGCCCGGTGAGTTGCGAACGCATTGAGGAGGCCATGGTCCAGGAGTCCCTGGAACGGGGCAGGCCAAATGGTTGACCCACGGGCCGGGACCGCTTGTCTCGACGCCAATCCGATCATTTCGTTGCTCCTCGGAGAACCGGCCGACCAGGCTCAGGCGATACACGCGCTTCTGCAGGCCGTCGCCGCGCGTGGAGAGCGTCTGTGGATCTTCCCCACCACCGTCGCGGAGGTCGCGATGACTCAGCACCCCCGGAGCGGGGCTGCTGAGTGGTGACTGTTCCGCCAGCGTCCCACCGCCACGGCTGCGGAGTGTGGGCAGATCTCTTCATCCGCCAGCCGGGCCATCCGCCGGCCCCGCTCACGCACCCGAGGTCATCGGCCCTCAGCGGCGGCCGGCGCGGGGCTGGGGCCGTCCGCCTCCCCGGCCTCTCGCAGCCGCCGGTGCTCGGTCAGCGAACGCAGCTCGATCAGTTCATGCCCCCACGCCGGCAGTCTGCGGGAGATGGTCAACCGCCCGCGCCCGCTGTCGATCCGGGCGTGCGGCGCCGGGTGCGCGTACCACTCATCCGGCGGCAGGCCGATCTGGCCGAGGTCGACCTCCCCCTCCACGACACGGGGTTCATCCGACAGGTTGAAGACGTTGATCACGGCCGAGTGACGCTCCGGCAGCGCATGGACGTGCATCTGCTCGGCGCAGCCCGGCACGCCGTAAAAGTCGCCCCGGGTGAAGTACGGCTTGAGCCGGCGGTAGGTGCGCATCGCCTGCACCTGGGCCTCCGCGGTCGCCGGATTCCGGTGCGTCCCGCCGATCCCCAGGTGCCGGCAGGTGCTGGCGTACCACCAGAGCATGACGCAGTGCGCGTTGTCGTCGCGCAGGTCGATATGCACGTACAGCGGCACGTTGCAGGCGAGGTTGTAGTAGTACAGGCTGCGCGCCCGGTGGCTGACGAGGTCCTCCAGGGGACGCCACATGAATTCGCAGGCCCAGTTCTCGTCGTAGCTGCCTGGTTCGGTGTACTTGTAATAGACGGGCGTATACCGTCCGCTCACGCCGCCCAGGACCATGTCGTGCATCTCGATGAGCACGCCGGGATACGCCGCGTGCAGGAGCCGGGCGAGTTCGACGCAGGCGCGGCAGTTGTCCTCGCGCGTCAGCGGCAGGTGGTGGCCGTGGTCCGGGTTCGCGCAGGCGGGGCCCGCATACGCCGTCCCGTCGAACATGACGTAGACGACCCCGGCCCCCACCAGGGCCTTCAGTCGCTCCGCCGCCTGCTGGATGTACCGGGGACTCGCCAGGCACAGCCGCGTGTCGCCCGGATCGCCGGCCGTGCCGTCGAGGTGGGCATACGTGGCCACACACGCCCGGTTGCCGTTGGCCCACGGCGCCAAGGGCGTGTGCAGCGATACCACCAGGCCGTACCGCTCGCGCATCCGCCGGCAGAATGCTTGCAGCGGGCCCAGTCGCTCCTCCGCCCAGAGGAAGTCACCGGTATACCGGTCCCAGCCGGGGTCCAGGTACAGCGCCTGGCAGTGATAACGCACCGCCTTGGCGGCCTCCACCTCCATGTCGGCGAGGGTGTATACGGCCGCGCGGGCGTCCAGGGCCCGCCCCTGCCCGGCCTTCCCGGGGGCGGCCTCCCAAAGGGGGTTGTCATACAACTCATTCCAATGCACGGGCGGGTCGAAGTCCGCCGGGAAGCGGTTGCCGAGTTCGTCGAGCAGCCCGCGGAAGGCGTACGCGGCCTCGTGGTAATCGCCTGCCACACCCTGGTAGTACGCCTGGCCCAGTTCGAGCGACGCACCCGCCGCGAGGCGGCTCAGGGCGTCCGGCTCGGTCCGGAAGCCCCCCAGCCCGCCCCACACCAGGTCGGTCGCGTCGGCACCGGCCGCGGGGCCGATCAGGCTGAAGAGCATCGGGCCGTCGCTGTAAGTCCAGATGCCGAGGGCGCGCGGCCCGGCGGGCAGTGGGCGAATCCAGACCCACCCCTCCGACGCGAACGCATCGGCCGGTATGCCGGCGAAGCGGTGGCTGTGGTACAGGGCCACGCCCCGGCGCTCCAGCAGGTCCGCAAAGCGGAACGCGTACTCGGCGGGCCCGGAGACCGTCGGGTGGTGCCGGAAGGGAACCGCGGCCAGGCAGTCGCCCTGCAGCTCTGGAGCCACGTGCCCGATGCCGTTCGCCAGGTGCCGGCGGTGTCCCACGCGGAAGTGGGTGATACTCAGGGCTTCCGTGCTGCTGTTCTCCAGCCGCACCGACTCCGCGATGCGGCCGCCGGCCGCCCGGAAGAACAGCGTCAGCCACAGGGGCCCGAGCCGCCCGCGCACCGTGATCTCCGCCTCGGTGGCAGTCAGGGAGCGATCGGTCAGCCGGTCGTAGCGAACGCTGCGCCCCGGTTCCTCAACGACGACGCTGGTGACCAGCGCGCCGTCCGCCCAGCGAAAGCCGGTCTGCGGGTCCTCTATCCGGGAGACCAGGCGGTCTTCAGCCTCGTCGACCGTGAAACGGAGTCCGTCGGTTGCCAGAGATGGCACGGTGCATCACCTCGTGGTCAGGCTTGTGCTGGAAACGGCACGCGCGCTCATGGGGCGTGGGCGTGGGAACCGGCGAAGGCCGAAGGGGGCGCAACCGGATCCACCATTGGGTGAGGCCTCAGTCACTCTCCCCCTACCACGCACTGCCACCGCCGGCGGCGGCGGCGGGCGCCTCGCGCCCGGCACACCGTGAGCCGGACCCGGCCGGCGGGGTCCGGGCACGCCGCCGGATGGGCCCAGCGGCGGGGGCGACGGCCCTCCAGCACCGCGCGCACATCCTGGGCGGCGCTGCGCCGGACTTCGACCGCGGATTCCTCGGAATACCAGGCCATGCGGGACGAGACGGTCACGCGCGGCGGCACGAACAGCCCGTCATCCGGCGACGGGGGCTCCGCGGCGGTCACATCCCGGGCCGCTTCCCGCCATCCATCGAAGTCCCTGCCCCTCTGGGCAGGGTGGAATCTGTTGGGAGGCTTCGCGTGTGTAGCCCGCAGACGGACCGGCCTACATGGCCCGCGCTCTGGGGAGCCTGGCAAAGCCGGCTATGTGCTCGTTTCCCGGATGGCAGGGCCCCGGCTGGCCCAGAGCCTCCTGCCATCCGGGTCCCTGCCAAAGGCACTCGCGGCCGCTGTCACCGAGAACCGAGAATGGCACGCCCGGCCTCCGCCGCATCCCCGGCCCGCGCCACCACCTCCAACCAGTGTTCAAGGTTTTCAAGGTCTAGCTCTCCCTCGACCACCCGCCGCACCGCTTCCGGCACCGGCCCCAGACGGAGTGTAAAGACCTGGATGAGCCCTGCACGCGCCTCTTCCGTCCGGCCTTCCGCCAGGAACTCCTTCCGCAGGTCCTCATATAGCTCTTGCGGCAACGGCATGCTCTTCAGCACCTCCCGGATCCCTGCCCGCTCCGCCGCGTCCCCCCGACTGTATGCCAGCGCCTGCATAGATTCCAGCACCTGGGCAGTGTCGGGATCAGCCCACCCTCCTGCTCCCCTGGCAGTGAGGTCGCGTCCTCGCCCGTGAAGACGCTTTCTCCGGGGGCGACCGGCATCCTGTTCTGGGGACCGCGGAGTATCTCCACCAGCAAGCATTCGGTGAAGTGCGTGCCGAGCCACTAGCTGTGGTACGCGCTCGCCACGGGGGTGCCGTCGACCCACCAGGCGTAGCGGTCCCAACGCAGTTCACCGAACAGGTACCTCCACCACATGGTCATCCACCTGGTGGGAAGGGAGCACTTCTCCCTACACCGACTGGGGAAGCGTCTGCGGAGTATACTGACAGACGCTGCGGGGAAGGATGCGCGAGCAACCGGCATCCTTCCCCGGTGCCGTCCTGTCGGTCACCGCACTCCTGCCGATGCAGATGTACGCATCGCCGTATGGATGTGGTCTTCCTGCGCCAGCGTCAAGACGTCAGAACGGGACAACGCGATGGTGACCTCGGTACCGCCCTCCCGCCAATGGGGCAGATCAAGGCATGCACGCGGGCAGGCCACCCCGCCGGCGAGCGTCACCCTTCTCTCAGCAATCAGGAACGTCTGCCCGCCGGGCATTCGATACGTGAACATCACAGCCAGCCCGCCGAGCGGCGGTGTCTCCAGGATCTTGACCGGCCGCGCTTCTGCCGGCAGGCCTGAAGGCGGCACCACAGCAAAGTGCCCCCATGTCCGGGCATCCAGTTCGGCCTGCCCCAAGGTGACGACGCGGGGTTCGCCGACCACCGTCGTAGCATGTCCACCACCGGGCGCCGGGCGCGGGGGCGACACCACATACACAAACCCGCGCCGGTTGATCGCCCGCACGCCTCCTCCCGACGCGGCCCCCAGCAGGCGGGCATGCCTGCCGAGAACAGCCTGCACCCACGC
Organism: Bacillota bacterium; assembly: GCA_021797775.1. Lineage (GTDB taxonomy): Bacteria > Bacillota > Sulfobacillia > RBS10-35 > JAJYVN01 > JAJZZC01. The sequence goes on from JAJZZC010000049.1 coordinate 6,276, forward strand.
CGTGTTCGCCGCCGCCGTCGCCACCGCTGCCAACCCAAGCACGCACGCGGCGGCCACCGGCCCTACCCACACCCGGCCGCGGGTCATCCGCTTGGCGTTTGGTCGCCCCGCGCGCCTCCGGACGGCATCCCACGCGAAAGGCGGAACCTCAAGGTCCTCCAACTCCCCCGTGATCGCGGCCCGAATGGCCTCGTCCCTTGGGACCCGTGGGGTCACGGCTCCACACCCCCCGCCTCCGGCCGCGCCGCTCACTGGAGGACAGTCCGCATTGCCGCGCCACCGATGCTGCGGCGTAAGAGGGCTCGGGCCGTGGCCAAGCGGAAGCGGACCGTGGCGGCCGGCACCCCGAGGATGCGGCCTATTTGGGGACTCTGCATGCCACCGTAGTAGTGGAGGATGATCGTCTCCCTGTATGAAGGAGACGGGGGCAGGGCGGCGATGGCGGCGCGCAGATCGAGTTGATCATCGCAGCGGGATGAGTCCGATGCGTCACTGATCAAGGGCAACACCGTTGCCTTGAGCAGTGACGCCACGACGGTGGCACGGCGGGATGCCCGGAGCTGGGCATGGGCCTCGCGAAGCACGATGCGGCAGAACCAGGCGGCGAACGCCTCGGGACGGCGGAGGCTCTCGATGGCCCGCACGACCGAGGCACAGGCCTCTTGAGCCGCATCCTCCGCGAGGTGCTCGTCGCGGACCACCGACCAGGCGAGCCGGTAGGCGTCCGCCCACACGCCAGATAGCAGGGATTCCATCGCCCCGCAATCGCCGGCCTGGGCCCGCAGGACGACATCGGGGTCGACGATCATGCGCTGCGTGGGCATCTCCCCCAAATCCCGAGGCACGGCACCACAACTGCGAAGCGATGGCGGAAACCGCACAGGTCATCGCGCTCTCGGATGCTTCCAGGTCAGCGCAATCATAAGCATTCGGCAACCGCACGAATAGCCCTGGGGTGGGTGCTGGCTGGCGTGATCGGGAATCTGGCGGGAAACCCCCGTGCGCGAGCGCATAGCGCCACCGCCCCCAACTGCGCCCGCCGACAGGGGCATGGGCGGCCCGGACGCGAGTTTCGCCCCGGTGGCCCTGCGTCTGGACGTGCCCCATCCACACGACGCCCGCACGCCGCTCCCACTCGTCCGGTACCCGCGACCATACCCCGCCCGACCACGCGTACAGATGGCCGCCGCGTCGCCACACCGGGAGGAACTCCCGGCCCAGGGCCGCCCGTTTGCCTGCGGCGAACGCATCCCACGCCGCATTCCGCGGCGTCCAGCGGCACGTACAGGTCCTGGCCATCCACCACCGGCGCCGCGCCGCCGGGCGGGGCGCCCCTGCCCGCCACCGCCACCATGGCCGCCGCCGCCGCCCCGGCCGGGACGCGGAACCGTACCCACACCGTGTCCGGCGACCCGCCCGGCGGGGGTGCGGCGGCCAGCTCGCGCCGGAATCCGAGGTCCTCGGCGGGCGCATCGGCCAGCGCCCCCTCGGCCCCGCCGATCCCTGGCCCGAAGGACATCACGGTCGCCGGGTCCTGCCACTGCCACGAGGGCACCGGCACCGCGCGGCCGGCCGTCCCGATCCCCGCGCGGCCGGCCGTCCCGATCCCCTCGCGCACGGCCGCCACCGCGGCGGCGCGCTGCCGCAACCCCGCCGCCGCCGTCAGGCCCGCACCGTTCCTAGAAACCCCCTTGTTCCGCCGCACGGCGGATCTTCGGTCAGCCATGCGAGACGGTCGCGACACCGCCGATTTCGGCGGCGGTCCTTCGGACTAACCCCAATGGTGGCAGCGCCAGCCAGACACGCCCCAGCAAGGGCCGCAAGAAGGCGTGCGATTCCCGCAAGCCAACTCGGGCGGCAGGATCATTGCCGGGCGCGACCCGGCGCCCGGTTGCGGCCGGCTGTCAGGGCAGGGATACTGTCAGGAGAGAAACGCCCCGCCGAACAGCGGAGCGGACCCAGGGGGACGGTCAAGATGGCCACGCCGCGGCGGAACTCCAAGCCGGTCCAGTTCTACGCCCGGCCCGACCTGTACGAGAAGGTCCACGCCGCGGCGCGCACCGGAGGGCTTTCGGTGTCTGAGTTCATGGAGAACCTGGTGGCCGAAGCGCTGGCCGGGGAGGACTTCGGCGACGACCCCCGCAAGGTCGCTGCGCGCGTGGCGGCCGTCGAGGAACATGCGGCGGACTTGGAACGGCGCGTCGCGGCCGTGGAACAGACCACGGGACGCATCGTGCATATGCTCGCGGGCGTCGGAGGGGCACTGGCGGGCGAGGACGCCAGCGCGCCGACGCCGGTCCCCGCTGACGTGGCCACCGTCCCCCAGCAACCGGCCAAGCCGGAGGATGCGGCGGCCGCCGCTCCGGCGCACGAGGCCGCGGCAAAGCCCAAGCGGGCCCGGCGGCGCACGGGCTGATTCATCCTGACTTTCGCAAAGGGGCGGCCGGTCGCCTTGGTGCCCAGGGGCCGGCCCCTCGCCACGACTTCAGCCGCTCGCGTCACGGGGTCCGTCTGCGCCGGCGGCGTCCGCCTGACACTGCGATATTCAGGTTCATCCGGCCTTGTGGCCACCGGCGCCCCGGCCGACCGGCGCGGGCCCCGCCGCTTCGGGGCCCGCGCGGATGCCGGGTCGGCGGCCTCCCGCTCCGGCGCGCCGCCGCCCGGCACGGTGCGCCCGATCGCTCCCGCTCCGGCGGGGATAGCATCGCCCCCCAGCGTCAGCGACAACGGCAGGGGCCGAGCCCTTAGGGGTTGGTTCTGGCCCCCCCAGCGTGATGATCTGGGTGATCTGTCCGGCGTGTATCCTGATCCCCCCATCGCTAGCCGCTTGCAGGGCTGGGGCGCTGCCCGCCCAGCCTCCGCGCGCACAGGCCGCCTGCCGCGGCGCCGTGTGCGCAAGGACGCCCCGGCCCTTTCCGCACCCGCAACCAACGACCGCGCTGGATCTCCTGACCGGGCGGAATACCGCGTGTGTCCCCGGGCTCGCCGTAGCCCCCCTGAACGGGCACGGTCAGTGTGAGGTGCCAAGCTTACGCGACGCGCCACTGGTCCCACCCTGGGCACTTCCTGACCCTAGGATGAGCTGCTGCCGTCGAGACCCCATGCATAACCGTTCATCATGGTGAGACGCCTCTTGCCGGAGGCGTGACCATTCCTTCACAACCGCTTCCGTCGCCTGTCGCTCCCAGTGCGAAGGACAGTACCAGCAGGGACCCTGCCGCCTGAAGGCGTCAGGGTCCCTAACCCTTGAACAAGTCAACGATCCGGTCGGCCACCTCATCCTGCAGCGTCAGGTCCGGGAAGAGCACCCGGTAGGCGTGGTCAGCCAGCTTGTCGACGGGCGTGCCGGCGGGATGTGCGGCGGCGGCCGTGCCGAAGGCGCCGCGCTCGCAGCCGAGCAGCGTCCAGGGCTCCGCCTCGGACACGCCCGCGTACTGCACGATCTCCTGCCCCACCACGGCGGCACCGAGCCAACCGCGCTGCCGGAACGTCTCTGGCGCGGCCACAGGCAGCGTGGTCGCCGCCGCGCTCTTCCAGCGATTCCACCCGGACCCCGCCATGCCGGCCGCCGCAGGTACGACGCCCCAGACGTCCCCAAACGCTCTGCCGCAGCCCTTTGGACCCCGTGACTCTCAGCCGCGCCCAAACTGCCCTCAGTGTGGTCACTCACGGTGGGCAGCGATCTGGGGAGGGGGTCTTCCTCCGGCCAGAGGCGATGCACGGTGCAACCGCCCTGTCGGCTTGGTACCCTCAGCCGGTTCGGCGACGGGCACCGGCGCGTGCGCAGTCTTGCCAGGACGCCGGTGACCTGTGCTTCTACTGCTCAATGCCCGGATGAGTCGGTCCCTGGTGTTGGTGATATGGAGGCGAACGGCTTCCGCCGAGCCCGGTCCATCGTGCGCGGCGAGGGCCTTGAGGATATGCACATGCTCGGTGACGCTGCCCCGGACATCCTCCTCGCGCAGCATGCCGTCGGTCTGGAACAGGCTTAGCAGTCCGCGGAGGCGATGTAATGCGTCGGAAAGGTATTGATTGCCGCAAGCCCCGACGATCATGCCGTGCAGATCCAGGTCGGCGACGAGGTAGTCGACAACGTACGTGGGGTTCGGGGCGGCTAACTGGCTGTCAAGAGCATGCTGTCGATCAAGGGCGGCAGCGATGACATCCTCTTTGAGCGTGGCCACCGCGATCGTAGCGGCGTGCGACTCCAGGACGGAACGGAAGTTGTACAGCGCCGTGACATCAGCGGCCTCGAACCGGCGCACCTGGATGCCGCGGCCCACGCGCACCAGGAGCCCGTCGTCCGAAAGGCGCGCGACCGCCTCCCGGACCGGCACCCTGCTCACACCGGTCTGCGCGGCGATGTCTGCTTCGTAAAACCGCGCCCCCGGCAGTAACTCGCGGTTCACGATCCGGGTCCAAAGGTGCTGGTGCACATGCGCGCCGAGTCGGTCCCGCGGCCGGCTGGCCTCTGGAAACACACGGTCGTAAAGCGCCTGGGCATACCCGAGCGCGCCAAGGCCGGTCGCCCACGGTGCACTGTATGACGCCGTCTTCTTGTGCAGGCGGATCACCCCGGACTTGCGGGCAGCAAGCGTCTGCTGGACGTAGTCGCCGCTTGCTGCCGCCGTATGTATACGCTCGCGGGATTCGGCTGGAGTCCGCCCGGTCCTGCATCCACTACGTAGGTTCTGACAATTTGCCTAGTTGCGTGGTCCGGGTGGGCTAGTTCTTGGTCCCGCGCCACGGGAGTCGGCCACGCCGGCGGGCCGGCGCCACGCGGCATGCAAACGCTGGGACCGGGGCGCGCGCCGCCCCCCCGGTTGTCAGTGGCACCCGCCCCCACGCGGGGGTGCCTAGATGATGACCGGACCGGCCTCCCGGCGGCCGTGCCACCCGCGCCTGTCGCGCGGGTGGCACAGAACGGCGTCTGGCGTCGTCCCGTGTTCGTCTGGCGGTGCAACGCGGCCGGGCCCGCTGGGGCCACCGCGGCGACGTGCTGCTTCCCGCCCTTGCTGCCGCTCCCCGAGGCGCTCCCTCCTCCTGAACAGCCGGACGGGCCGCCCTGGCATGACGCCAGGCGACCCGTCCCGTGCCTGCTGGCGTACCCCCGGGAAAACGACGCCCCCGCGTTCCCGTGGCCCGGCGGCAGGGTTCGGGCACCCGCTGCGCGTACTCGGGCCCGCGTCCCCTGGCCCGGGGACGCCCCGGCCCGCCCGTCCGGGTGGCGCGGAGCGCCCGGGCCGGTGGGGATCGCCACGGGGTGCGTGGCGCGCGTCGTCCCGGGGGACCCGGCCGGCTGGCCTCGGGGCGTACAGTGGCGCGGGACCCGGAGTCCGCCTATCGCTTACCGCCCCACAGAGGGGCGAATCCAGAGAGGCGAGGAAGGGGCGCGGGCCTGGTCGGGCGGGCGGCGCGGACCATCTCCGGCCAGCGGTGGGCCCGCGTGTTCTGGACCAGGCCGGGGGCGTGAAGATCGGTCTCAACGCGGGGATCTTTGCGGGGCGACCGTCGGCGGCTGAGGCGATCCGGCTGGCGCGGGCCGCGGGCGCGGACGGTTTGGAACTGAACCTGGCGGAGAAGGGCCCGTTCTCGTTAGAGAGCGGGGATGAGGAACTGCGCGCCATCCGCCGGGCCGCGGAGTCCGAGGGGGTCGAGCTACCGACGATCCACTGCGGCCTGCACTGGCAGTACCCGCTGACCGACCCGGATCCGGCGGTGCGCGCGCGCGGCGTCGCGGCGCTGGAACGGACGCTGGAGGTCGGCGCCGCCATCGGCGCCCGGGTGCACCTGGTCGTGCCGGGGGTGGTCAAGCCCGAGGTGCCCTACGGCGAAGCCTACCGCCGCGCGCAGGAGGCCGTGGCGACCCTGGCGCGCAAAGCAGACGCGGTCGGGATGCGCATTGGGATCGAGAATGTCTGGAACCGGTTCCTGCTCTCGCCCCTGGAGATGGCGCGCTTCATTGACGAGTTCGGCACGCCCACGGTGGGCGCGTTCTTCGATGTGGGCAACATCCTGGCTTACGGCTACCCGCTGCACTGGATCGAGACGCTCGGCCGGCGCATCTACGCGGTGCACTTCAAGGACTACCGCGCGGACGTGGCCGGCGGAGCCGGCTTCGTCTACCTGTTCCAGGGCGACGTCCCCTGGGGGCAGATTCCCGGCGCGCTGGCCGCGGTGGGCTATGACTGGTACGTGACAGCCGAACTCGGTCCCTACCGTTTCCAAGCGGAGAAGGCGGCGCCCGACGCGGTGGCGGCGATGCGGCTGATCCTGGGGCGCTGACTCCGGGCCCGCGGGGGGGAGCGGCGCAAGCGGACGGCTGGCGGGCGGGTCTCCTCCGCCCGCCGGTTCGGACGGGGGACGGGATCCGCCGAGCCGCGGCGTTCCTGGACCGGGCTGGCACATCGTGCCGCCGCTGGTGTATTGTCCATGTTGCGCGAACGGCCGATCCGCGGGGGCCGAGGCGCGGGGATGATGCGTTGGGCGAACCCCAGGCCCCCGGCGCGCCGCGGCGCGGCGCCCGCAAGCTCGACCACCTGCGCCTCGCGCTCGCCCCCGCCTCGAGCGGCGCGGGGTGGGAGGACGTGCATCTCGTGCACGACTCCCTGCCGGAGGCGGCGCTGGACCAGGTGGACCTGCGCACGCGCCTGCTGGGGCTCGAACTACCGCGCCCCATCATCGTCAACGCTATGACTGGCGGGGTCGCGGAGGCCGCGGTCATCAATCGCGCTCTGGGTCGCCTCGCGGCGGATCTAGGGCTAGCCGTGGCCGTCGGCAGCCAGCGCGCCGCGCTGGAGGACCCGGCCCTGGCCCGCACGTACGCCGCAGTGCGCGAGGAGAACAGGGACGGCGTCGTGCTGGCCAACCTCGGGGCCGGCGCAAGCCCGGCGGAGGCGCGCCAGGCCATCGCCATGATCGGGGCCAACGCGCTGCAGTTGCACCTCAACGCCCCCCAAGAACTGCAGATGGCCGAGGGCGACCGCGACTTCCGGGGCCGGCTGGAGGCCGTGGCCGCCGTGGTCGCCTCGGGGGTACCGGTGCTGGTTAAGGAATGCGGCTTCGGCATGTCGGCGGAGACCGCGCGCCGGCTGCACGCGGTGGGGGTGCGCGCCGTGGACGTCGGCGGGCGCGGCGGCACCAACTTCGCCCGCATCGAGCGCCAGCGCAGCGCGGACGAAGCCGGCGCCGACCCCGGGCTGCTGGACTGGGGCATCCCGACCGCGGCCTCGCTGCTAGAGGTCGTGGGGGCCGGTCTGCCCGGGCTGGAGGTGGTGGCCAGCGGCGGCGTCCGTTGGGGCAGCGAGGCCGCGCGGGCCCTGGCGCTCGGCGCCTGCGCCGTGGGCGTCGCTGGGCCGGTGTGGCGGGCTCTCCATCGCGACGGCCAGGAGGGGGCGCGCCGCTACCTCCTGGGGCTGCTGAACGACCTGGGGACAACCGCCCTGCTGACGGGGGCCACCACGTTGGCGCGGCTGTGGGCCGCTCCCGTCGTCCTGACCGGGCAGGTCCTGGCCTGGGCCGAGCAGCGGGGCATCCGGCGGCCCTGAGGCGGCGGGGCCGCCTCTAGTAGCCCGCTTCCAGACGATCGCCGCGACCGGCATACAGCGTGTTCCCACGGGCGCCCGCGAGGCGGGGCGGCCCTGCGTCCAAGGGTGCCGCACCGCCCCTCCCGGCAGGCCGCTCCCCCGGCCCGCCGCGCGCGAGAGACGCACCGGGGGGAACCGGGCAGCGGTCCTAGGGAAGGCGCCCGGGCGCGCAGACACCGCCGCCCGGGCCATCCCCCCGCTGGGGGATGGCCGGCGGATCGGTTACGATGGGCATGGCTGCGGGGTCAGGCGCCCGGGCGCCCTGGGGCAGGGGCGTATCCCTCTGCGGCGCGCGGCGTGTCTCCACGGTCTTTGCTGCACCGCCCTGCCGGTCGAGGGGGGCTCGGGCGCATGGCGTCATCCGTCGCGGTGCCGGCCGGCCTCCGGGGCGACTACGCGCGCTGCGCGCGGGTCGCGCGCCACTACGAGAACTTCACGGTAGCCTCGCGCGTCCTGCCGGGGACCATGCGGCCGCACCTCTTCGCCCTCTATGCGTACTGCCGAGGCGTCGACGACTTGGGCGACGCATACGGCGGCGACCGCCTCGCCGCCCTGGCGGCGTGGGAGGGCGAACTCGACCGCTGCTTTGGCGGTGGAGAGCCGCGGTCGCCAGTCTTCCGCGCGCTCCGTGCCACCATCCGGCGGTTCGATCTGCCGCGCCAGCCCTTCGCCGACCTGATCGAGGCGAACCGGATGGACCAGGTCCGGCGGGCGTACGCAACCTTCGCCGACCTCCTCGGGTACTGCCGCCTGTCGGCGGACCCGGTCGGCCGGCTGGTGTTGGCGCTGTTCGGCCTCCGCGACGCCGACCGCGTGCGGCAGAGCGACGACACATGCACCGCCTTGCAGCTCACGAACTTCTGGCAGGACGTCGGGCGCGACCTGGACGCGGGGAGGCTCTACCTGCCGCTGGAGGATCTGGAGCGCTTCGGCTGCCGGCGCGCGGACGTGGAGCGGAGGCGGGCGGATCCGCCCCTGCGGCGTCTCCTGGCCTTTGAGGTGGCGCGCACGCGCGCGCTCTTCGCCAGCGGCGCGGCCTTGGAAGCGCGGGTGCCGTCGCGCCTCGGACTGCAGTTGCGCCTCTACCGCCTGGGCGGCACCGCGGTGCTCGAGGCCCTGGGGCGGCAGGGCTACGATCCCTTCGTGCGGCGGCCGCGCGTGGGCGCGGCGGGGAAGGTGCGCGTGGCCCTGCGCGCGCTCTGGCGCACACCTGCGGGCGCGGGGCGGGGGGGGATGGGCCACGACGCTGGCGAAGGCGCATGAAGCCTGCCGCGTCCTGACGCGCCGGGCGGCGAAGAACTTCTACTACGGCATCCGCCTCCTGCCGCGGGCCAAGCGCCAGGCGCTCTGCGCCGTGTACGCCTGGAGCCGGCTCTGCGACGACGCGGTGGACGGGCCGGCCGACGGCGGCGCGCCCGCGCGGCTCGACGCGGTGCGCCGCGTCCTGGAACGCGCCCACGCCGAGGGCTACGCCCAGGACCCGGACCCCGTGGTGCACGCCCTGGGGGACGCCATCCGCCGCTTCGGCCTGCCGCTGGAACCATTCGCCGCCATCCTGCGCGGCATGGAGATGGACCTGCGCGGCGTACGCTATGAGAGCTTCCCGCAGTTGCGCCACTACTGCGAGTGCGTGGCCGGCGCCGTGGGCCGCCTGTGCCTGGAGATCTTCGGTTACACCCACCCCGACGCCCCGGACCTCGGGGTGGAGATGGGCATCGCCCTGCAGTTGACCAATGTCCTGCGCGACCTGCGCGAAGACGTGGGGCTCGGCCGCGTCTACCTGCCGCGCGAGGAGATCGAAGCCGCCGGCTACAGCGTCGAGGACCTGCGGGCGCTGCGCCGCACCCCCTCCTTCGACCGGCTGATGGCCCAACAGGTCGCGCGCGCCCGGGCCTACTACGAGCGCTCCGAGCGCCTCTTCTCCATGGTCGTCGCCGACGCGCGCCTCTGCCTGATGGTCCTGCACGGCATCTACCGCGAACTGCTGGCCAGCATCGAGTCCAGCGGCTACGACGTCATGACGCAGCGCGTGCGCGTGCCCACCCGCCGCAAGGTGCAACTGATCGGCACGCTGCTGCTGCGCAACCGGCAGGTGAGGGCGGGACGCGCGTAGCCGTCGTCGGCGCGGGCTGGGCCGGGCTCTCCGCGGCGCACGACCTCGCCGAGGCCGGCGCCGAGGTCGTGCTGCTGGAGCGGCGCAGCCGCCCGGGCGGCCGCGCCTTCTCCTTCCCGGACCCCGACGGCGGCCCCCCGCTTGACAACGGCCAGCACGTCCTGCTCGGGTGCTGCGACCGGTTCCCGGCACTGCTCCGCCGCGTCGGCGCCGCCGCCAGCGTCCGCTTCCAGCCGCTGCTGCAGGTGCCGGTGCGCGGCGCGGGCCGCTGGTCGACCCTGGGCAGCGCGCGCCTCCCCGGCCCGCTGCACCTGCTGCCCGCCCTCGCTCGCTACCGCCACCTGTCTGCCGCAGAGCGTGTGGCCGCTCTGCGAGCGGCGGCGGCCCTGGCCGGCGCGCCGCCTGGCGACGAGCAGACCTTCGCGGCGTGGCTCACGCGCCACGGGCAGGGCGCGCGCGCGGTGGCGCGCCTCTGGAACCTGCTCGGTGTCGGTGTCCTCAACTGCCACGCGAGCGCGGCCAGCGCGGGCCAGGCCTGCGCCGCCCTGCGCATGGGCTTCGCCGCCGGATGGCGGGCCGCGGCGCTCGGGCTGTTCGCCGCTCCCCTGGGCGAGGTCGCCGACCGGGCGCTGGCGGCGTTAGCGCGCCGTGGCGTCTCGGTGCGGATGGGGACTACGGTACGCGGCCTGGAGGTCGAAGGCGGCCGGCTGCGCGGCGTCCAGTTCGCCCGGGGCGGGCCCATGGAGGTGGACGCCGCAATCGCCGCGGTGCCCCACGACGCGCTCGGCGCCCTGCTGCCCCCGCGCTGGCGCGCGCACCCAGCCCTGCGTGGCGCGCGGGAGCTGGGCTGGAGCCCCATCCTCGATCTCCACCTCCACTACGATCGGCCGGTGCTGCAGGGGGATCTCGCCGCCTTTCTCGACGGCGACCTGCAGTTTGCCTTTAACCGGGGGCGCCTGCTGGGATACCCCGAGCGCGACGGCCGCGACATCGCCCTCTCCATCAGCGACGCGGAGACCCTGGCCAGCACCCCCCTGGACGCGCTCGTGCCCGCGCTGGAGGGCCAGTTGCGACGCGCCCTGCCCGTGGCCGCGGAGGCGCGGCTCCTGCGCGCCGTGCCCGTATGGCAGCGGCACGCGACCTTCCGCGCCGTTCCCGGCAGCGGCGCCCTGCGCGTGGCGGCCGCCTCCCCCATCCGCGGCCTCGCTCTCGCCGGCGATTGGACCGCCACCGGCTGGCCCGCGTGCCTGGAAGGGGCCGTGCGCAGCGGCGCGACGGCCGCGCATCTGGTGCTGGCGGGCACGCGCCCCCCGCTCCGAGCGAGCGGGGGGCGCGTGCCCAACGATACGCCGCTTGTGCCTGGCACCGGCGCGTGACCCACCGCCCGTCGGGGGCCGGGCCATACAGCCCCGCACGCTCCGCCCGCGCCGCGCGGCCCGCGGCGCGGCCAGAGCGCGACGCACATCGGCCGGACCCCCTTCAGGGACCGGCCTTCGACATCCCTAGCCCACTCTCCTTAACGGAACAACGTTCGCTCCCTCGCCGCGCGCGTGTAGCCCCCCCTGTCGCCCGGCGGCGCCACTGCACCGCCTCCCTGCGCGGGTTTCGTCCTCCCCGCCTCACGCGGGCCCCGCACCTGCCCGCGCCCCCCCGCCCCCACTTTTCGGCCGTTCTGCCGGAGGGCACGCCAGAAGACGCACGCGCCCGTGGCGACGGCGCGTGCTTGCGCCCATATACGCCGGGGGGTATAGTGGCGCCAACGCGCGCGGGCGTGCGCGAGATGGCCGCGGGCAGGCAGCCAGCCCGGGCGCGGTACGGGGTCGGGGGTGCCGTGCCCCCGTCGGCGGCGAAACGCCTGCCGGGCGGAGAGCAAGCACACCAGAGAGGCCCGGCGGTCCGTCCGGGCAGGAAGGGGGCGACGGGCACGACGCTGCCGGAAGAGGTCCGCCGCGACGTACTGTCCCGCATGAGCCGGATCGAGGGTCAGGCCCGGGGCGTCCAGCGCATGATCGAGGACGGCCGCGACTGCGCGGACATCGTCCACCAGATCTCCGCCATCCGCGCGGCCCTGGCCAAGGTAGGGGCAAGCATCGTCGCCGAGAACCTGGAGGAGTGCGTGCGGCTCGGCCTGGCCGGGGACGACGCGGCGCTGCGCCAGGCGCGGCGGGCGCTACTGGACCTCGTCTGAGGCCCGCGGGTGTCCGCTCGACCGTGGGCGGCGACATCCGGCGGGACCCGGCGCGCGCAACAGGCACAACCTGTGGTGGCGGGGAGCGACACCCCGGAACACACGCCCGCGGCGGAAGCGGGTCACGGGAGGAACGACAGTGCTGTTTGGCTGGGGAAGAAGCGCGGGCGCGCGGGGCGCCGGCTCGGACGGGCAGCGGTTCGCTGAGGTCGAGGCCGTGGTCCTGATCGCAGAGATGGAGGGGGCGGAGCCGCCGCACGTCCTGGACGTGCGCAACCCGGACGAATACGTGGAGGGACACATCCCCGGTGCCCAGCTGATCCCCGTCTCTGAGCTGGCGGGACGGCTGGAGGAGGTGCCCCGGGGGCGTCTCGTGGTATGCGTATGCCGCAGCGGGCACCGTAGCGGCATCGCCTGCCGGCTGCTCACGGCGCGGGGCTACCCAGCGCGCAACCTGGTGGGCGGCATGCTGCGTTGGCACGGGAAGGTGGCGCGGGGCGTGTCCCGCTGATGCGGCCGGCTGGAAATCTGAGCCACGGGGGTGCGGCGAGCGTGGGAGAGGTTTGGTTCACCACCACCACCACCACCAAGGGCGTGGACGAGGCGGCCAGGGCCGTCGAACAGGCGCTGGCCCAGAGGAAGTTCAGCGTCCTCTGGGCGCTCGACGTCAATGACAAGTTGCGGGAGAAGGGTCTCTACCTGCAGGGTCGCTTTCGCATCCTGGAGGTGTGCAGTGCCCCGCGCGCCAAGGAGGCCCTGGAGACCAACCCATCGGTGGTGCACTTCCTGCCGTGCAAGGTCACGGTCTACGAACGGGACGGCCACACCGAGATCGGCCTGCCCCTGCCGACGGGGCTGATCGGCCTGGTCGGCGACGAGCGCCTGCGCGCGCTGGCGACAGAGGTCGAGGCGACCCTGGTGGAGGCGGTGCGGGAGGCGGCGGGCTGAGGGGCGGGGGGGGCACCGGGCCTCCCTCGGCGGGGGCCCCTGCCCCCTCCCCTGTCCCGGCGCCTCGCCCCTGCCCCAGGGCCGCGCCGTTCTCGGCAAACGGCTTCAGCGCCAAGAATTGGCAACGTGTGGCAACAATCCGGGAAGGACGGCGGCCCGGGGGGGCCTCCGCGCACCGCGACTGCGGGCGCCTCTCTGCCGAACCGTGCGGCCGTTCTGGTGGCGGGCACCGGGCGGGCCGGGGATGCCCCGGCCCGGCACAGCGCCGCCGGGCGCTGCATCTCGGTGTACGTCTGGGCCCACGGCGCCTGGGCGGGCTGCCCACAGCAGGCGGCCACTCCGCCCAGGTGCCCTCGCCCCAGCGCGTTTCCGCGCGCCGCCGCTGGTCCGCGGCGACCAGATCCACCACACCCAGCAGCAAGCCCGAGGCGGGCGCCTCGCCGGCCGTGCCCGCGGGACCGTCGGGTTCAGCCACGCGCGACCCATCCCCGCGTTGTCGCCGGCCGCCCGGGTGGCCTCAAGCCGGCAGGGCCCTGGCCCTGCCGGCGCAGATCTCCGGGCTGGGGCCCGCTACCGGCACCCGGTGTACACGGCCACTGGGGCGGCATGCGCTGCGGCGAGGCGACGCCCACCGTCCCGCACGGGCGCCCCGGGGCCCGTCCAGCGTGGCCCTCGACGGGCGGCGTCGGGCGACGCGCCGTTACCCGGGGGGGGATTGGTCGACCCCTGTGGAAACCGTCATAGCGGCTGGCTGTGAGCGGTAGCGGCGGAACCTGCGGCAGGGCTCTGCATGCCGCGTCGGCCACAGCCGCTTGAGCATGGCCTCGGAGCCCGGGAAGCGCGGGGACTGCGCGTTCGTTCTCCGCAAGCGGGCATCAGCGACAAGGGCCGACAGCGTGTGGCGACAACACGGGGCGGACGGCGGCTCTGGCGAGCGCATCCGTGTACCGCCACTATGGGTGCCTCTCCGCCGGTCCGTGTGGCTGCCCGCCGTAGCGGGGCGCGGGCGGGCATCGGGACCCGGCATAGCCCGGCAGTGTGCGCTATTGTCTCCAAGCCCCCTGTCCCGGGGAAACAGCCCGTGCCGAGGGGGGGCGGGCGGGGGGCGCCGCACGGGCGCGCGAGAGAAGGTGTCGGAGGTCGTGGTGGCCACGGGATGGCGTGGCGGCGCAGGAGGCCACCGAGTCGAGGACCATTCGTCCTGGGCGGGCTGGGGCGCCGCGCTGCGCGCGGCCCCGCTGGGAGAGCCCCTGCTGCTGGTGGGCCTGGCCGTCCTGACGGGTATCGTGGGCGGTCTGGGGGCCGTGGTCTTCCGGCTGATGATTCAAGCCTGTCGCTACGTCTTCGTCCGCGTCATCCTCGGGCGCGGCCTTTCCTTCACGGGGCCGTTGCACCCATGGACCGCGGCGCTCACGCCCGCGCTGGGTCTGGTGCTGGTCGGGGTCATCAGCAACTACTTCGCCAAGGAGGTCAAGGGGCACGGGGTGCCGCAGATCCTGGAGTCCCTGGCCCTGCGGCGTGGCCGCATCCGGCCCCGCGTGGGGTTCTTCGGCATCCTGGCGCCGGCGATCACCATCGGCGCCAAGGGGTCGGTTGGCAGGGAGGGGCCCATCGCGCTGATCGGGGCGGCCTTCGGCAGTTCGCTCGGCCAGGGGCTGCGGCTCAGCGACGCCTACACCGCCCTGCTGGTGGGCTGCGGGGCGGCCGCCGGCATCGGCGCCACCTTCAACGCCCCCATCGCCGGCGGGCTGTTCGGCCTGGAGGTGGTGCTCGGCAGCTACGCCATGGGAGCCCTGGTGCCGGTCTTCGTGTCCTCCGTCGCCGGCGTCACCGTCTTCCGGCTGCTCATGGGCAATCAGTTGTCCATGCCTTCCCCGCAGTACGATTTCGCCCACCCCGCTGGCGTGGGCGCCATGCTGCTGCTCGGCCTGTTGGGAGGGGGTCTCGCCCTCGCCTACAGTCGGGGGCTCTACTTCGTGGAGGAACTCTTCGATGGCTGGCGGACCGGTTGGGCCTGGAAGGCCCTCGCGGGCGGCATCGCCGTGGGGGCCATCGGTCTGGTGCTGCCGCAGGTGCTCGGGGTCGGTTACGCCAGCATGCACATCGCCGTGGTGGGCCGTTACGGCCTGCTGCTGCTGCTCGGGCTGCTCGCGGGCAAGTACCTCGCCACACTGCTCACCATCGGCGCGGGCGGTTCTGGCGGTGTGTTCGCCCCCAGCCTGTTCTTGGGCGCCATGCTGGGCGGGGCCTTCGGGGCCGCGCTGCACGCCGTGTTCCCCAGTTTCGCGGAGGCGCCCGCTCTCTACGCCGTGGCCGGCATGGGCGTCGTGTTCGCCGGGGCCGCGCAGGCGCCCCTCACCGCCATGGTGATCATCCTGGAGATGACCGGCGACTACCATCTGACCGTCGGCGTCGTCGGCGCCTGCGTCGTCAGTTACCTGGTGTATGGGTCGCTCGCCCGCGACTCCATGTATACGGTCAAGCTGAGCAAGCACGGCGTGCGCATCCTGCGCGGGGCCGAGGTCAGGCCGCTGCAACGCCTGGCGGTGACGGCCGCGATGCAGCCGCTGACCGTGCGGCTGCAGGCCGAGGATACGGTGGAGGCGGCCCGCGAGATGATGGCGCGCGAGGGGGCGCACGCGCTACCGGTGTTCCGCCACGACGACGTCCTGCAGGGGGTGGTGGACGACCTGCAGTTGTTGCAGGCGGCCCATGACGGCCAGCCCGGCCGGCCGGTCGGCGAGGTATGCCGGACTGGCGTACCGATCCTCCCCCCGACCCTGAGCCTGGACGACGCCATGCGGCGCTTCGGCATGCTGGCCACCGACCTGCTGCCGGTCGGCGCGGACGCCTCCCACGTGTTGGGCACGGTCAGCCGCGAGGGGGTACTGCGCGCCTACTACAATCGCACCGTCCTGACGTTGGAGACGCAAAGCAAACTGTCCCTGCTGCGTGACCGCGAGGATGCCACGGAGAGTGGGGTGTTCCGCGAAGTCACCCTGCCCATGGACTGGGGCGAGGGACGAGCCATCGGGGGACTCGACCTCACGCCGGGCGCCGTCATCGTCTCCGTCCGTCGCGGCGCGGGAACGCTGATCCCGCGCGGAGACACGACCCTGCTGCCGGGCGACCAGGTCCGGCTGTACGCGGCGGACGCCGCCACGGTGGAGCGGGCGGAGGGTCGGTTACTGGCGGCCGTTCCCCGGCGGCTCGGGCTCTTCGGCTACCTGCAACTTCCCGAGGGCTGGTCGCCGGAGCCGCGCGCGGTCTCCATGCTACGCCTGCCGGCGGGCGCGATCTTGGTCGCCGTGCAGCGCAGTGACCATGTGGTCGTCCCCCACGGGGATACGCTGATGCAGTCGGGGGACGTGGTCACGATCTGCGCCCAGGATCGGCAGACACTCGATGGGGCGCGCCACGACCTGCTCGAGGCGGGACGGGCGGCCGCGGCGGCTGGCGCCGCGGGGCCTGCCGCCGAGTAGGGGCGGGCCGGGGGGCGGCGTAGCGTCGAGCAGGATCCGGCCGGCCAGGTGCACGCGCGGATCAGGGTGCGGGGGTGCGGCCCCTGACACGACCCCGCCCGTACCTGGGACGACGCTGCGCCCTGGGTCACGGCTCCTAAGGAGGCAGTTCGAACGCGGAACAGTGCTTTGCACGCAGGATAGCGAAGTGGCGGCGATCCATGGTCAGGACTCATCGTTACCCACATCTCGACCCATGAGTGCTGTGGGGACGTCAATCCACTAGATGTTGCGCTTCGCAGCCCCTATAGACGCCAGATGTAGTAGACCCAGGACTTATGGGTAACGGCAAGCTCCCATGCGACTTAGGCACTGGCAGGAGATAACCTCAGGCCGCTTGACAATGTGTCGGCCGCCGATCAAGCTACCCTTGGCGTCCTGACGCCACATGCTGTGGCACAAGGGTATCGACCAACGGCTGCAACGATCTCCGTGGGTGGTAGTACCACGGCCGGCACATGGGCGGGACCGCAGCGGGGGTTGCTTCAGGAGAAGCTAATTCCTGCCAGTCCCTTACCCGTTCCGATGATGCGTCGCCATCGGGATCCCATCAACCGCGGTCGGGCGCAGGGCAAAGCGCCGTCCAAGTCGCCGGGTGAGGGCACGGAGTGCCGCGGGTAGCCCGCGGGGGCGCCGTTGCGCCGTGGCAGCGCATACACCCCCGCGCTGGCGCGCACTGCCCCACGCCGTGTCTCGGAGTCCCAGATTCCAGAGCACCATCGGGCCCCAGCCAGGTAGCCCCAGCATGAACCGGATAACCCTCGCGCCACGGCAGCGCGCTAGGTGGTGCGGCGTGCCGCCGCGGGCTCCGGTGACGGGGGGCGGCGGCTCCCCGTACCGCTCTCTGCCACGACGCCCCACCAGGCGATGCGGCGCTCCAGCCAGGCATCGACGCTGTAGCGGCTGGGGCCGCCCAGCGAGTTGACGGCCAGGAGCAGAACGGCCGCCATGCTGTAGATGACGCCAGTGCCGATGTCCGTGGCGCCCGCGGTATACGGCCCGCCAAAGCCCTCCGCGGTCGACCAAATCAGCAGGCCGAACACGGCGGTCAGCAGGTAGGTGCTCTTGCGGGCGAAACCCAGGATCAGGGCGACGGCGATGACGCTCTCGACGACCGCCGTCGCATAGCTGAAGAGGCCGACCCGCGGTCCGATCAGACCTACCCAAAAGTGAAACCACGCTTGGAGCCACGACGGCTGTCCTTTCGCGGCCTGTTGCACCAATCCGAGGTACTCATGGCGAAACGATGGTGTCCACTTCAGCGCCGCGTCAATTCCCCAGATCACCCCGAAGGCCGCGCGCGCGGCACTCTTCCACTGATGATTCCGCAGGTCCGGGGCCATTCCGTCCACAGCCTGTCCCCTCATTTCGGTCCCGTTCTTGGCATCGACGCCGAGGCCAGCCGCTCGTCGCGCCTGCCGGGCCGTGCTCCGCTAGCTACGACAGGCGTGCCCCTATTCCCTTCCCGGTCGTCACACTCACCCCATGCCCCTCCTCCGCACTATCCCGGATGGGCCCTGCCAGCGTGGCTCCTTCCAGTGCCTTTCTGGGACCATCTGGGCTGCCCTGTTCCGCGGGTTGCCCCCCGGCCGGTTACGCCGATGCGGCCGGGTGCGTGGAGCCGGAGAAGGGGTCGTACCGCACCTGCCTCGCCCCCGTCGACAGCGGGAGCGCCGGAGCCCTCCCCATCCGCTGATCCGGGGCACTCCACCACGCGCGTCTCTCCCCCGTCCCGCCGTAGCTGGACGTGCGTTCTGCGAAAGGTACCAGAGACCCGACGGCGATAACCGCCCGGCCCCGCCCCCCCCTGTTCCCCTCCCTTTGAACCTGAATCTCGCAGTGTCAGGCGGGCGCCGCTGTCGCAGAAGGACTCCGCCATACGAGCGGGTGAGGTCGTGGCGAGGGGCCGACGCCTGGGCGCGAAGGCGCCGGGCAACCCCTTTGCGAAAATCAGGTTGAAACCCCAGCGCCCCTGCCCGGGTCTCAGGGACATTGGGGCACGGCCGCTGGCGGATGGCGGGCGTCCCCCGCGGGGGTGGCAACTTGGACAACGCGGTCGAGTTCCTCGGCGTCGAAAAACGGTTCGGCGCGACGCGGGCGTTGGCGGGCGTGGACCTTGCCCTCCGTGCCGGCGAGATGGTGGCCATGCTGGGGCCCAACGGGGCAGGCAAGTCCACGGCGGTCTCGCTCATGCTGGGCATGCGGCAGCCGACCGCCGGCGCGGTGCGCGTGTTCGGGGGAGCCGCTGATGCGGCGGTGCGGGCCGGGCGCGTGGGTGCCATGCTGCAGACTGGGGGCCTCCCGCCCCACCTGCGCGTTGCCGAACTCGTGGGCTTCGTACGCGGCCTCTACCCCCGCCCGCGCCCTCTGGCGGCGGTACTGCAGGCCGCGGGATGCACGGAGTTCGCCGGGCGCCCCGTGGAGCGCCTGTCCGGCGGGCAGGCCCAGCGCGCGCGCTTCGCCATGGCCATCGCTGGCGACCCCGAACTGCTCTTCCTCGACGAGCCGACCACCGGGTTCGACGTCGACACGCGCCGCCGCTTCTGGCGGTCGATCCGCGAGTTCGCCTCCAGCGGCCGGACGGTGCTCTTCGCGACGCACTACCTGGAGGAGGCGGACGCCGTCGCCGACCGCATCGTCGTCGTGCAGCGCGGCCACGTGGTGGCCGATGGCACCGCGGCCGAGATCAAGGCGCACGCCGGCGGGCGCACGGTGCGCTTCGACTGCCCTGGCGCGGACCCGCGCCTGCTTTCGGCGCTACCCGGGGTCACCGGGGTGGACGTCGAGGGCGAGCACGTCCGCCTGCGCACCGCGGACTCCGACGCCACCGTCCGGGCCGCGTTCGCCGCCGACCTGCCGCTGCGCGGGCTGGAGATCGGGGGCGCGGACCTGGAGGATGCCTTCCTGGCCCTGGTGGACGAGGGCGCGCCCGCAGAGGAGGCCACGCGATGAACGGCTTCTTGGCTTACCTGTGGCTGGAGATCCGCCGCACCCTGCGCAACGGGCGTTACCTGGTGTTCACGCTCGGCTTCCCGGCCGGGTTCTACCTGATCTTCACTTCTCTCTATGGCAACCAGCGCGTAGGCGGCGGCGCCGCCGCGGTCAGCTTCGCCGCGATCTACATGGTGTCCATGGCCGCCTACGGGGCGATGGGCGCCGCCCTGAACAGCAACGGTGCCGCCCTGGCGGCCGAGCGCGCCGGCGGCTGGCCCCGGCAGCTACGGGTCACCCCCTTGGCTCCGGCGGCCTACGTCGTGGGCAAGGCGGCCATGGCCCTGCTCGTCGCGCTGCCCGCCCTGGCCCTGGTGGCCCTGCTCGGGCACTTCGTGCACCACGTGCAACTCACCGGCGGCCAATGGCTGGGCTTCCTGCTGGCGACCTGGATCGGCACCATCCCCTTCGCCATCCTGGGGGTGCTGCTGGGGTACCTGTTCGACGCCCAGTCCGCGCAGGGCGGGTCCATGATCGTCTACCTCGGCCTCTCCCTGCTGGGCGGCATGTGGTTCCCTTACCAAATCATGCCGCACGCCATGCGGGTGCTCGCCCGGATCCTCCCGTCCTACCACTACGCGTCCCTGGGCTGGAACGCCATCGCCGGGCACTGGGTCGGCTGGAACAACCTCCTCGTGCTCGCCCTGTACGCCGTGGTCTTCGGCGTGATCGCCATGCGGCGCTATCGGCGGGATGAGGCGCAGGAGTTCGCCTGAGGCTGCGCGACGGCCGGGGCTGGGCACACCGGGACGTGCGCCGCCCCCCGGGCGGCGGTGGGAGCCCACGGCGAGCCGCCGGCCCGGGTATGCCGCGGCCGGGCGCACGGCGAGGATCACCCGTCCGGACTCAACGTGCGCCGCCGCCCCCGGGGGCGGCGGTGACTGGCGTCAGGACCGTACCGCTCGTCGCGCCCGCCTTGGAGGCGTTGACCGCTCAGCGGGCCGCACAGGTGAGGAGCGCCGCAAGGTGGGCGCGGCGTGGCGCGACGCATGCCGGGTGTTCGCCACCGCCGAGGAGAAGCCGCGCTCCCCACTAACACGGGACTTCTGTCGGGTACGGGAATCTGACCAAGTTGCCGTGCCACGCGCTGAAGAGCCTTTTCAAAAAGTCGGGACCGTTGAGCGAGAGGGCTCTTGGGGAGCCCTCGGCGGCCGTACCAACAATCTTATAGTCCTGCGTGAAGGGTATCACGGAAGGCTGGGGGGCGGGGAGGGGGG
>JAJZZC010000050.1 GCA_021797775.1 Bacillota bacterium
GGACGCTTCTTCCCGACACAGCCGCCAAAGCGTAGGTATTTCAAGCAGCGGTGGCCGGCTTGGTTTTCGCCGACTACTGGAGATACTATAGCATAAGAGTGGACAGAAGGCAACCTTTACGGTAGCAGTTGGGAACCCCTCACCCCCCCCCCGCAGGGTCACGGGGACGCGGGACCGCGTGGCGGCCTGCAGGCGGACGGGCTGTGGTTTGAGCCGGGGGGCAACTCCACCCAGCGGTCCGCCCATTCCTGGATGGCGTCCACCACCGGCGCCAGGTCACGACCCTTTGCGGTGAGGCAGTACTCCACGCTGACCGGCTTGCTCGGGTGGACGATGCGCTCGACCAGCCCCTCGGCCTCCAGTTCCTTAAGCCGCTCGGAGAGGACGCGGTCGCTCAGTTGCGGCACCTGTAGGCCGAAGGCCCCAAAGCGCGTTGGCCCCGCGAGCAGGACCCGCAGCAGCAGCCCCGTCCACTTCTTGCCGAGCAGCATCGCGGCCCGCTCGTACCGCGGGCACATGGGCCCCTCCCCGCTCACGCCGGGCACCTCCCGCCCCAGTGTACCGCAGGGGCTTGACAAGTGTACGATGGGCGACGAGGTGACCCTGCGCTTGGGAGCGGCCGGCCGACCACCGCGTCACCGGCGCCGAAACCGACGCGCTCCGCGCATGGTAGGCCGCACGCTTGGGCGGCGGCCGCAGGGAGGCGGCAACGCCGTACGCTGGAGAGGCGTCGCCGCCGCTACCCCTCTGGGGCCGCGGGCCGGGTCCTCGGCCGGGGTTGCGGGGCCGGCGCAAGGGGCGGAGCGCGCCACAGAGCGCGCGCCCATCAGCCCACGGGCGATTGGTCCAGAGGGGTGTTCGGGGGTGGACTCCACGAGGGGTGCCCCGGCGGATGGACGCTCCCCCGACGCGCGCACGGCGCTCTGCCAGGTGCCGCGCACATGGTTGTGGACGCTAGCGTCCGGGACCACCCGCTGGGCAAGGAGTCGGGCTCCGGCCGCGCCCACGCGTAGAAGCGTGCCGGGGGAGGCCGGAGCCGCCCCCGGCGCCTCTGCTCACGCCGCGACCATCGTCCGCAGGAACTCGGTATTGGCCTCGGTTTCCCGGGGCAAGCGGCGGGCGAGCGCGCCGGCCGTCGCCACCAGGGCCAGCGACTGCCGGTCGCGCACGGCGGGGGTGTCCCACGCCGCGTGGCCGCTCTCGCGCAATACCTCGCTCACCTGGCCCGTGAGCCAGTCGAGTACCTGGCGCATCACGGCGGGATCCCCGCCCGCTGGCAGCCGGCGGCCACTGGTGGCCATGGCCTCGATCTCCGTCCAGATCGGGGCGTTTTCGGCGACGTAGGCCATCTGCGCCTGGAGGATGCCGATGAGCCGATCGCTCCATTTGAGCCGGGAGTCGGCCCGCAACGCCAAGACCTGCTGCTCGACCCGATCCCACTTGTCATACAGGATCCGCAGGAAGAGGCCCCACTTGTTCGGAAAGTAGTTGTAAATCGTCCCTACGGCGATCCCTGCACGTTGGGCGATGGCCCGCATCTCGGCCCGCTCAAAGCCGCTGTCGCGGAAGACCTGGTCGGCGGCGCGCAGAATGTTCGAGGCAATGACGTCCGAAGCGGGCATCCACTCAACCCCCCCGGTGGGCAGGGACCTGTCTCGGCCTGTTGCGCGTCGGTGAACTGATCCTAACCGCAGCGGGGCCACGTGGTCAATGCGACAAAGGGCCCAAACGTGGCTATTTGCGCGACTTCGGCCCCGCGCCCGGCGGGCGGCGATGGCGGAGCCGGGCCACGCCGCCCGCGCGATGGACGGCCGTCCGCCCGAGCCCTCAGGTTGTCGCGCTCTCCGCCGCCAGGGCCCCGTCCAGCACGTCCAGCGCCTCGTCGAGTTCGTCTTCGCTGATGACCAGCGGGACGAGCACACGAATAACGTTTCCATGGATCCCCGCGCGGAGGTAGATGGCGCCACCCTCCACGGCGCGGCGCAGGACCCGCGCGGTCAACTCCGCGGCGGGCGTCCGCGTCTGCCGATCCTGGACGAGTTCCATGGCCATCATGGCCCCAACGCCCCGCACGTCTCCAATCACCGGGTAGCGGCGCTGCATGTCCAAGAAGCGGGCGCGGATGCGCGCGCCGATCCGCTCGGCGGCCCCGAGCAGGTCGCGGCCCCTGATCTCGTCCAGCACGGCGTTGGCGGCCGCCAGCGCTACCGGGTTGCCGACGTAGGTGCCGCCGATGGCCGAGTCGGCGGGCGCGTCCATGATCTCCGCGCGCCCGACGACGCCGGACAGCGGCATGCCTGCGGCCATGGACTTGGCGACCACGATGAGGTCGGGCTCCAGGCCGAAGTGCTCGCAGGCGAAGAACCGCCCGGTGCGGCCGTATCCGGTCTGCACCTCGTCGGCGATGAATGCGATCCCATGCCGCCGGCAGACGGCCTCCAGCCGCTGTAGAAAGGCGGCCGGCGGTACGACGAACCCTCCCTCACCCTGGATGGGCTCCACGATCAGAGCGGCCACGCTCTCCGCCGCGACCTGTGTCGTGAACATTTCCTCCACCGCGTCCGCGCAGGCCACGCCGCACTCCGGGTGGTGGAGGCCGAGCGGGCAGCGGTAGCAGTACGCGTACGGTGCGCGGTATACCTCGGGGGCGAAGGGCCCGAACCCGGCCTTGTACGGGTGGGTCTTGCTGGTCAGGGTCATGGCCAGCAGGGTACGCCCGTGAAAGCCTCCATTAAAGGCGATCAGCGCCTGGCGCCCGGTATGCGCCCGCGCGAACTTCACCGCGTTCTCTACGGCTTCGGCACCCGAGTTGAAAAAGGCTGCCTTCCGGGCGCCGGTGCCGGGGGCGATCGCGACCAGGCGCTCGGCCAGGGCAACGTAGGCCTCGTAGGGGATGACCGTGAAGTCGGTATGGGTGAAACGGCCGGCCTGATCGGCGATCGCGTCGCGCACGGCTGGTGCGCCGTGGCCCACGTTCAGACAGCCGATGCCGCCAGACATGTCAATGAAGGTATTGCCGTCGATGTCGTGTACCAGGGCACCCTCGGCGCGGGCCGCCACCAGCGGCGCATAGACGCTGAGGGCGCCAGGGACCACGGCTTCCTTGCGCGCGAGGACGGACTGGGAGCGGGGACCGGGCAGCGCCGTACGGCGCACGATGGCACCCATGCGACCACCTGCCAGACGATCATAATGGAAGGATGCAAACGGCAGAGGGGCGCCCCGGGATGCGCCTCCCCCCGCGGGATGCGGATGCTGGAACGCAAACGCCTGGTATAGAATACGCGTTGCGCCAGGCTCGGCAAGGGAGGTGACGCCCGGTGGGCCGCGATTTCGACATGCTGACGACCCTGGCCTCGTGTGCCGGCTGAGCTGCCAAGAAGGCGCCAGGGGACCTGGCGCGAATGGTCGCTGGCCTGCGTAGCGCGTTCACGCCCGAGGCCGGCACCCGGGTGTTGGTGGGCCTGGAGGAACCGGACGACGCCGCGGTCTTCGACTTGGACGGGCGGACACTGGTTTTCACCGCCGACTACTTCCCGCCGGTGGTGGACGGCGCCTACGACTACGGGGCCATCGCGGCAAGCAACGCGCTGAGCGATGTGTTCGCCATGGGCGGCGTGCCCGTGCTCGCCCTGAACCTGGCCGGCTTTCCCGACGACATGCCCGCCGCCCTCGCAGCCGACATCCTGCGTGGGGGCGCGGAGAAGGTCGCCGAGGCGGGCGCGGTGGTCGGCGGCGGGCACACCACGCGTTCCGAGGAGCCCAGCTACGGACTCGCCGTCTTGGGGACGGTGGAGCGGGACGCCATCATGCGCAAGGGGGGTGCCCGGGCCGGCGATTGCCTGGTGCTGACGAAGCCCCTGGGCGTGGGCGTGGTCACCACCGCCGGAAAGAACGGGGTGGCGGCGGCAGAGCACTTGCGGGCAGCGGTTGCGAGCATGAAGCGGCTGAACGCGGGGGCGGCCCGAGCCGCTCGCGAGGCCAGGGTGCGCTGTGGCACCGACGTGACGGGGTTTGGGCTGCTGGGTCACCTCCTGGAGATGGCCGCATCTTCCAGGGTCGGCTTCCGCGTGCGCGCCGCGGAGGTTCCCCTGCTGCCTGGCGCGGTGCCGTGCGCGGAAAAAGGGCAGTTCCCGGGTGGCGCGCGCCATAACGAGGGGTTTTTCGCCGACCGCGTACGCGCCGGGTCGGGGGTGGACCCGCTGGTGCGCCGGTTGCTGTTCTCGCCGGAGACCGCGGGGGGGCTCCTGCTCGCCGTGCCCGGGGCGGCGGTGGATCGGTTCCTCGCCGACTGTCGCCATGCCGGCGACCAGGCGTGGGTGATCGGCGAGGCTGTGGGAGGGGACCCGGCGGTGGCCCTGGTCTGAGGCGTCCCGGGGACGGGAACGGGGACGGGGAAACGGGTGGTGGCCCTCCGGCCGTGCCTCGTTCCCGCCCCGTCCCGCGGTCCCGGGCGGATGGCGCCGTATGGCGGATGCATCGCTCGGCCACGGCGGGGCGGAGTCGGTGCGGGTGCCTACGACCTTCTCGGGCGACCTCCGCGTGGCGCCTCGTAGGGAGCGGCGGCTGGGGCCGTGGTCCCGGCGGACCGTGTCGGACGGCGTCCGATGGGGACTTCGCGGGGGCGCACGTCGGCCGCCTTGGGCGCGGTGATGGTCAGTACCCCGTCTTCGCTGTCGGCGCGCAGCCCGTCAGCGTCGACGGGGATCCCCAGTTCGAAACTGCGGGTGAACTCGCCGAAGGCGGTTTCCATCCGGACTGGAGTGGCGCCCTCCGGCTGGGACTGCTCGCGGCGTGCCGTGATCACCAGGTGACCAGCTGTCCACTGCACTCGGATGTCCTCGGCGCGGACGCCCGGCAGGTCGGCGCGGACGATGACGTCGTCCGCGGTTTCGTACACGTCGACGGGGAAGCTCCAGCGGCGTTCCCGCTCGTTCCAGAGCGCGTCGTCGAACCACCGGTTCAGGCGGTGCAGGTCGGCCATCTCGCGGAACGGCGACCAGGGCATCATCGACACGGCGGCACGGCCCCCTTCCCGTTGTCCGCCCGCGCGAGTGCGGGGGGCTTTCGCAGGTGAGAGTCTCCCCCGACACGTTTTGGGTCATGCGCGCCCGGACCAGGAGGACTGCGCGGGTCCGTTCCGCCGATGTGGCGCGAGCAGGCTGACCTGGGCTCGTGGTCGGAACCGGTGTTCGCTGCTCCAGAAGGGGTTGAGCCGTGCGGGCCGGATGGTTGTACGCAGCCCATCGCGGACGGCTTCCCGCGCCACTGTGCCGTGGTGCCCCCGGACCGTGCCGGTTGCGCAGGGCCGGGTGGCCGCGCAGTCAGGGGACAGCCCACGAGGCCACCCGGTGTGGGCGTGGACCCCTGCCGCGGCGCACACTGGCCCGTGGTGCGCCGCCACGTGTGGAGAGCGCCGGTCGACCCGTCACGAAACGAGGGAATGCAGGCCCCCCCGGGTGGGGGCCCTGCGCGCGGCGGCGGCGTGCGCCACCCAGGGGGCCCGGAGCGACCCCGACCTTCCATCGGCGGGTGGCCCCTGCCCACGAGAGCACCCCGTGGACGGGAGGCAGGCGCCAGGCAAGGCCCTCGCGGGTGGCACGTGAGGGCCTTGCCATGGGGTGCACCCGTGGCGTCGCGGGTGGGCGGACAGCGGTGGGACCTGACTTGGCAGAACGCCGGGCTAGCGGACGGCGCCGCGGGTGGCGCCGCTTCGCGCCCTGGCTATACTGGACGTGGTGGGTCCCGGCTCGGTCCGGCCTTCAACTGTCGACCGCGGTCGATCCTCTGGGAGGACGGGCGCGAATCCCGTCGAACGCCCCCCCGGCGCGATGGCGCGCGGGAGGTGGGGTGGCTGTGGCCGTTGAGTCGGAGGCGCTGCCGGGTGTGCGCCGCGGTGTCCTGTGCCTTCCGGAGGCGCACTGGCTGCGCTGGGCAGACGGGTGGTTGCAGGTCGGTGACCGCGAGGGCCGCGTCCACGCCCTGGAGGTGAGCGCGGACGCGCTGACCCTCGTCGGCAGGACGTTCTCCGGCCTGCGACTCCGTGCGGGTGAACGGCGGCTGGGTGTCGCCGCCCGCTTCGCGGCCGGGGCTACCGTCCTGATCGACCGGCGCGGAGGCCGGTGCGCGGTGGCCGCTTCGCCGGCGCCCGCGCGGCGGGGTGCGCCGCAGCCGGTCGAGTTGGTGGAATGATCCCGTGAGGGCGGGCCGCCCGGCGGTCCATTCCCACGCGGGGTCCGGCGGCGTGCATGGCACGCGGGAGGGGTGGGCGATGGCCAGGCAGGCGACCCTGCGGCGCATGGAGCCGGCGGAGTTCATCGAACGGGTGTTGGGCACGGCACGGCCCTCTGGTGACGGAGCGGAACGAGACCGACCGCCAGAGGGGCACGGGCAGGCAGCGCCCGCTGGGGACGCCGCCGCCAGCCCCACGCCTCCAGAGGAGACGCTGCTCGCCCTGTTCGACCGCGGTACGGTGGAGGACCGGCGCCTCGCCCGCGTCCTGGCCACCAGTGCGGGGCGCCACGCGGACCGGGTGCGGGCGGTCGGGGTGCCGGCTGCCGGCCTGCAAGAGCAGGTCCGGCGCTGGGGGGACGCGCGCCGTTCCTTCGATAGCTTCGATTTCCAACGCTGGCCCGTGGTGGGCCTCTTCCGCTCCGGCCAGTTGATCACGACGTTTCATCCGCGCCTGGTCTTTCCCGACGACCGTCTACAGGAGCGGGAGGAAGACGAGCAGCTCGAGATCTTCCTGGCGAAGATGGTCTATTACGATCCCAGCCAGGTGAAGGTGCAGAAGAACTTCGAGCTGGGAGCCGAAGCCTAGCCATGGCCAACGTACCTGGTGGCGCCGGGGCGCGGGCCGCGTGGCGCGGGGTGGTGCAGGAGTACCGCTCGTTCCTTTCCCTGCCCGCCGACGCGCCGGACGTCACGTTGCTGGAGGGTGGCACCCCGCTGGTGCCGGCCGTCCGTGTCGGCCGCGGCGCGGACCTGCACTTCAAGATCGAGGGCAGCAACCCCACAGGTTCGTTTAAGGATCGGGGCATGGCCGTCGCCGTGAGCGCGGCACTCCAGGCCGGCGCGCGCTTTCTCGTCTGCGCCTCGACCGGCAATACCTCCGCTTCGGCCGCGGCCTACGCGGCGCGTACGGGGCTGCCGGCCCTGCTCGCCGTACCCGCCGCGGGCGGGGGCGTGGCTAAGGGCAAGCTGGCGCAGGCGCTGGCTTTCGGGGCACGCCTGGTGCTGGTCGACGGAAACTTCGACGAGGCGCTGGCCGCCGTGCGCGCGTTGGCCGCCGCGCGCCCCGACGCCGCGCTGGTCAATTCGGTCAACCCCATGCGCCTGGAGGGGCAGAAGACCGCGGCGTTTGAGGTCTGTGACCAGTTGGGCGACGCGCCCGACTGGCTCTGCATCCCGGTGGGCAATGCCGGCAACGTCTCGGCCTATTGGCGCGGCTTCTGCGAGTATCGCCGCGCCGGATGCGCCACCCACCTGCCCCGCCTGCTCGGGGCGCAGGCGGAGGGCGCTTCGCCGCTGGTGGCCGGACACGAGTTCGAGCGGCCGGAGACGGTCGCCACCGCGATCCGCATCGGCAAGCCCGCCAACGCCCATCTGGCACGGGCGGCGGTGGCCGAGGCAGGCGGACGGTTCCTTGCCGTCTCCGACGCCGACATCCTGCGCGCCTATCGGGCGCTGGCCCGCGAGGAAGGGCTGTTTTGCGAGCCGGCGTCCGCGGCCTCGCTGGCCGGCATGTGGGCGGCCCAGGACGCGGGGCTCATCCGCGAGGGGCAACGGGTGGTCTGTGTCCTGACTGGGAACGGCCTGAAGGACCCCGAGCGCGCGGTGGCCGAATCCGACCCGGCGCTGCACGCCCAGCCCACGGCTGAAGAGATCACGGCCTGCCTGCCCATGGAGTTGCGCTAAAGCGCGCCCGCTTGCCGGGGGGTGTGGTCGGCGCGGCGGAGGTCGCCCCCGCCGAAGGCAGGGCATCGAACCCCGCAAGAGCGCCTGCGCAGCGGGGGCCCCACGGCGTGGGCTCCCCCACTGCGGGACCGCGGGGCGCCCGCGCAGCGGGGAAGCGCTGGTCCCCTCGCCGCGGGAGCCCGGTGGACCGCCTGTGAAGAGGGGAACGGTGAGAGGTGGCGGGCCAGACACGGCCGGTACCAGGGTGGGTAAGGGTGCTCGCTCCGGCCACGACGGCCAACCTGGGTCCCGGATTCGACGCGCTGGGCCTTGCGCTGGATTGGACCGAGGAGGTCTTCCTGCGGCTTTTGCCGGAGGGTACGGCCGTCGAAGTCGTGGCGCCGGCCGGCGTGGCGGTGCCACGCGATGCGGGGAACCTGGTGGTGCGGGGGGCGCGCGCGGTGCTGCGCGCGTCGGGAAGGCCTGAGGCCGGAATGCGGGTCTGGTTGCGTGCGCGCCTGCCGGTCGGGCGCGGGCTGGGCAGTAGCGCGGCCGCGGTCGCGGCCGGCATGGTGGGCGCGAACTTTGCACTGGGTCATCCCCTGCCGCCCGGGCGTCTCGTCGACCTGGGCACCGCGATCGAGGGCCACCCCGACAACGTCGCGCCGGCGATTCTCGGGGGCTTTTGCGTGGCCAGCCGGGCGGTCCAGCCGGCCGCCGAGGTGCCGGTGTCCTCCGCGGGCGCGGAGGCCGCTGGCGCCAATGCCGAGCGGGCCGCCACGCTGGCCGTGCGCCTGCCGGTGCCGCCAGGGCTCAGCGCCGTCGCGGCTGTTCCCGACGCCCCCCTGGACACACAGGTCGCACGGCGCGCGCTGCCGCGCCTGGTGCCGTTCGGCGACGCGGTTGCCAATGTGCAGCGGGCCTGCCTCCTGGTGGCCGCGGTGGCCTCCGGCCGTGTTGACCTGTTGGCAGAAGCCACACGGGATAGGCTGCACGAGCCCTATCGCGCGCCCCTGGTCCCCGGGCTGCTCGATTGCCTGGCGGCCGCCCGCGCGGCAGGCGCCCTCGGTGCGTTCCTCAGCGGTGCGGGACCGACCGTGCTGGCACTGGTCCCGGCGGGTGGCGCGGCAGAAACCCACGTCGCGGAAGCCTTTGCCGCCGTCCTCGCCCGCACGGGTGGTGGCCATGTGCACCTGATGGCGCTGTCTCCGCGCGGCGCTGTGGCCCAGGCCGCCGCCGGGCCGCCCCCCGCGGCCCGGGAGTGAACGGCCCAGCCGCGGGGGTGATCGCGGCGGCTCTCCCGTCGCGCCCCTCTCAACACCCTTCCCCTCCTGGACGATACGGAAAGGGGGCGGTGCCGCCCCCGTGCCGTGCGCGCCGCCGCCGCGCGCGGGGCCGGGGCTGCAGTGGCCCTGGGGGAGACGGTGGAGCGTGGACCGCGGGATGATCTTCGGGCTGCTGCTGGCCGTGGCGGCCGTCCTGGGCGCTAACTTCATGGACGGCGGCAGCATCATGAGCCTTTTCAATCCGTCGGCGTTGGTGCTCATCCTGGGTGGCACCATCGGCGCGACCGCCGTCAGCAGCCGGCTGGAGGACGTCTTGTCCGTGCCCCGGATGCTTGCGGGTGCCTTCCGTCCGCCGCGGGTCGACATCGCCGGGCTGGTGGAGCAGATGGTGGGCCTGTCGCTGAAGGCCCGGCGCAACGGTCTGCTCTCCCTGGAGGAGGAGGTGCCAAGCGCCGCGGACCCCTTCGTGGCCCGGGGCTTGCAAATGATTGTCGATGGTGCCGAGGGCGACGCGTTGCGTAGCGTGCTCCAAACGGACATGCTGCTCCGCCGCCGTACGGCGGATCGGCAGGCGGTCCTTTTTGAGACCGCGGGCGGTTTCGCGCCGACCATGGGGATCGTCGGGACCGTGATGGGGCTGATCCACGTGTTGAGCAACCTCAGCCACGCAGCGGCGCTGGGTCCCGCCATTGCCACCGCGTTCCTGGCCACGTTCTACGGGATCTCCTCGGCCAACCTCTTCTGGCTGCCCATCGGCAACAAGATGCGGCAGCAGGCCAATGCCCAGATGCTGGCCCACGAGGTGGCGCTGGAGGGCATCCTGTCGGTCCAGGCCGGTGACAACCCCAGCGTCGTCCGGGAGAAGCTCAACGTGTTCCTGCGCGACACGGACGGGCCGAAGCCAAGGCGTGGAGAGAGCCGGCCCGCGGAAGAGGGGGAGCCGGGCCCGGCTCGCGGGCGCGTGGCGTAAGGCGGGCCGAGGGTGCATCTGCGGTCGAGCTCCGGTGCGCGGGCAGCCCCTCCGCTCGCCGGGCGTCCAGGCCCAAGGTTCCCCGCCAGAAAGGAGGTCGCGCTGGGCCGCACCCCGGCTAGGAGGCCGACGCAAGAGTCCGTTTGGCACCATCACGCCGGGGGTGTCCTCGATGTCGCCAACGGCCTCACAGGTTGTGGCTGCCGCAGGCCAGTTGGCTTTTTGCGGCGCCGTCCCACAGGGGGTCAGGGGGCGGCGGCCGAGAAGCTGCCCAGCACGCGCAGCAACGTGGTGCGCGCGGCGAGCTCCCGCAACGCCGCGGCGCAGGCCGGTTCCTCCGCACGGGCGGCCAGGTCGAGGGTGAACAGGTAGTGCCATGGCCGGCGGCGGCTCGGCCGGGACTCCACCTTCAGCAGGTTGATGCGCCAATACGCCAGCGTGGCGAGGCACCAGAAGAGGGCGCCGGGCGATTCGTCCTCCGGCAGGGCCAGGGCGACGACCGTGCGGTGAGGTCCGGCGGTCGCGGCTGCCGGGAACGGCGGCCTTCCGAGGACGTAAAAACGGGTCGTGTTCTCGGGGTCCTCCTGGATGCCCCGCTTCAGGACCTCCAGGCCGTAGAGTTGTGCCGCCCGCGCGGAGGCGACGGCTGCGGCCCCTGCCTCGGCACCCTCCGCGACGGCGCGGGCGCCGCCAGCCGTGTCGTATACCGCGACGGCCTCGACCCCGAGTGCGCGTAGGTAGGGCTCGCACTGCGCCAGGGCCTGAGGGTGGGAGTACACGCGCCGCAGCTCGGTGACCGCCGTCCCCGGGGCAGCCAGCAGACACTGCTCAACGCGCACCGCGACCTCGCCCTGGATGACCAGGTTGCGTTCCAGCAGCAGGTCGTAGGTCTCCAGCACGCTGCCGGCCCGCGAGTTTTCAATGGGAACGACCCCGAGGGCCGCTTGGGCGGTTTCGACGGCCGCGAACACGGCGCGAAAAGACGGGCAGGGCAGGGGCTGCGCTTCCGGATCCCAGCGCCGGACGGCCTCCTCGCTGAACGCGCCGAACTCGCCCTGGAAGGCCACCACCTGGCCCAAGCCACACCCCCGCCGCCCCTGTGGCGCGGCGCCATTGTCGGGCCCCCCGCCGCACGGTGTCAACGCCCGCGCCGCGGCGCGCCCCCTTGACCAACCCCGACGGGACATAACCCCCCGAGCCGGTGTCATAAGCATCGCCGCGGAGAAGGGGGGATGGCGGAGATGACGCGGTGGAGACGGTGGGGGGGGGCTCTGATGGCCCTCGGCGTGGTGGCGGCGCTGTCCGGGTGCGGGCAACTGTTTGCGCAGGGCCAGCAGCCGCCGACCCTGGCGCAACTGAGCAACCGGGTCGACAGCCTGGACGCCCAGGTAGGCGAGCTGCAGGCCGCAGTGGCCAACATCGGCACGACATCCGCGCCGTCGACATCGGCGTCGGCGGGCGCGGGTGGTAACGGCGAGGTCCAGTCTGGCCTGCCCGTGGCGGTCGTCCAGGCCAATGTTCTGAATGTACGCAGCGAGCCCTCGCTCTCCGGCGTGGTGGTCGGCACCCTGCTGCAGAACGCAGAGGTCAACGTCCTGGGTGAGAGCGGCAATTGGGACGAGATCACCTTTACCAACCGGCGGACGGGGGTGCACTTGACGGGTTGGGTGGACGCGGACTACCTCGGGCCGATCACGACGAGCACATCGCCCGGCTCGCCGGCGGCGGGGACCGGATCGACATCGTCGACGGCTTCGACGGCCGGCGCCACGGGGAGCTCCGGCGCGACGACGGCGAATGCCAGCTCCTCCGGCGCGGCGGCGTCCGGCAGCAGTGGCACCGCATCCGGCAGCACTTCCTACTGATACCCGGCGTGCGCGGAAGGAGAACGGCGCGGGGAGCGGCGAATGGGGCCTAAAGCGATGGGGCCCCATTCGCCGTGTCTCGTCGCCACGCCGGGCGCAGCCTGGCGGGCCGTCTCCCCGGGGGGGGTGGGTGTGGGGTTCACGTGTCGTTGACCTTTTGTCGGCCTGTCGCTAGAATGAGCCCCGACAACCAGGAACCTAGTTTCGCCAGAAGGGTGAGGGCAGCGTGCTGCCCTAGCTCGTCCCCCGTGGCGAAAACGATGGTCCCGTCCGACCTGAAAGGGTCGGAATTGCCACCCGAAGGGGGATTTTCTTATGGCCGAATGGCACCCCACAAACGGCAGGCACATCCTTCTGGATGTATGGGGCGTCGAGGCGGAGACGCTCAACGACCTGGAGTCCATGCAGGAGGCTATGCTCGGCGCCGCGGCCGCCGCAGGCGCGCATGTCGTGGACAGCACGTTTCACCGTTTTCCGGTGCAGGGGCTGTCCGGTGTGGTGGTGCTGGCCGAGTCGCATATCTCCGTGCACACCTTTCCCGAGCACGGCTATGCGGCGTTCGATATCTTCACCTGTGGTCAACGCGTCGACCCCGAGCGCGCCTGCGAGTACTTGGTGCGCTGCGTCAACGCGGAGGATTCCTTCACCCGTCGTTTCGTGCGCGGCGTACAGGGTGGTATCGCGGACCAAAGTCCGGAACTCAGGGCGGTGGCTCCTTAGGCGGGTCGTGGGTGCGCCACCCGGAGGCGTCCGTCCACCGCGTGTGGGCGGGCGCTCGGTTTTTTCCGGGCGCCAGTCTGACGGGGCCTGCACCGCGCCGGTGCTGGCGGAGGGGCGGTCGCCTGGCGGGGCGCGTGTACCCGAAGGGGTGGCCCAGTGTCGACGTACGACCAGCGCACCACTTGACGGAGGGGATGCGGCGGTTGATGGGCAAAGTCAAAGTCGTCCCCGTGGCCGTCGTCGGCGCGACCGGTTATGCCGGCATGGAGGCCGTGCGCCTGCTGGCGGCGCACCCGCATGCGGCGTGCGCCTATCTCGCCTCGCACAGCCAGGCGGGCCGAACGCTCACTGAGATCTATCCGCACCTGTTGCCCCTCGGAGACCTACCCTTGGAGCCGGTGGACCCCGAGGCGATCGCCGCGTGCGCCGAGGTGGCCTTCCTCGCCTTGCCCGCGCGGGAGAGCCTCGACTTGGTGCCGCGGTTGCTGCAGCGCGGGGTGCGCGTGGTGGACTTCGGCGCCGACTTCCGGCTGCGGGACGCCACGGCCTACGCCCGGTACTACGGCGGAGCGCACACGGCCCCGGACTACCTGCGCCAGGCGGTGTACGGCCTGACCGAGGCCCACCGGGAGGAGGTGCGGGCGGCCCGCCTGGTGGCCAATCCGGGCTGCTATCCGACCGCGGCCGTCCTCGCCCTCTGGCCGGCGCTACGCGCCGGGTTGGTCTCGCCCCAGGGGATCGTGGTCGACGCCAAATCCGGGGTGACTGGCGCCGGGCGGCAGCCAACCCAGGAGACACACTTCCCCGAAGTGGACGGGGGCGTCGGTGCCTACGCCGTGGCCGGCGCGCACCGGCACACGCCGGAGATCGAGCAGGAGCTGGCGCTGGCCTCAGGCGGACCCGTCCGCCTGACGTTCACCCCGCACCTGCTGCCGGCCTCCCGGGGGCTGCTGGCCACCTGCTACGCCCCGCTGGTGCGGCCGGTGACGCGGCAGGAGGCCTTGGCCGTGTACAACGCGGCCTACGCCTCCGAGCCCTTCGTCCAGGTCTTGCCGACGGGTCTGCCCCAGACCAAGGCGGTCGCCGGTTCTAACTCTGCCCATGTGGCGGTGGCGGTCGACGCCCGTGCCGCCTGTCTGGTGGCACTCTGCGCGATTGACAACCTCGGTAAGGGTGCGGCGGGCGCCGCCATCCAGAATATGAACGTCATGTGCGGGCTGGAGGAGACGGCTGGCCTGCCCCGCGTGGGGCTCTATCCCTGAGCCTTGGGCATCGCCGGGGACGCGCGGGCGGAGGGGGAGCGCACCATGGGGGAGCCGGCCGGTACCGTAGTGCTCAAGATGGGCGGGGCGGTCGCCGACGATGGCGCCGGGGCGCTTGGCGGGGCCGTGGCGCTCTGGCGCGCGGGCCATGCCGTTGTGCTCGTCCACGGCGGTGGACCAGAGATCACGCGCTGGTCGGCCCGTATGGGGCTGGAGGCACGCTTCGTGTTCGGCCTGCGCTACAGCGACCCCGAGACGGTGGCGGTGGCCGAGATGGCGCTGGCGCGCGTGGGCAAGCAGCTGGCGGCCGGTCTGACCCGCGCTGGGGTACCGGCCATCAGCCTGGGTGGCCGCGACGCGGGGGTGCTCTCGGCCACCCCGCTGCGGTGGACCGATGCCGCGGGCCAGCCCGTGGACATCGGCTTGGTCGGCCAGGTATCGGCGGTGCGCGTCGATGTCCTGCGATCCCTGATCGCCGCCGGGCTGCTCCCCGTGCTGGCCCCCGTCGCTCCCGGCGCTGACGGCACCCTGTACAACGTGAATGCCGACGATGCCGCGGCAGACGTGGCTGGGGCCCTCGGGGCATCAGCCCTGGTACTCTGCACCGATGTGCCCGGGATCCTGGTACCCGGCGAGAGGGCCCCGCTGTCCCGCTGCGACGCGGACCACGCCCGCGCGCTCATCGCCCGGGGGGTGATCTCCGGGGGTATGCGCCCCAAGGTCGAAGCCTGCCTACGTGCCGTCGGGGCGGGGGTGCGGGCGGCGTGGATCGTCGACGGCCGGCGCGCCGGAGCCGTGGAGGCGGCGGTCGCGGGCGACGGCTCCGCCGGTACCGCGGTGGTGGCCGCGTAGGGTTTGGCCCGGTTCGTCCAGAAGGAGGCGGGGCGGCGGTGAGCGGTGGCGCGGAAGAGACTGCAGCGGCTTGGTCGGCGGATGCGGCGCTCCTGCAGGGCTCTGTCCCGGGCGAAGGGCTGCTGGAACGCGCCCTGGAGATGGACGCGGAGTATTTGATGCAGACATACGGCCGGGCGCCGGTGCTATTGACCCACGGGCGTGGCGCGCTGGTCTGGGACAGCGATGGCAGGGAGTACCTGGACTTTCTGTGCGGCATCAGCGTCACCAACCTCGGCCACTGCCACCCGCGGGTGGTGGCCGCCATCGCGCACCAGGCGGGCCGGCTCGGACACGTCAGCAATCTTTATCACACGCTGCCGCAAATCGTGTTGGCGGCTGAGTTGAGCCGCGTCGCCTTTCCCGGCCGCGTGTTCTTTTGCAACAGCGGCAGCGAGGCCAACGAAGCCGCGATCAAGCTCGCCCGCAAGGCGGCCTGGCGCCGGGCGCAGACCGAGGGCGGGGAGCCGGCGGTAGAGATCGTCTATTTCCACCACAGCTTCCACGGGCGCACCCTCGGCTCGCTAGCGGCCACGCGCGGCTACCAGGAGGGCTTCGGCCCCATGGTGCCCGGTTTCCGGGAGGCCCCGTGGGACGATGTGGCGTCCGCCGAGGAGTTGATTGGCCCCAGAACCGCCGGGGTGATCGTCGAGCCCGTGCAGGGGGAGGGCGGCGTGCGCGTGGCGTCCGCGGAGTTCCTGGCGGCTCTGCGCCGCCTCTGCGACCGCCACGGCGCCTGCCTCATCTTCGACGAGGTCCAGTGCGGCCTGGGGCGGGTCGGCCGTCCCTTCGCGTACCAGCACTTCGGCGTGGGCCCGGACGTCATGACCATGGGGAAGGCCCTGGGCGGTGGCCTGCCCATGGGGGGCATCCTCGTCGCCGAGCCCTGGAGCGGGGCGCTTCGGCGTTTTGACCACGGCACAACCTTTGGGGGCAACCCGATCGTGGCGATGGCCGGGCTTACGGCGCTGCGCGTCCTGGTGGAGGAGCGCCTGGCGGAGCGGGCGGCTGTCTTGGGCGAAGCGTTCCGCCAGGATCTACGCGCGGCCACCGCGTCCATGGGCTTTGTGCGCGATGTGCGCGGCCTTGGCTTGATGACCGGCCTGGAACTCGATCCCCGCGGTCCCTCGGGCCAAGACGTGGTAGGTCTATGCCGCGAGCGGGGGCTTCTGATCAATTGCACTGCCGGCACGGTGATCCGCGTGATGCCCCCCCTCTGCGTGACAGAAGAAGAGGTGGCCCGCGGCAGCAGCGTCCTGGTCGGAGCCCTGCATACGTTGCGGGAGGCCCGGGCGGCCGGGTGAAGGCAGGCTTGGCCGACCGGGCCCAACCGGCTCGCCCGTGCGCGCAGCCCTCGGCGGCTACCCGGCGGTGGTCGAAGGCGTGCAACGCCGGGCGCAGCCGAAGGGGCCTGACCGGAGCCCGCGGTTCCGGCCTTGGCGACAACCACCAGAGCCTTATGCCCCGGCGGCGGGCTCCGCACGCCGCGGCCGCGGTCCCGCAGCCGCATCCGAGCGTGGCGCGGCCAGAGAGAGCCCGCCGCCACCCCGGGGCACGGGCAGTCCAGATCCCGTTGACTGTGACCGTGGCCCACGCGCTGGCGAGTCCGTGACGCCTGGGTCTGTCTGCGTGCGCGCCGGGCGCGGACGCCTCTGGCAGTTCCGCTTCCAGCACACAGCGCTGACGGTAAGCATGCAGACCTGGGGTCTCTTCCCCGACGGGGTTGGCGGTTGAGGTCCTCTCAGTTTTTTACGAGGATGCGGTGCCGGGTGAGCCGCCAGAATACGCAGCGTGACGCAGGGAGGTGACAGTGAAGATGGCCCAGGGCAGTCAGTCCAACCGTACCCTTGTCCGGGCGGCGGCTCCGGCGCTGGATCAGCTTAAGTACGAGGTGGCGCAAGAGATGGGAGTGCATCCTCCGCAGGACGGGTACTGGGGTGAGCTGTCGTCCCGCCAGTGCGGCGCCGTGGGCGGCCACATCGTCCGGCGCATGATCGAGATGGCGGAGGAGCATCTGGCCGGCCGCGCCACGCGCTGACCGGCGACGGCACGACAGCGCACGCGTTGCCCGGGTCCGCCCGCAGAACGTTGTGGGCGGACCCGGGCGCGGGGAGGGGTCGCGGGGGGATCGACACGTGCTGACACACCACGTGCCGGATCGGCTTTGGCAGGACCCGTTCCGGCGTCCCCCGAATTCCAGGAGCCGGCCCTGAGATCGAAAGGTGTTCGGCAAAGGGCGAGGCCGGTGCATACGAACAGCGAGGACCGCGCCGAGCCGGGATGGCCGGCTCCCGCCGAGGCGGACGCAGCCGGACTCACGCGGGTCCTGGGCCCGCGCAGCGAAGCCGAGGTGTCGAGCCGCGAGGTGTTGCTCCGCGTGTACCGGGCCCTGCAGGAGAAGGGGTACGACCCCATCGGCCAGATCGCCCACTACCTGCTCTCTGGGGAGCCCACCTACATCACCGGCCACCAGAACGCCCGTGCCCTCATCACGCGCATCGAGCGTGATGAGATCATCGCCGACCTCGTTCGGTCCTACATCCGCCGCATCACCGGTGAAGAACCGGGCGCCGGCCGTCGCCCGTGACCGATGGCGACGGCCATATCCCATACGCGGGGGGGGGCGAGGCGTGCAGAGACATCGCCGCTCCGCTGGCGGGCGTCGCCCTGTACGCGGCGTCGCCCGAACGCGCCACACGCATCGCTGGTAGCGCCTCGGCGACGCGGACCCGCGTCGCCGAGACGGCGCGGTGAGGCGCCAGAGGTGTAGAGCCTGTCCGGGCGACCGGACTCTGTCGCCCCGCGCATCCGGGCGCTTCGGCAGAGGCGAAGCCGGCCATGCCGCCACCCCGGCTGGCGCGGTCGCCGTGACCGTTTATCGGTTTACCGCAGGTCACCGCAAGATTGGGTAGGCGCGCGAGCGTTCGCCGCCACTTCTGGATGGCCACGTCCTGCCACATACCGCCCCTGGTGCTCCGCGAACGTGGTAAACGCCCCATATGGGGGGGCGCGGAGGGCCGGGTTTGACGCCGGCGGCTTTGAGCAGGGCACGCCACACCCAGAGCATACCAGCGCCCGTCGGTCCGCCCCTCCCCTGCACCCGCGCATAGGGCCCCCACCGTAGCGGCCATGCTTGCTGCGCAGGCCCCCGTGGGCAAGGAGCCCTGGGCGCGGCCGGCGCCCCGCCACGGCCGCGTGCCTCGCGCCGGCCGGACGGACCGCCTGTCGAGCGCGATCTGTGAGGTGGCGACGTTGAAGGCGACGGGCATCGTGCGCCGCATTGACGACCTCGGCCGCATCGTGATTCCCATCGAGATTCGTCGCGACATGCACATCCGTGATGGGGATCCGCTGGAGATCTTCGTCGATAAGAACGGCGAGGTGATTCTCAAGAAGTATTCGGCCATCGCCGACCTGGGAGGGTTCGGCCAGAGTATCGTCAACGCGTTGCATGAGACCAGCGGCCAGATCGCGCTGCTCGCCGACCGTGACGCGGTGGTCGCCGTGGCGGGGGCGCCGGAGCGCGCGTATGTGGGCAAGCGTGTCGGCCAGGTGGTGTGGCGAGCCATGGACGGCCGCGAAACGCTGCTCTTCACGGGGCGCGACCACAGCCACGCCGGATCCGCCGTGGAGGATGGCCACACCACAGGCTGCACCTTCCAGAGCGAGGTGATCGCACCCATTGTGGTCGGTGGCGACCCCGTGGGCACCATCATCCTGGCCTCGACAGCCAGCGGCGCCGCGCTGGGCGAACTGGAAGCGAAGCTCACCCAGTCCGCGGCCGGCTTCCTGGCGCGGCACATGCAGGAGTGAGCTGGGGGAACTCGGGGGAACTCTGCGGTGGCGATCTCGGGCTCCCCCGAGTGAGGGGCGGGGCCATCCCGCTATACGGTCGTCAGCAACGCGGCAAGGGCGGCTACGGCTTGCCGAAACAGGTCCGGACCGCTGTAGCCGGTGGAGTGCCGGGCCACCTTCAAGTGAGGCTCGATGACCAGCGGCACGCCGCCGCGCTGCGCCAGCGCCGCCACCAGTTTCGGCCACTGGCCGTCCCCCTGGCCTACTGGAACGTGGTCTCCGCCCCGACGGAGGTCCTTGACGTGGCCGCAGGTGGTGAATGCGGCCAAAAGTGGCCAGGCGTCGTCGAACGGCTGTTGGACGCCAGAGTGCACGAAGTTGCCTGGGTCCCAGGCGAAGCGTAGTGCGGGGGAATCAACCTCCGCCAGAATGTGCGCGATCCGGCTCGGAACGTCGCCAACTAGACGAAATTCGTTTTCCAGGACCAATTCCACGCCAGCGGTCCCTGCCTCCGCCGCCATCGCGCCGAGACGCGCGACTACCTCGGACAGAAAGGCCTCCGGGGCCTTTGCGCCGTCCTCTGGTGGATAGAAGGAAAACAGGCGGATGCGGTTGGTATGGAAGATGGTGCAGAGCGCGAGCGCGCGGCGCAATCGGCCGGCCTCGTATGTCCGTGGCCGTTCAATGGAGCTCTTGCCGATGGGCGAGGCGAGACCCGACACGCGGAAGCCTGCGATGGCGATCTCCGCGTACGAGCGTGCCGCCTCGTCGTCCGTCAGGTCCAGCACGTTTTTCCCGGACACTGTACGCACCTCGACCTCGCCGATGCCCTCCTCCCGCATGACCTGCAGAGCGGTTGCGAGGTCCGGGGCAATCTCGTCCGAGAGCGCGGCCAGGGTGAATGCCACGGGCGGTCTCCTCCTTCCGGATCCCCCGGCAAGGCTCAGAGGGGCCGTGCCTCCAGGGGGAGGCGCACCGGTACGCCTCCAGCAGCCGAGGAACGGTACACGGCTTCCACTACTTCGAGGGCCCGGCGTGCCTCGTGCCCGTCGACGGCCGGGCGCCCGCCGGACCGCACTGCCGTCAGGAAGTCGGCGAACGCGGCGGCGTGCGCCTCGGGGGAGACGGCGGCCGGGTCGGAGGCATTCCCCTGTGGCGCGCCCGCTTCATCCACCTGCGGGGATTGGCCGCGCAGGTACCACTCCAGGCGACGGCGCCCTTCGTCCAGCACCACGCTGCCGCGTGTGCCATGTAACTCCAGGCGTTCGGGAAAGCCGGGGTACGCGGCTGTGGTGCCCTCGATCACGCCGAGCGCGGGCCGCGAACCGTTGCCGCGGCCGCCGGCCAGCAGCAGGCTCGCCACGCCGACATCCTCTGTCTCAATGGTGTGCGCTACGGTCGCCACGCGCCCGCTGACCTCCAGTACCGGACCGCACAGCCACTGCAGCAGGTCCAGGGAGTGGATCGCCTGGTTAATCAGCGCCCCCCCGCCCTCCGTGGCGTGGCGTGCCCGCCAGTTGCTCCCCGCGTAGTACGCGTCGTCCCTCCACCACTTGACGTAGCAATCCGCGAGGTAGAGGTCGCCTAGGGTCCCGGCCTGGATAGCCCGCTTCACCGCCACCGCCTGTGGGATGTAGCGATGCTGGAATAGACCGCAGAGCAGGACGCCGGAACGGGCGCAGGCATCGATAATCACGTCGGCCTCGGTGAGGTTGCGCGCAATCGGCTTGTCCACCAGGAGGTGCTTGCCGGCCGCCGCCAGATGCTGGGCGAGCGCCACATGGGTGTGGGGGGGCGTGCAGACATGCACGACCGCCACCGCCCGGTCTTCCATCAGTTCGTCGAGATCGCGGTAGGCGCGGGGCAACCCCATGTGCCGCGCAAACGCGGCGGCCTTTTCCGCGGAGCTGCCCGCTGCACCGACGACACGGGCGTCTGGCAGCAGGCGCAACCCGTTCACGTGCATACGTCCCGCGAGGCCGGTGCCCACCACGGCCACCCCGAGCGGAGCTACCTGACCCTGGCTGGACGCATCCCGCGCGGCAGACAACCCGCGGCCCCCTTTCTCCGGCGGAGGCGATAACGACCAACGCCCGGGGCGCGACCGCAGACCTCGACGCCGCATCCTCCGGCCGCGTGCGCACCCGTGTGGGCGCGGCCGCTCAACAACTTCGTGGCGCCGCGCGGGGTCCCTGCGGACGATGCCGCGCACCAAGGTGACGTCAATGCTGGCGGGCGGCCTTCGGCCGGAACACCCGTGGCGTGGCGCGTCCCTGTATACCCCTGCGCTTGCATCGCATGGGATCAGAGCCGCCGTCCGGTCCGCCTCAACCGCTACGACCGGCGCGGCGGGACGGCGGTGCGCGAGCCGGTCCTGCGTCTTGCATGCCGCGTGGCGCCGACCGGCTCGGCATGGGGCACGTTTGCCGGCCCTCCAGGCGAAGCGCAAGCACGGCAGATACGCCCCTGGCTGCGCAGAATGACTCTCTGGCGGCTATCCGTCCCCCTGGGCGTGCGACCTCACCAGAGCGGGGGGACGTGGCCCGCCGGCCAGCCGTCGGTGGTCCCCAGGTAGGCATCAGGGCCGTAACCGCGCTGCTCCCAGTAGCCGAGCTGCCGGCTGCGCACCACCTCGATGCGGCCGACCCATTTCACCGACTTGTACCCGTACATCTGCGGCACGAGCAGCCGCACGGGCGCCCCTTGCTGCCGCGCCAGCGGCTTCCCGTCGGCGTGGTGCGCGAGCAAGACGCCGGCGGCAGTGGCCTGCCGAATGCTCAGGCTGTCGGTGTACACGCCATCGAAGGAGTGGAAGGTCAACCAATCGGCTCCGGGAAGCGGCCCCGCAGCGGCGAGGACATCGGAGATGCGCACACCTTGCCAGAGGACGTCCGGCACCTCCCAGCCGGTCACGCACCGGAAGTTGCGCGTCTCGGACACCTGGGGCAGGCGCTGCAGCAGATCCTGCAGCGGGATGCGCACGGGATGGGCCACAGCGCCGTCCACCACCAGCGTGTAGGTGCTCGGGTCGTAAGTGGGGTAGCCGCCCGAGACCGTGTAGAGTTCGAATCCCGGCAGCGGGGGGCTGCCCTGCGTACCCGCGCCGGCGTTCGGCGGGCTGGGGGCTGCGCTGGCGGCGGTGTCCCGCACATCAAAGA
Source organism: Bacillota bacterium (assembly GCA_021797775.1). GTDB lineage: Bacteria > Bacillota > Sulfobacillia > RBS10-35 > JAJYVN01 > JAJZZC01. The sequence continues at coordinate 21,844 of JAJZZC010000050.1, forward strand.
GGACGCCGGCCAGCACGCTGCCGACGAGGCCGGCCAGAACGGCGCGCTCGATGTGCAGCGCCATCTCCCGCCGCGGCATGAGGCGGCGCTCGCCCACGCGCGGCACAGCCCCGGCACGCGCCGCCGTGGCCCAGCGCATGCCGGCGTGGTACGCCGCCCACACGAGCACCAGCACCGCGAGGAGGCCGTGCAACGTGAAGGCGCCGGCGCGCAGGACGGCCCATGTGTCGAGCCCGAGCCACAGCGCGAGGCCGGTCAGGGTAAGCGCGCCGATGCCCCAGATCATGACGGTCCAGTCGAGCACGGATAGCAACCGCCGGCCGACGGGGACGGCCACGGGCAGGACGATCAGGACACCGAAGGCCAGGCCGCCCCAGGCGTGCGCGGTTTCGATCAGGGGCAGATAGCGCATCAGGGTGGTGTGTAGATACGGGAAGTAGAGGGCGGCCCCGGTGGTCAGTTCCAGGGGGAGGAGGAGGAGAGCGACCAGATGCGCGCGCCGGTAGAGGACGGGCCAGCGCCGGCCGAGGACGCGCAGCCGGCCCCACGTCGAGCGTGGTGCCGCCCCGCTTCCTGGGGCAGCACGGGGCTGCGCGCTCGCCATCTCCCTCGCCTCACAAGGGGCCCACCGCGACGGCGGGCAGCCCCAGCGTCTTTGTCGGATCGTATGGTGGTGGCGAGCAAGGGTCAAGAGGTCCGATGTGGAGCGGCCGAACGGACGCTTCGGGTTCGGCCCCACGCTGGCCGCAGATGCGCCCTTGCGGCAGGGTGATCCCGTGTGGTCGTCGACCGGCATGCGGTAAGGATGCGGCATCTGACGCACGCGGGGCCTCGTCCCCCCCCCACGCCGCTGACGGGGGCAGAGCGGGCACGGCCCGACGCAGTGATCGCCCCGCCCGCCGGCGAGGCCGCGACGACACCAGGGCAGGTCTTTGGGGGCGCGGGGACCCGACCGGAGGAAGGGCGCGCCCTCCTGGTACCCCTGTCCCGGCCCGTCCCGTCCGGCGGTGGGCTCCCGCGCGGGGGAACTCACCGCGGACACGCGTTTGGCTCAGGCCGCCTGGCCTCGGCGAGCCGACCCCCCACGGATGCCGCCATCACTCTGGGCGGCGGCGCCCAGGGCTACCGGGGCGCCGCCGGCGGGCGGGTCAGGGCTAACAAGGCGATGACGACCCCAACGGCTGCGACCAGCCGGAAGGGACCGCGCACCGCCAGGAAGGCCAGCACCCCCAGGGCGACCACACCGACAGCCCACCACCACCGCCTGGTGACCGCCTGCCGCGGCTCCTGCCTACCTCCGCCCCTCTCCATGGCGCCCACCCCCGTGCCTCGCCCGCATCCGGTGGCAGGAGCATCTTCGCCCTCCACAGGCCCGTAGCCGAACCTTTGCCGGTTGCAGCTTCCCGCCACCCCTCGGCGTTCATGCCTGGCGGCGCCAAGGGGCACACTCCGCGTGGGCTGACCGTCGTGTCTTTGCGGGGAGGAGCGATACGTCTTGCGCTCGGTGCCGGCCACGCTATTGGTCAAGGCCGTGCTCGTGGTCGGTCTCCTGGAAGGGATGCTCCCCGCCGTGGGTCGTGTGCGGCCGATGCAGGCGCTCTGGCTCGCGCTGGTGGTGGCCACGTTCACCTATGTAGTCGCCGATCGCCTGGTGCTGGCGCGCGTGGGGAACGCCGCTGCGGTCTTCGTGGACTTCGGTCTGACCGTGCCCACCCTGTGGGTGATCGCCCGCTTTTTACCGGGTGCACACCTGCCCTTCGGCGGTGCCCTCGCCGCCGGTGGTGCCCTGACAGTGGCGGAGATCCTCTACCACCAATACCTCCTGCGGAAGGGCGTGGGGGTACCCTGAGCGCGGCGCCGAAGAAAGGTCCGCGGTAGCGCGAGCGCGGGCCTCGGCCATGGCCGCGGGGCCGCGCTCGCGCGATGCGCTAGGGCACCGGGGTGCGTGGACGCGGGGCGTCCATGTCAGCGCGCGGGTTTGGGACGGGTGCCGGGCGTGTGGCCCCCGCCCACGGGCGGCGCAAGGGCACGACAGGTCGATGGTTAGCCCTTGGAAGTTGCTCCGGTGCGTGCGGGGGGGGTGGGGGAGGCCTTGCCCGTGGACGTCGCCGAAGGCGTGGAGATGGCCGGGCTGATCTCCGCCTTCATCTGGGCGATGACGGGCCCGAGGGCCTGGATGGCCTGGCCGTAGGCGGCGAAGTCCCCCTTGCGCAGGTCGGCCTGGGCCGCCGCGTACAGGGTGTTTGCCCGATTCGTCAGGATGGAGAGTACGGCCCCGGCCGATGGGCGCGTGACCGTGCCGCCGCTGGCAGCTACGGTCGGCGGTGTCTGCTGTGGCGTCTTGACCCAGGGCAGGGGACCGAAGATTTGGGCCAGGGCCTGGTCCAGCGTCGTGCCCACGGCGATCTGCTGGCCACCGTAGTCCACGATCACGCGCCGCAGGGCCGGCAAATTCGTCGACTGGGCCGCCTGGTATAGTGGCTCGACATAGAGCATGGCGTGGCGGATGGGGATGACCAGGAGGTTGCCGCGGTACACCTCGGAGCCACCCTGCGACCAGAGCGTCAACAACTGCGCCACCGTCGGGTCCTGGTTGATCTGCGAGTCGACCTGCAGTGGGCCAAACACCGTCTGCCGCTTGGGGAATTCGTAGGCGACCACCTTGCCATAGTTCGGTCCGTCGGAGAACGCGGCCATCCAGGCCGCCATGTTATCGCGCCCCGCACCGATGGGTGTGAACGGCTGCATCAGCACGAACTGCGCGTGCGGCATACCGGCAAATTTAAGGATGACGTAGTAGGGGAGCACGGGGGTCGTCCCAACCGAATATCCCGACGGGGGCGCCGCCGCGGGTCCTCCGAGCGTCCCGGATAGGGTGGTCGACGTGGTGCCAGAGGCCAACGGCGCGGGCTGGGGCGATGCGCCCAGGGTGGAGGAGACGCTGCCCTGCACCTCTTGGGCGACGGTCCACTGATCCTCGTCATTGTAGAAAACCGTCGGATCGGTCATGTGGTAGCGCGCATACATCTGGGCCTGGATGCTGAAGTAGTCAATGGGGTAGCGGATCTGCCGGCGCAGCGCCGGGGGCATCGCTGCCAGCGGTTGGAACACGCCAGGAAAGATGCGCTCCTCGGCCCGGATGATGGGATCCGTCGGGTCGGCAACATAGAAATGCACCCTACCGCTGTAGGCGCCGACCACGACCTTCACCGCGTTGCGAATATAATTCATCCCCGCGGGTGACGGGGTGCTGTACGGGTAGTTGGAGCTGGTGGTGTAGGCGTCGACGATCCAGTAAAGGCGGCCATTCGCGATGGCCAGATAGGGTTGGCTATCATAGGAGAGGAAAGGAGCGGCGAGCAGTTGCGGTAGGCGTTGGTCCAACGCGCGATAGATCAGGGCCTTGGAGCCCGGTCCTACCGCTGCGGACAGCAACGTGTTATAGTTCCCAGCCCAGATCGAGAACGTCAGCTTTTGCAGAAAGTTGGAGACCGGGATACCGCCCGGACCGCTGTAGTGGTTGTACACGTCCCGTTGTCCGTTCGGATAGTCGAACTCGCTGTTACTCGGGCCGACGATGGCGTAGGGGGTCGTCTGTTCTCCGTAGTAGATACGTGGCTGGGTCAGCTTGAGCCCTACACTGGAGACGTCGGAGATATTCTTCATCCAAAATAGCGGTAACCCTTGGGCAGCGACCTGTGAGGCCGGCAGCACGACGGCTCCATAACCATGGGTAAACTTGAGGTGTCTGTTCACCCATGTGTTCGCAGGCAGGTTCGCGTAGTTGATCTCCCGGGCGCCCAACAGGACGAGCCGGTAGTGCCCGTCGATGGTGTAGCGGCCCACACTTAGATTGTCGATGGTATAGTAACTGCGTAGCCCTTGCAGTTCCTGAAACGCCGGGTTGGCGATGCTCTGATCCCACAGCCGGATGTTGCGGAAGGTTGCACGGAAGGTCGTGAGGTCGGCCGCTGTCAGGTTCTGGCGCACCGGGAAGCTGGTCAGGGTAATGTGGTTGAGGTCGAACGCCGAGCGTGTTGCCTGGATATTGTTGATAATATATGGTCGCTCGCGCGCCAGTTGGTCGGGGCGCACGACCAGCGCTTCCACCACGGCCGGGTAGAAGGTGCCAAACAGCACAGAGACGGCCGCCAGCCCCCCCACCCCCCAGAAGACGAGGCGTGGCCAGCCGAGGGACGCGGCCACGGCGGCGGCGCAGGCCAGCGCGGCGACCACCGTCAGCACGCGCAGGACCGGGAGGGCGGCGTGCACGTCGGCATATCCGGGTCCGAACGTGTAGCCGTGATCCTGGGACACGAGCAGGTTCCACGCGTCGAGCCGGTACCCGATCGCCTTGAGCGCCAAATACCCGGCCAGGATCAGGCTCAGGTGGGAGCGGGCGCGCGGGTGGACGACAAAACGGTTGTCCACAAAGTTGAACAGCCCCGCCGCGAAGTAGGTGGCCAACACGGCTAGGCCGGTGACCCAGAAGGCGACACCCGCGGTCACGGCGAGGAGGTGGTAGAACGGGAGGCGGAAGACGTAAAAGGCCGCGTTACGGTGAAAGATGGGGTCCACCTGGCGGAAGGGGACGGCGGCGAAGAAGAACCATACGGTGGACCATTGGCCGGCCAGGATCCATCCCGCCGTGGCGCCCACAGCGGCCGAGATCCAGCCCACCGCCCGCCGCGCGCCCGCGGGACGCAATAGGCGGGTGTAGGGTGCGGACACCGCCTCCAGGCGGGCGTGCCCTAGCGCGGGCAGCAGGGCCCAGAGATTCACGAACACGAAGAGGCCGAACAGCAGCCCGCCGACTAAGCCGGTGTACAGGCGGGCAGTGACCACGCGCCAGAAGATGGTGGAAAAGCCCAGATGACGGAACCAGACGAGATCGACGTAGGCTACGGAGAAGTGCCGTAAAGCCCAGTAAGCTAGACCAAATAGTACGACAAAGCCCAGGATCAGGGTTCGTCGCGCCCGCACCGGGGACC
>JAJZZC010000307.1 GCA_021797775.1 Bacillota bacterium
GCTCTTCCGATCTGAAGCCGCCGGTCGGAAAGAAGGCGTCGATCCCCTGGTGCCGCAGCTTGATCAACGCGCCGGCCTCCAGGTTGCCGGTGCCGAGCGCCAGAGCGCACCGGCCGTCCGCCTCCAGCGTCTGCAGCAGCGGGCGGACACCCGGAAGCAGGCGCGCCCCCCGCTCGGAGAGGGCGGCGGGCAGTCCCTCCAGGTAGCGGGCCCGAACGGCGCGCAAGGTCGCCTCGTCGGCTGGAACGCCGCCCCGCCGCGCCATGTCGGCGAAGATCGCAGTGTCGGTCCGGCCCGCCGTGGGCACGCCCTCGCCGGACCCCTCCACGCCGGCGACCGCGGCGAAGGCGCGCTCCATCGCGAGCCGCCCGGAGCCGCCCCCCTCGATCAGCGTCCCGTCGATGTCGAAGAGCAGCAGCACCGGGTCCAAGGCAACGCCTCCCCGCACGGTCGAGCCACGCGTCCGCAGCGATGGTAACAGATGAGCGGCGCGGCAAGGTCCCGCAGCGCGCAGGAGCCAAGCCGCGGCCTACCCGGCCGTTACGGCTGAGGTGCTAGCCGCCACGCGGCGCTGAGGAGGAGAGGCCGCGGCCCGCAAGCAGCGTGCAGTTGCGACCCACCCGGCGGAGACCCACAAAGACTTCGCCTGACTGGGCCCAGGAGACGGCAGTATCGCACGCGCCAGGCTACGAGCAGCAGGGGCGTCGTGATCCGGTCCAGGGCGTAGATAGGCGATTTGACCACGTAGTGCAGGGGCCGTTCCCACGGCGGGCTGCCATGCCGCCCTGGCCGCTCTCAGACCACTCGACAGAACCGATCCAGTCCGGGGGTCACGTGCAAGGTGCATCTGGCCGTACATGGCGGTAAGGGCGGCAGGCCCGACCTCCGGCACGGCCGCGCGGAAAGTGTGACGTGGTGACCAGCCTGGCGGGCGCCCCTCTCAACGCGGTCCAACTGCAACGTGCCGTGGTGGAAGGGGACCCACGCCTGGAAGTGGGCGCCCTGTCTCAGAAAAATGCCGGCGAGTACGCCTCCGCCATTCTTCCATACCTGCACTATCTTTGCACCCCACTGGACAATCGCGTGGGCGTAGAACATCGATTCCGGCGGAATCTCTGCCTAGTCCCGTTGGGATCTTCGGAGCCAAAGGTGTTTCAGCGCAAGTACCCACTCGATTGCGAGTTCACGCGCTCGGTCCGAGCGTTCTATCCCGTGCTCGAATCACGGCAGGGTGGACTCCCGTAGCGCACATCGCCCTACCGACGGCACGTGGCTGACGATCCATCGCTTCCTGAAGGCACCGGGCCGATGGCCTCGACGGGAACCGAACGTACCTAATCGGAAGCCAGCGACAGCGTAGCCACGACAGGCATCGGTGCGCCGGGTGCGGGAGAACTGCATGCACGGTGCGACGGGAGGGCGCCGGCGGCAACGCCGGGCCCTACCCTCCCTCCTAAGCGACGCCCCAGACGTAACGCATCAACAGGGCCCGGCTCGCCGCAGGCAACGCCGCGATGTCAGCGACCTCACAGCGCGCGCCGTCGCGGTCGAGCAGCAGGAGCCTCCCGGGACCGAGCGGCCGGACGTGCTCGTTCAGCGTGGGCATATGCAAGCGCACGGGCCCGCGGTCGGTCACCAGGTCCCAGATCAGTCCGGGCGTCCAGCTGCCCCCCTCCAGACGGTCCTCGCTGACCCGCACGACCTCACTCACATGCGGCACCTGGTATCGCAACTCCAACTCCTCGCGCACCAGGGCCACGCTGTCGGAATCCAGCAGCGCCGCATCCCGCAGCGAGCCGATCTCGCTGTCGCCGTTCATCAGGACGACCCACTCGTCCGGCGCGCTCAGGGGAAAGGCACGGTAGACGGACACCTGCAGGTAGCTGCGGTCGGGCAGCGTGCCACGTAGCACCCCCGTCGGCCCGCGGTGCAGCCGCACCTCAGCCGGGTCCAGTACGCCCGTCCCGTCATCGACTGCGGGTCCACGCGCGGCCACGGTTCCGGCTCCCGCCACGTCCGACGCGATGAACGCCGCCCCGTCCGACATACCCTCGCTCACCATCTCACCCCCTGGCAGGACTGTAGCCCGTTGCCCCCGCCCTGCCGACGATCCCGCGTCCGTCACGGCGGCCCCGCCGCGCGCCCACCCCTCGTGGTCGTCCTCCCAGCGCCCCGTTCACAGCCGCCACATAGGACCGCACGTACCACTCCGGCCGCGTGCCCTGGGCCCCCCTCGCGCCCGACCGCCCACGCCCAGCGCGGGCGGGTCCCCCGCCCACGGCGCACCTTGGCACACGGCCCCCCCCGGGGGCGCCCCTTTTGCGCCTTTCGCCACCAACACGCCGCCAGCCACGCTCCCGTGCGAGGGCGAGCCCCCCTCCGCGCCCAGCCCCCGGGGCACATCTGGGGCGCCACCGTGGCGCCTGCCCTGATGCCAAGGGCCAATCAGTCAGCCATCGCGCCACGGCGCCCGCGCCTCTACCTCGACCCGGGCGCCCCATGGCAGTACGCCCCTGCACCAGTCCCCCGGGCCGCGGCGCACGGCCCGCCGGCTCGCCGGCGCCCCCCGGCAGTGGGTGCACATGCCCGCACGGCCCGCCCCCGGGACGTCTCTCGCGGTGCCCCGGCCCGGCCGGCGGCAACCGTTGCGGTGTAGACCATGGCGCGCCGCGCCACGGCGTACGCGATCCCCGTGGCAGCGCCCCAAGGGCGCCCCCCCGACTACACTGCCGCACACCGCCGCTCAACGGGTCGCCGCGCCGCGGCCCGCGGCCACCCGCACCCCGCCCCCTCAGGCCCCGATACCGACCTCGCTCTGCATGCGTGCGTTCTCGCGCTGAGCGTCCACCAGCGCCGCGTACTTCCCCCGCCGCTCCATCAACTCGTCGTGCGTGCCGCTCTCCACCACCTTGCCGTGGTCGAGGACCACCAGCCGGCTGGCGTTGCGCAGGGTCGAGAGCCGGTGCGCGATGGCGAAGGTCGTGCGCCCCTCGATCAGCCGGGCGATGGCCTCCTGGATCTTGCGCTCGGTCTGCGTATCCACGGAGGCTGTGGCCTCGTCGAGGATCAGGATGCGCGGGTCATGCAGCACCGCGCGGGCAATGGCGATGCGCTGCCGCTCCCCGCCGGATAGCCGTGCCCCGCGCTCCCCGACAAGCGTGTCGTACCCGTCAGGAAGCTTCACAATGAACTCGTGGGCGTTGGCGATGCGCGCCGCCCGCATGATCTCCTCGCGCGAGGCGTCCTGCCGCGCGTAGGCAATGTTCTCCGCGACTGTGCCGTCAAACAGGAAGATGTCCTGTAGGACCACGCCGAGCTGGTTGCGCAGGTCCTCCACGCGGACCGCGCGCAGGTCATGGCCGTCGACGGTGATCGCCCCCTGGTCGGGGTCATACAGCCGGCACAGCAGGTTGATCAGGGTCGACTTGCCCGCGCCGGAGTGGCCCACCAAGCCGATCATCTCGCCGGGCTCTACCTCCAGGCTGACCCCCCGAATGACCGGTAGGTGCGGGGCGGAGCCGAACTGCACGTCGTCGACACGCACCCGGCCCTCGATGCGCGGCAGCGGGCGCGCGTCCACCGCCTCCACCACGTCGGGCTGCGTGTCCATCACCTCAAAGACCCGCTCGGCCGAGGTGAGGGCGGTGGTCATCCAGTTGACCATCTGCGAAAACCACTGCAGGGGCCCGAGCAGCATGGCGATGTAGCCGGTGAAGGCCACGATCGTGCCGAAGTCCAGGTGCCCACGCATGACCATCAGGCCGCCCACGTACCAGATCAGGATACCGCCGATCCCGGACACGAACGCGAAGATGGGGAAGACCGTGGCCCAAATGTTGTTGGCCGCCACCGACTGGCGCGCCAGGCCGTCGGAGGCCAGGCGGAAGCGGCTGATCTCGCGGGGCTCTTGACCAAAGGCCTTGACCACGCGGATCCCGGTCAGGGCGTCGGTGATGACGACGTTGAGGCGGGCGAACATCTGCCAGAGCCGCCGGTCGGCGCGGCGGATCGCCGGCCAGACCAGGTACGACACGGCCAGCGTCGCCGGACCGGGAATCAGCACGACCAGCGTGAGCCGCCAGTTGATGCTCAGCATCATGCCCAGCACGAAGAGCAGGGTCAGCACCTCGCCGAAGAAGTATTGCACACCCTCGGTGAGGAACATCTGCATGCGGCTGGTGTCCTCGCTGATGCGCGTCATGATCTGGCCGACCTGCGCCTTGTCGAAATACGACAGAGAGAGATCCTGCACCCGGCCCCAGAGGGTGGTGCGGATGTCCCCCATCACGTACGAGCCGACCCAGATGCCGATGCGCGCGCGCCAGGCCTGGAGACCGGTGCTGGCCAGCCGGTCCACGAAGAGGAGCCCGACGAGCGCGGCGAGCCCGGCCGCGCCATGCGCGGGCAACCAGCGCGGCCAGAGGTGCCGGCCGATCAGCGCGTCGGTCAGGAGCTGCGCGATCTTGGGCGGCAGCACGTCCACCAGGGTGCCGATGATCATGAGCGCCGCGGCCAGCCCCATGCGCCAGCGGTAGGGAGCGGCGAAGGCCAGGATGCGGCGCAGCACGGCGCCGCGGTCCACACAGTGGCCGCAGACGCGCGTGTTGGCCTGCAGCCGCCTGCCGCAGCGGGGGCAGTAGCGGGGCAGGTCGCGGGGATCCACCGCGACGGGCTCCCCCTTGGCCAGCGAACCGATCGCCCGCGCCGCCAGACCGAAGTCGGCGGCCAAGGCGGGCGAGAGGTGCAACAGGGGCACCGGGCCGCGGTGGGTCTCGGCCACCAGCGCCGCGGCCCCCACCAACGCGTCCACCTTGCACCCGGTAACCTCCGCCAGAGGCAGGCGGCGCAGGACCTCAACCGGTCCCTCCGGCGGGGAGGCCAGCAGCAGTGCGCCATCGGCCAGAGCCCGCTCGGCGTCGCCACGGTGAGGCGGGCCGTCCGCCGACCAGTGGCCGGCATCCCCCACGACCCGGATCTCACCGTCGCCCACGAGCAGCCAGCGGCGGCCGAGGCGCCCGGCCTCGGTCAGGTCCGAGGCCACGCAGACCCGCAGGTCCGACGGGACGGCGGGGCCAGGGGATACGCCGGAGGCGACTGGCCCCGCTACAGCCTCGGAACCAGGGACGGCGCCTCGGCAAAGTGGGTCGGGGGGCGGCTGACATAGGGTGTGGTAGGAAAGAGATATGGGTTCGCTGGTGGTCCGGCCGATCCTGACTGAGGAGCGGCAGCGTTTCGATGAGACGCTGGAAGCCGAGCATTGGCTCGGTGCGCGACTGGTCGGG
>JAJZZC010000308.1 GCA_021797775.1 Bacillota bacterium
AAGGGGTCGAAGATGCGCTGGTCTGCATTGAGTTGGACACACAAGACCTCTGCGAAGCAGACCCGGCGCAGATCACGCAGGCAATGGTGCTCCATGTGGCAAAGCAGTTGGCTGTATTGACCCAAGCCGTCGACGGTAGGTATTCGGCGCAAGTATACCGGCGGATGATCGTGGAGGATGCTGGCCTACCAATCCACCAGGCGATCTCTGCAATGGTCCGTAGAGCGGCAGAGATCCGGCAGCGTCTTGCGCATGTGCCAGCCAATGAGGGGGACGCTGCCTTGGCGCGTTATGTGACGCGCGAAAGGCGGCGGCAGCATGAGCAGGCGCACTGAAATCCAAGAGGCTGGGAAGTATGTTGGGTTGTCTGCGGCTCACTGGGTCTGCTACGGCGAAGGCTGGCGAGAAGTGGGAGACTATCGGGGGCGTGTCGAAGAAATACTCGGCGACATCACCCTAAACGAGGACGAGTTCACGGAGTGCTGCGCGGCGGCAGTGAAGCGGGCGGCGGCATACATCGCACGGGCCTATGCAACACCGGGCAAGACGCTGATCCCAGAGGACGAGAAAACAGCTTTGATGCTTGCAGGGCAGGACATTCAAGCCATCCTCGCCCCGTACCACCCCTGAAGCCATCGACCTCCTCCCCACGGCTAAAGCCGGGGGATTCCCGGTGAAGCACAAGGGCCCGCCGCGGCACCCCCGGCTGATCCTGCTCACCGATTCCTGAATCCGTGACGGCACGACACGTAGAGCAGTTGGAAGTAGCGTAGTTGCGGCGTTTTTGGCGCTGCCTCGGTGGCACCCGGAGGGTGTGGCGGACTGCGGCGAGATTCGCATGGGGTTCCACGAAGGGCAGAGTTCTGACAGACGTCTGGACATCCGGAGGAGGGTATGCGATAGTGTACTGAAGCGGTGGATCAGTTCGATCCACGCAGCAATCGCGGGAGTGATAAGCCAGATGCGCAGGGCACCTTTCGTCTGGGAACCCGGGGAGGACATCCTAACGGCAAATGGCGGTCTTGGAGTCGTCGGCATGTTGTTCAATGCTACTGACCTCAATGAACGTTTGGGTGCGTCGGATGTTCCTGGAGTAGGCATCCCATTCATTTCACACCGCGACGTCATAGCCAGCTATGTGGGGTTGTTGAGTCAAGGGAAATCCGACTTCGATCATATCGAAGCGTTCCGTGACGACGAGTTCTTCCGGGTGGCACTCGCCTTGAAGTGCGTTCCATCTAGCCCTACCTTGCGACAGAGACTGGAGCAGGCGGCCAGTGATCCCAAGGGGCAGTGGTCGGCCGCTCTCCGGAACAGTGCGGAGCATCTCTTGTTGCAGCACGCGCGATGCAAGCCGCTGCGGGTTGGCGAGAAGGAGTACGTGCCTGTGGACATGGATGTCTCACCGTTTGACAACAGCAAGACGAAGAAGGAAGGTGTATCTCGGACATACAAGGGTCATGACGGGTTTTCGCCTATGTTCGGTTATTTGGGCAATGAGGGCTATACGTTGCGGGTGGAGCTGCGGGAAGGGAAACAACATTGTCAAAAGAACACTCCCGAGTTCTTGAGCGATTGCCTGCGTAGGGCCAAACGCATTCTCCCTGAAGCACAACTGCTGGTTCGGATGGATTCTGGCAACGATGCGACTGAGAACATCGATCGGTGCGAAGAAAACAAGGTGGACTATCTCATCAAGCGTAACCTCCGACAGGAAAGTTTGGCTGGCTGGCTCGAGCGCGCCAAGCGCGAAGGCGAGGTCGAAACACTCCGCGACGGCAAGAAGGTGTACCGCGGCGTTTGCTACCTTGCGCCACGACAGGGTCACGCCCTGGTACGTGTGGTCTACGAGGTTACGGAACGGACGGTCACCGCGAAAGGCGAGCGCCTGTTGCTACCGGAGGTCGAGGTGGATTCGTATTGGACTTCGCTTCCGGATGAACCGACTGTAGTTGTTCGTTGTTACCGGGACCACGGGACGATGGAGCAATTCCACAGTGAATACAAGACCGATATGGATCTAGAGCGGTTGCCGAGTGGGAAGTTCGCTACAAATCAACTCATCCTAGACATCGCGGTTCTGACGTACAACATTCTGAGGATTATTGGCCAAACGACGATCGGCGACGCTTCCGTACCATTGCGCAAGAAAGCTCAACGCCGCCGCATTCGAACCGTTATCCAAAACCTGATCCTCTGCGCCGCTAAGTTGGTCCGGCACGCCCGCAGTTTACGGGTGCGTTACGCTTGGCACAATCCTTGGGGTGTTGTGCTGGGGCACCTGTATGCGACCTTCGGTTGACGGTCCCACAACGTCCCAACTGTCCTCCGGTGCTGCCATCGGCCACTTTCTGCGCAAGCCTTGTGCTGTCTGCCCCTGCATGCGTTGATCAGTGCGCATTTCTGTTCCAGAACCAACAATGGGAAGCCCAATACTCCCTTCTCACTACGGCGACCACATCCCGATCACTCACTTACAGGTTGTCATCAATAGAGGCCTCCAGGGAGCGCCACAATACGTCAGCACTGGATCTGTCACCCATGGGTAGATATGGGTCACGGATTCAGGTTGCCAGCAACCGGGTCAGGGTGGCTCCCGACGGTCCCGCGCCGATCACTACGACGTCATAGGTCATCCTGGATTCTTCATCACCGGATCGGACGCTCCTCCGCCAGCGGTCGGCGTGGGCCGACGCCCCATGGCTTCGCGGCCCGGGCCCGCCGCTTCCTGCCGCGCCCGCACGGTTCTTGGGGGCGGACGGGAACCCGACCGCCCGGGCCTCCATAGGATGGGGACGCGACGGGGTCGGCCCGGTGGCGGGACCGCGTCCGGGGGGGGATGGCGTATGGCGCGCTTCGAAGACGGATTGAGCTACTATCCCTTGGGGTCGAGGTTGCTTGCCCTGCAACGGCCGGCCCTGGTCGGCACCGACGTCAAGGTCCTGCAGACCCTCTTCAGTCAGTTGGTGGCCATCACCCACCCACCCCTGGGTCCGGTGGGCGCGCGCATCACCGTCGACGGCATCTTTGGTCCGGAGACGCGCCAGGCGGTGCGCGACGTGCAATCCTACTTCGGTCTTGCCGTCGACGGCGTGGCCGGTTCGCAGACCTATCGGGCGCTGGGTCAGATGAGCGATGGGTTGGTGACGTATGGCGGGCCGGCTTTCGGCAGCCGGAGCCTGAGTGCGGGTGATAGCGGCGGCGACGTGACGGTGCTGCAGAACCGACTCAACCTCTTCCGTTATGCCGCGACGCTCGGGGCACCGGCCGACGGCGTCTACGGTCCGGCCACCGGTCAGGCGGTGGCGCAGTTCCTTGGCGATGCGCTGCAAAACGGTGACACCGGGTTGACGGTGGGGACCGACCTCACGCCCGCCGGCACCGACGCGGTGTGGATCTACACCTACACCGGTGGCCGCAACCTGACCCAGGGCACCGCGGGCCTGGACGTCGCCTTTCTTCAACTGCTCTTGGCCAACCTCACCAACCCCGGCACCGGGCAACCCTTTTACACCGGGGCGGTGGACGGATACTTCGGCACCCTGACGACCGCGGCCGTGCGGACCTTCCAGGGCGCGGCCGGCATTGCGACGGACGGTATCGCGGGACCCGCCACCTACTACCAGCTGGGGGTGCACCATCCGGCCGCGGCTCCGCAGCCGGCACCGGTTCCGCCGGTTTGAGCCGGCAGGACCTGAGGCGAACGCCCGCGAAGCCGCGCTTACTGGGACCGTGGCCAGCGGCGCGGCCCACCAGGAGGTGCGTTCGCCCCATGTCCGAACTTGGTGTCGCGGCCCTCAGTTTTGCGCACGTGCATGCACCGGGTTATGCCCGGCAGATCGCCGAGCATCCGCGCGCCCGCCTGCTCGTGGTTTGGGACGACGATGCGGATCGCGGTCGCGCCGCGGCGCAGCGCCACGGCGTGCCTTTCGAGCCGGACCTCGAACGGGCGCTGCGTTTTGACGGGGTGCAGGCGGTCGTCTGCAACGCGCCGTCGGCGCAGCACCCACAGGTGCTGCTGGCGGCGGCGGCGGCCGGGCTGCACCTGTTTACGGAAAAGGTCCTGGCGCTGACGGTTGCCGACTGTGACCGCATTCTGGCGGCGACCCGCGCGGCGGGCGTCCAGCTGATGGTCTCCATGCCCCAGCTGTGCGGCGCCGACGTTCGCTGGGCCAAGGAGGCCATTGAAAGCGGCCGCCTGGGAGACATCACGTTCGTCCGCACCCGCATCGGCCACAATGCGGCACTGGACGGCTGGTGGAAGCCTGGCAATTGGTTTCGCGACCCCGAGTTGGCCGGCGGCGGCGCGTTGATGGACCTCGGCTGCCATCCCGTGTATCGCCTGCGCTACCTGCTCGGCCAACCGCGTTCGGCCATCGCGCGGCTGACCAGCCTGCGCGGCACCTACGAGGTGGACGATAACGCCGTGGTCGTGGTGGAGTTCGAAAACGGGGCCCTGGGAACCGTTGAGGCATCGTGGGTCCAGCACGGCGGACCGACGGGTATCGCCATTTACGGCACCAGGGGCTGGGCGCTGCTGGGTTACCCGGGTGCGCCGATCATGGTCGGGGGGGAGGCCTTCACGGGCGAGCAGGGTGGGACGTTGCTGCCGGACAAGTTGCCCAAGCCGTGGCGCTCCCCGATGGACCAATGGATCGACGCCATCCTGGATGGGCGCCAAGCGGAGATCCGCCCGGAATTCGGCCGGCAACTGACGGAGATCATGCAGGCGGCCACGCTCTCCGAGCGCGAGGGACGCGTGGTGCGCTGGCCGATCGACTGAGGTCGACGGGAGGAGGGGCGGCCTTGCTGCTCCTGGGGGTGGACGGCGGCGGCACGCACACGCGCGCCGCCGTCGCCGATCCGGATGGCCGGGTGCTCGGTCGGGGCGAGGCCGGCACGGCGAATGCCGCCACGGCCGGTGCGCAAAGCGCCGGCCGCGCCATCGCCCTGGCGGTGTCCGCAGCCTGCGCGACGGCGGGGGTGGCACCATCCGACGTCGGCGCCGCCTGCTTCGGCCTGGCGGGCCTGGACCGGCCCGACGACGAGCCGCCCTTCCAGCGCATGGTCGCCTCCCTGGGGCTCGGCGGCCGCCGGATACTGGTCAACGACGCCGTGATCGCCTGGGCCGGGGCAACGGGGGGGCGACCCGGCATCGCGGTGGTGGCGGGTACCGGGTCGGTTGCCTACGGGCGCAACGCGACGGGGGGTGAACACCGCGCCGGGGGGTGGGGTGCGCCGATCG
>JAJZZC010000309.1 GCA_021797775.1 Bacillota bacterium
CAGCCCGTAGAAGGCCCCGTGGTAGGGATCGACCTGGGCCTCAAGTCATTTGCGGTGCTCTCCGATGGAACGCGGCTCGAATCCCCGAAGCCTCTAGCCAAGGCGCAGCGGCGGTTGCGCCACCGACAACGGCTGCACAGCCGCAAGCAACGCGGATCGCGCAACCGGCGCAAGTCGGCGATGGGCCTGGCTCGACTGCATCGTCGCATCCGCTGCCAACGCACGGACTTCCTGCACAAGGCGACCACGGACCTGGCGAAAACCAAGTCGGTCATCGTGGTCGAAGACCTCTCCGTGCGCGGCATGATCCGCAACCGGCATCTTTCGCGGTCCATCGCGGATGCCGGGTGGTCGGAGTTCCGGCGGATGTTGGCGTACAAGACCCAGTGGTACGGGTCCCAGTTGGTCGTTGCCCCCCGCTTCTACCCTTCAACGAAGACGTGCTCGGCCTGCGGCCACGTCAAGGCAGGGGGCGGCGGGTCGCCCGGAGACGGATCGGTGCCTTTGGACATGGAATCGCCCTCCTCCGGCGTAGGGCCGGTACCGGTATGGGCGGGCAGGTCCGTCTGTGTCCGCGCAGAGGTACCGTGGACCTTCCTCCTACGACCGAGCGCGCCCAGCACTCCCCGTGCCCGGGGGCACTGTTCGGTGGTGGGGCCCTCCGGGCCGCGTGGGTCCTCCGCGGAGCCGGTATGGGCGGGATCTTGCCTCTTACCGGCTCGTTCGCGGTCTGCCCAACCGCCGCACACGCTCCTCTGCCGTTTACGGCTGCCGCAGCCGCAGCGCCTGCAGGACCGCGTCCGGGCCGGCGATCCGCGCGAACGTGGCCAGCGTCGGGGGCAGCGGGTCGGCGCGCAGCCACCCGGGTTTCAGCCAGAAACCCGGCAACACGGCGGAGCGGTAGGTTCCCGACGCGTCCAGCGCCCGGGGTTGGTAACTCCCCTGCGCGTCCAGTTCCCAGAAGTCGGCGCGCTCGCGGCCGGGACGGGGATCGATCAGCCAGTACTCGCGCACGCCGAACTGCTGGTATTCGTAAAACTTCTCGGCGCGGTCGCGCGCGACACTGTCGTCGGAGATCACCTCGACGGCTAGGTCCGCCGGGCCCTCCAACCGGTCGCGCAGGATGCGCCCCCGGTGCTCCCGCGCAACGAACAGGATGTCTGGTTCTCGGGCCGGCCCGTCCGGGGACAGGCGCATCAGATACGGGCCGGCGAGGACGTCGCCGGCCTCGGTCACCTCCGCGAAATGCAGCAGGAGCACGTAGAGGAAACGCACGACCTCCTGGTGCCGCGTGACCGGCGGCACGTGCTCGACCGCCCTTCCGTCCGCCCACTCCATCCTGCGCTCATCCGGGCAGAGCGCCAGGAACTCCTCGAACGACAGGCGGGATCGCGTGACGCCCACCACGCATCCCCTCCATACGCGATCGATTGTAGCGTACGGGCGGCGACGCCGGGCGCGGAAACGGCGAGGCTCCACCACACGGTGCTAGCGCATCGGAGGCAAGCGGCGGAGCGCGCCAGGGAGTGCGTGCCTTCCCGGAAAGGTGTTGGAGTGCCGGGACGGACCCCCGGCGCCAGCATAGCCGAGAGCCCACCCGGCACCTGGCGGCGTTGTCCGGAGATGAGCCTCTACCACGACCGGCGCGCTGGTGCGCGGACGAGCGGCGCCGCACGGCGCTTTTCGGGGCGAGGCGGGGGTTGACCGTGGCAGGGCCGGTCGTTCTCGGCAAACGCCGACCGCCCGGGTAGGCGGCTATACGCTGCGCACGTGGGAAGTGCGGTTGCATGGCAACGCATTCGCCTTTGCCTGAGGGTAGGCGGTCGCCCGGCGGCGGGCCGCCTGTGCCCCTGTCCACGGCGGCGCCGGGCACGCGGGGCCCCGCCCCAGGCGCCCGCCCCGCCTCGCGCCACGTGCGGGACCGGCTCTCCCTCACGGCCGCCACCGTCGGCCTGCCGCTCCCTCGCAGCAGCGATTGGCGCCCCGCGGACGGGTGGCTGCCTGCCGGGCTGCTCGCCTGTAGCGGCGGCGCCCTGCTCGCCGTCTGGCTCGCCTGGTCCCGGCTCGCGCCAGGCGGCGCGCCCCACCCCGGGCGGTTCTTCGCCGTGGCCGCGGTGTCGGCGCTGGCGGACCTGGCCGTGGCGGCCGCTTACGCGTGGCGGCCCGGCGGCCTGGCTACCGGTTGGCGCACCCTGACCATCGCGGCCGCCCTCGGCGGTGCGGCATGGTGCGACCCGGCCGGTCTGCGCGCGCGGCTGGGCTTCCCCTGGCTGCTCACCGCCTGCCTGCTTGGCCTGGGCATGCGCGCGGGCGAGACCCTGGGCGCCGCGCTGGCGGCGCCGCTCCGCCCCCACGCCGTGCACGACCCCTTCGCGGACTGCCCCGCGGTGGACTGGGTCCCGGCGGAGGGCGGGGAGGCGCCGGCGTTCGCGCTGTCCGAGCCGCGCGACGACAGCCCGCTGCGCGCGTCCTGGCGCGTGGTGGCCGAGTTCTGGCTCTTGGCCGCGGTGGCCGGGGCCTCCGGCGCCGCCGCCGCGGGACCCTGGCGCCTGGCCGTCGCCGCCTGCGCCCTCGGCGGCGCGGTGCTGGTCATGGGCACGGCGGTGGCGACGCTGCGCGCGTCCTGGGAAGCCCGGGGCTTTGCCTACGAGCCTGGGCACATCCCCGCGTTCTGGGGCCTGGGCCTGGCCGTCGCCGCCGCCGTGGCGGCCTTGGCCCTATCGGCGCCGCTGCCGCCCGCGCCCTCGTGGCGCTGCGGCGGCCGCAAGGCTTCGCGGCGACGCATGCATATGTTCACCCGTCCGGGCCCGCAGCTCGGCTGCGCGGAGTTGTTGCCCACAGTGCCAATCGCTGGGCCTCCCTCGCGAACCGGTATTTTAGGCACATGCCCGTAGAGGGCGTATAGTCCATCACCGCGGACGCACTCGATGTACCCAGAGATGCCCCGGAGTTCCTGGTGGGTTGCTGGTATTGTTGGCATTGACCTTTGCGATGGTTCCATCGAACGGGGCGAGCAACAACAGCCGCTGTCAGGGTGATCCCAGCGGCCGGCCCGGCGTTACCCTGTGTGGCGGGCTCCCTCCGTGGCCGCCTCCGCTGCCGTCCGGACCCAACCCGCCCGCTCCGCGACGCGCGCGGCCACTGCGGCGAGATCCGCCCGACTGGCATCCGCTTCTGGCGCGAACCGGCCACCGCCAACCCCCTGCACCAGCCCCGCTGCGGCGGCCTCGGCCACTAGGGCGGCGTACCAAGCGCCAGCGGGTACGTCGGTGAAGGGGGCTGGTGGGACCGTCGCCCCCACCCATCCCGCGCGTCCGGCCACCCGCGCGCCCACGGCGGCGAGATCCGCCCGACTGGCACCCGCTTCCGGAGCGAACCGGCCGCCGCCGACCCCCTGCACCAGCCCGGCCGCGGTGGCCTCGGCCACCAGGGCGGCGTACCAGGCGCCGGGCGACACGTCGCGGAAGGGCGCCGGCGGCACCGTTGCCCCGACCCAGCCCGCGCGCTCCCCGATCCGAGCCGCCACCGCGGCGAGGTCCGCGCGGTTGGCGGCCGCACGGGGCGCGAATCTGCCGCCGCCAACCCCCTCCATGAGTCCGGCCGTGACGGCGGTGGTCACGTCGGCCGCGTACCAGGCCCCCGCCGGCACGTCTTTGAAGGCGGGCACCGGCACCTCCCAGAGACCGGAATACCCGTCCGCGGCCAGGTCGAGGTCCACGATACCGCCGAAGGCGTCTTCGGCGAACTGCCACAGGACAACCGGGTAGTTCCAGCAGGTCGCCGGACCCCACGCGGGGACCGGCGTCGGTCCGGGCTCCGGCTGGGCCGACCACAGCACCAGGGCCGCGGCGGCCCCGCCGGCGGCCTGCGCCCCGTGCATCGCGACCTGCAAACCCGGGTCGTACGGGGCGCCGTAGACCAGCCCCGACCCAGCGAAGGGCCCGGCCGCCTGTTCCTGGGCCCAGCCGGTGACGTACGCGGGCGAGGGCGTCCAACCGGCCTCCAGGTCGATCCCGAGCCGCACGTTCGCCGGCGCGCCCAGGGCCCGGGCCGCCGAGATGGCGTCCCGGGCGTCGGCCGCGCCCCTGCCCAATGCGCATCCTTCACACAACAGATGGCGGCATGACCTGGACAACGCAATTCACCTCAGGCTGCGCGTCGGTCTCTTGCCCCGAGCCCGCCATCCACTTCACCAACCCTATCGACGGTTGGGCGTTGCTGGACTGCCTCACCGGATACAACAGCCAGTACGCGGAAATCCTTCATACGACCAACGGCGGTAAGACATGGATCCCGGTGTCCCTGCCACAGGGATTCGAAGCCGTGGACGTGACCGCGGTCGAGAGCGACGCCTGGATTTCCGGCACCCACTGCACGCCGGCCGTCCCGCAGGGACACCTCTGCCCCACCGAGCTGCTGCGAACAACCGACGCCGGCCAGACCTGGACTGCGACCAACCCAGCCCAATCAGCGACCGGCCGGCACCACCCCGCGACGCTCGGCGGAGGCCACCTCGCCTTCATTAACAGCCGTGACGGCTGGCTGTTCTCCACCACGCTGCTCGTGACCACCGAAGGAGGAAAGACCTGGGCGACCCTCAAGACAAAACAGCCAGCCGGCGGCATTTGGCCACGTACGGTCCACGTCCTCAACCGCTCTACCGCGGTCGCCGCTACGCCCCCCCTGGGATCGAGGGCTGTCGGTGGCATTGCCATCACCCGTGATGGCGACCACATCTGGCCGCGTCCGGGCCTCCTCCAGATCCGTGACCCGGAAGGCCACGTGCGCCTTGGTCGCCGGCTGAAACTTGGGGTCGACGCCCAGAGCGTAACGGAGGGGCTCCGCGGCGACGGCCCCCTCCAGTAGGCGGTAGAAGACGACGCCACGGTGGTGTGCGCCCCGGCGTTTGAAGCGGTAAGGCGAACTCGTCGAGGTAGGCCTGCTTGCCCACGCTGAACGGAGCCTTGGTGGGTGCCGAGCAACCACCTCTTGAGGAGGAAGGCGACGCGATGGACAGAGTCGTCACATCTTGCCTCATCTTCCGTACCGCCAACTGCATCCATGAACCGTGTCGGCGTCACGGATGCGTTGCGGGCAGGGTCGCGTGCATAAGAGCCTTTTCAAAAAGTCGGGACCGTTGAGCGAGAGGGCTCTTGGGGAGCCCTCGGCGGCCGTACCAACAATCTTATAGTCCTGCGTGAAGGGTATCACGGAAGGCTGG
>JAJZZC010000051.1:0-1098 GCA_021797775.1 Bacillota bacterium
CCACGTGCGAGTCGACGCGGCAGCCGCGCACCTCCGCCAGGGGCAGGCGGCGCAGGCAGGCCGCCTCCGGCGGCGGGGGCGCGGCCAGGAGCAGGTGCCCTTCGTCCAGGCGCGCCTCCGCCGGGCGCTCGGGCGGGCTGGAGCCATCCGCCGCGCCAAAGACACGCGCCTCCCCATCGGCCACGACCAGCCAGCAGAGGCCGGCCCGCCCGTCCAGGGTCAGGTCGGAGATGGCACAGATGGCCGGTGCCGCGGCGTCGGCCGAAGGCAGGGCGGCGGGCGCTGGCGCGGGCGTCGCCGGCAGGGGCTCGGCGCGGGGCTCGGGTGCGGTGGCCACGGGCAAGCCTCCTCCAAGGGCCGGGAGGACTCTGAGCGGCCCGAAGGGGTGGGTGCGAGCCCAGGCCAGCGTGCACGGTGCTGGCCATCCGGGTCGCCTGGTCGGCACGGAGGTGCGGCCCGCCGGAACGGTCCCTGCCCCCAGGGCCCGGCAGGGGCGTAGAGGGAGTGTAGTCGGTCGTGGCGCGAAAGTATAGTTTAGTGGGTGGCACCGGAATGGGCAGAAAGGCGGCCATCCGCGCCGCCGGCGGGAGTTGGGCTAGGCTGCCCGGGGCCGATACCCCTTGGCGGCTCCACCAGGAGGGCGTAACGGGGACAACGTTGGGCCCGGGTGGCGCCCACGGCCGCCATTACAGGCGCGCAGAGGCAGGGCTCGGGTCTCGGCCCAGTTGCCCAGCGGCTCCCCCGTCCCAGGCCCGGTGAACGCCCGGGTGTCCACCGCACTGCCGACGGCCCCACGGGGACCCCGCGTCCCTGACACCCACGGCCAAAGCCGTGGTGGGGCCTCCTCGTGCTTGGCAGCCGGGGGGGGCCGAGCAGATGGGCCCTCCGATCTGGCGTAAGATCTGGATGCCCTTCGCCCTTTCGGCCAGCGTTGTGACTATCGAGTACGGAACGACAGCGACGGGCACCGCCACGACTACGGGCTGCCCGGCTGCCGAGATGACATGCATCCCGCCCCCCCCCCCCCCCCCCCCGCGGCGCGGCGGCGGCGCGGCGGCGCGGGCGGCGCCCCTCCCGGGGCGGGGCCCCGGCGGGTGG
>JAJZZC010000051.1:1108-26508 GCA_021797775.1 Bacillota bacterium
GGAACGGAGCCCCAGGCGGGGCACCCCCCCCCCCGCCGGGCCCCCCGGGCCGTGGCGCCGCCCCCCTCCCCCCCCCCCCCCCCCCCCCCCCGAGCGGCGGGGTGCGCCCCGCGCAGTGCGTGTCACACTTCCGAGACGTTGCGCCAGGGGCGTGGTACACACCGGCCGTCTGCGCCCTCGCGAGCCGTGGCGTGATACAAGGATTTGCGTGTCCGCCGGCCGGGAGCGCAGCGGTGGCCAGCGCCCCCCTCCGGGCAACGGCGCCGGCGGCGCAGCCCGGCAGACGGGACCCGTGAAGCCGCGGGCGGCGACAGGGAACCATGGGGACCGTCTCGGCGCCCACCGTCCAGCATGTTCCTGGGAATCTACACGCTTCTTGCGGTATCCCCGCCCCCGCACCGTGGGTCTGCGTGCCTGTGTTCGCGCTTCCGGCCTGCAGACCACGGTCCATCCCCACCCCGGCCTACCCGCCGCACAAGGTCTCGCCCGCACGGTAGCCGCAACCAATGGGGGGAACCGCGCCCGTTGCAAGCGAATGTGCGAACCAACCCGCCGGGTTACGCTGTCGGGGCAGTCCATTGCGCCCCCTTCTGGGCGCTGGGGTGTGAAGACGTGTTCTCTGTGCTGGTTGTCCTCAATCCCGCCGCGGGCGCCGGCCGGTCGGCACGGACCTGGCAACGGTACGCGCCGCTGGCAAGCCGCCTCTTCCCGGACCTGCAGGTACAGCGCACCGCTGGCCCCGGGCAGGCGGGACAGCACATCCGCGCGGCTGCCGCCGCCGGAGTGCGCCACATCCTGTTGGTGGGCGGCGACGGCACCGTGCATGAGGCACTCGCCGCGGCGGTCGAGACCGGTGCCGCCCTGGCCGTCCTGCCCACAGGCACGGGCAACGACTTCGCCCGCGCGACCAGGCTGCTCCTACCCCCGTCCCGGCTACTGCTGGCGCTGGCGGAGGGGCATGAGCGGCGGGTGGACCTGGGCACGGTCCACGGCCAGTATTTCGGTTTGGTCGCCGGGGCGGGGTTCGACGCCGCGGTGGCGCAGGCGATCAACGCCGCCCCTCGCCGGGGGCGCGGCGCCGGCCCGTATGTCGGGGCGGTGCTGCGTCAAGCCTTCGCCTTCGCCCCGGCGGATGTCACGGTGGAGATTGACGGCCAGCCGGTGCGGGCGGGGCCGCACCTGTTGGTCGACATCGCCAACGCGCCGGCCTACGGCGGCGGGATGCGTGTCTGCCCGCCAGCGCGTATCGACGACGGCCTGCTGCACGTGTTCGCGGTGGGGGATGTGCGCCGCTGGGGAACGGTGGCCATGCTGGGGCGGGTGCTGGCGGGTCGCCATACCCGGGACCGGCGGGTGGCCATCCTCCCCGCCCGGCGGGTGCGGGTGGATGGGCCCGCGGGCATGCCGCTGTTCGCCGACGGGGAGGTCCTGGGCGGCCTACCGGCGGAGTTCGCGGTGCGGCCCGGCGCCCTGCGGCTGTGGTCGCCCTGGCCCACGGCGTAAGCAGCGCGGCCGGGCACTGGAGGCCGACCAGCACCGGCCGGGTTGGCGCCTGTAACAGTTGCTGCGCCGCAGCTACCACGGCATGCAGTTGTTTGATGCTGGGCCGGTCCTGCAGACCGTCCAGGCCAAAGTAATGGTAGCGCCAAGCCCAGTTGCCCAGGGAGTTGCGGTGCAGGCCGAAGGCCGCCGCCCAAGCGGTGGCCGGCATCCAACCCTGGGCCACCAGTTGAACGAGCGCCAGCCGTTCCTGGACTCGGTCCTCCGCCGAGTGGTGGGCCACGGTTCGCTGACCCAGCAGGATCACCCGCCAGGGCGGGGTATTCTCGACGTACAGACCGTTGGCCAGGGTCACGCGCCACCGTCGCCGCGGATTCAGGTGCCGGATCGGCACCTGCAGGGGCACCGGCAGGAAGCTCAACGGTTCACCCTGCCACCCCGCGGCCGCCTCCAGGCGCGGGAAATCCGGCATGGCCGTGCACCCCTTCACGGGGGAAGTGCCGACGCCCGGCGGATGACCGCACCACTGCCGGTGCCCTCGCCCTTCGGGTCGCCGGGAGCCCATGCCGTCTTCTCACTGCGCCTGCGAAATGTCCAGCATCGGAACGCGTGTTCTCTATACGAGCCGGTCTGCTTGTGCTGTGGCGGGAGCGCAAGGACGGCGCGCTTCGGCCGCCGGTGCTCAGGGCTTCCGGTGCCCCTCGCGGCCGGACGGCCGACTGGACGCCGCGACGCCGAACCGGTCCCCGGCTGGGTACCGGCAGCCTCAGCTACCCGCCGCCACCGCCGAGGCGCCTGCCTGACAAGTGCCGCCAGCCGAGGATTCTACACCGCACGGTCTGACCAGGGTGTGAAACCGGGGAGCCCGGTGCGGGAAATCCGCACGCCGGGTTCTGAGGGGGGAGGTGGCACAAGTGCACTGCGGCCATATGAGGGCACCGGACCTAAACGGGTTCCATCGCAACGCACGATCGGTTAGCCCAGCGACACGAGGACGCCTCCTACCTAACCACCCTCCATGGTAGGTCGGGCGCGTTCCGTACAGGTGTCAATCCGGGAGGGCCGCGGCTCGTGCGCCGATCCGCGCTGCCGGGCTGGCCGTCCCCCCCTTCACGGCGTCCGCGCCGTACGGTGCCGTGCTGCACGGCCGCCGCGGGCTGGGCTGATCGGCTGGCTCGTGGCAGCTTGGTTGTCGGCAGAGACCGTGCGGCGCGTCGTCCGGGCGCCGCCGAGCTGCGCCACGGCCGCGTTCGCCGACTGAGCGCCGCGCGGCCGCCCGTGCGCTCCTCGGGTGCTGCTGGGGGCAACGCCGCACGGGGTCAGGGCACCGGGGGAATGGGCGGGGGCGGCGGCACAGCCCGGTAGGGCCGCCCCGCGCGGCGGGATGCGCCACGGCGGCCGTGCATCGGTCCTGAGTCCGCCGTGGCGGGCCATGCAGCCGACCCGCGCGGAGGTTGGTGGCACGCGGCGCGGCCTGGCGCAGGCCAGCGTTCCGCCGGCCCCGGCCGCGCCCTCGGGGACGATGGGGCGGGCTTTGGACCAACCGTGGCGAGGTGCCCCCAAGGCGCAGGCGCGTGCAGCGGCGGCCGCCCCGACCTCCAACTCGCGGAACGGTTAGGGCCGGTCGGCGAGCAGCCCGAAGTGCGTGCTGCCGGTGGTGTCCCCGTACAGGGCGGCGGTCACCGTGAAGCCGGCGTCCACCAGGGCCTGCCGCACGTCGTCCTCCGCCATGCGCTCGGCCAGGGGCGGTCCCGTCTCCATGGACTCCTTGCGCCACTCCACGACGGCGATGCGGCCGCCGGGGACAAGCACGCGGCGGACCTCCGCGAGAAAGGCCGAGCGGTCGGTGCACTCGTGCAGCACGTTCGCCACCAGCGCCGCGTCGACGGCGCCGTCGGGCAGGGGCAGATGGCTCTCCTCGGAACGATGTGTCTCCACGTTGTCGACGCCTGCGGCGGCCGCGCGCTCCCGGACGCGGGCGAGCATGGCGTCCTCGATGTCCAGCGCGAGGACGCGCCCGCCGGGCTGCACCAGGGTGGCCGCGGGCAGCGTGTAGAATCCGGGGCCGCAGCCGATGTCCACGAGCCGCCAGCCGGGACGGACGCCGATGGCGGCCAGCAGGCGCTCGGGCGGCTGCCGCCGCCGACGCTCCTCGCTCTCCAAGCGGGCCATGTGACCGGGATGGAACTTGTGTGGCATCGCCGGGCGCACCCCCCGTGGCTGTGTGCGGACGCAGTCTTCCCCCGGCGGGATCGGCGCACCTGCCGGCGGGGCGGGGCCTGCCAGGGTGGGGTCATTCCAGCGGGGGGCCTTCGCCCAGATGGCGGAACGAGCGGGGGTGACTTCGGAGCGGTACGCCGGTCCGCTCGCGCCTGCCACCGCTCGCTGCGCACAGGTTCGGCGCCTCGATGCCGCCGCTGCACCCGTGGGGTCAAGCCGCCCGCTGCGGTCCACCCCGAGTTCGGCCTCGACATCCGGCACGGTCTTCGGCCGTCAGGCCATCCGCCGACGCCGTCACCTCGCCTCGACATCCGGCACACCGCTTGCCGACCGGCTGACTCCGCCCTGCGGAGGCCGCCCTGCGGCTCGATGCCGTCGGGCGTCGGGTGTGATGGTTGGAAGGGGGGGCACACCCACTCGAGCGCTGGTGTGTGCCTGTGCCGGTTCGGTGACCGAACGTACCCCGCCCACCGTCTTCCCCGTGGCCTCACTGGGGCAGGCCCTCGCGGCGGGCGCGCTTCCCGCTCAGCTGGCCCAACACCTTCGCCACGGCTTGAGCGACCTCGCGGGCGAGCGCTGCCGCTTCGCGGGCGGCGGCCGCGGACTGTTCCGCGGCCGCCGCCTGCGCCTTGGATGTCTCGGCCTGGGTGCGCGCGATGGCCAGCGCCTCCGTCAGCATGGCCAAGAGGCGGTCCTCCGTCGAGGGCGGGTCCGTGGCGGCACTCCCTGTGCCCCGGGCGTGCCGAGTGCGGGGGGCTCCCGTGGCGTAAGGAGCCGTCTCCCCGAGCGTCCCGCGTGCCCCTGGCTGCCCCGGAAGGGCGTCCACCCGTTGCGCGCCGTCCGTCTCCATCGCGACCGAGACGCGCTCCGCTCGCGTCTGGAACGCCACGGGCGACCAACCCAGCGCCTCGCATGTGGCGGTGAATTTCGGCCCGCTCGGGCCGGCGGCGTCCGTTTCCCAATCGGATACGTCCTGCTGCGTCACCCCATGCCCGGCCTCGTTGGCCAATCGGCGCTGGGACCACCCGCGCTCCTGGCGCAACGTGCGCAGGAGGGTGCAGTGGCCGAGCGTCCACTGGGGTCGGCTCCCGTCCACGCCGATCGTTCCGGCTCCACTCATGCGGGCATTGTCGGCCATGCCCCGAAGGGACGCAGCGTAGATACACCCCTTGAATGAGGCTCTGTAGCGGCGTATACTACCCCCTGTGCCACCCGTGGGTGCGGCCGTGACCGGCGTGGGGATGTCGGAACGGCGCATCCCGGGGAACCCATGGGCGTCGCGTGGAGTGTCATCGGGATAACGGCAGCAGCACGGTGGCGGGAACGTGGATAGGCGCGAAGGTGTGCGTTCAGGGGGGACGCGGTCGCCAAGCGGGACCGCGCGTGATCTTGGGCCGCGTCGGTCCCAAGCAGTCGGCACGCGGGCCGGGATGCCGGCCGGCCGCATCCAGCGACTCCCCGCGCATCCGCTTCCCATCCGAAGGAGCGCCCGGCAGGCCCGTGGCGGCCCAAGGACAGCCGTCCCCCCCTGAACGTGTACCAGCACGCGGGTGGCACGCCCGGGCTGCTGCAGCCGTCGGCCATCCTGCGCAGCGGAAGCACGAAGCAGGCCAACTACCTGTTGAAGCCTGTCTGGCTCCGCCTGGTGCGCCAGGACAACCGCTGGTCGGCGTACACCTCCCTGGACGGCAGCCACTGGCAGGCGGCGGGCACCCCTGTCGGCGTCGACGCCGCCGGGGTCTGGGTCGGCCTGTTCGTCACCGCGCACGACGGCTCGTTCGGCAAGTCCGGGCTGAAGATCCAGGCTACCTTCGACCACCTCTCCGGCTTCGCGCCGACCCAGGGCTACCAGCTGGGGAACCCGTGAATCCGACCACGACATAAGGTGGCACCGAGCACTGTCCCGCCCCGCCTGCCGCCCACGACGGCCGCTTACAGCGCGGTACCCACGCCCGACGGCCGGTTGCCCGCGTCGGCCGCGGGTGCTCAGGAGGTTTGCCGATATGCCGAGACCCACGCTGGACCGTGCCCCCGCTACGCTCTCACGGCGAGAGAGCATCCGGCTGTCCGCGTCCTTGTCGGCCGCCGCGCTGGCGGGGGCGGTCATCCGCCCCCGGCGTGCCGCGGCCCAGACGCCGAACACCGCCCACACGGTGATCGTCTTCCGCCCGAGCCACGCCGAAAACGGGGCCGTGGTCACGGAGGCCTACACCGCGGCCCTGGAACCGTTTCGCAGCAAGAACCCCAGCCTGGCGGTGCAATTCGACTGGGCGGCCTCGACATGGGCGGGCGACACCAGCGCCATTGCGGAGGCGATCCTGGGCGCCAGCGCGCCGGACCTCTTCGCGGCGTGGCGCTTCGCACCGCTGGCCTCCGGTGGCTATCTCCTCGACCTCCATCCCTACCTCCGGGCCTCCAACTTCCCACTCAGCATTTTCCCATCGACCCTGGTGCAGTCCTTCGCGCACCAGGGCCACCAGCACGGTTTGCCCGTCTACAATGAGTGGGCGGCTTCGATGGTCAACCTGTCGATGATCGACCGCGCCGGCCTGTCCTACCCGAGCCCGCACTGGGACTACCTGGAGGCGGCGCGCCTGTATCGCAGCCTGGCCAGACCCGACGCCAACCCGGCCAAATCCGTCTACGGCGGCATGTTCATGCTTTATTACAGCAACATCCCCGACGCGATGGACCTGGCGCCATGGGGCGCGTCCCTGGTCATGCCCGGCGACAGCGCGCGAGCGGGGCTCGATACAGCCGAGATGGTCGCCGCCGTGACCTACATGTCAGACCTGGTGAACTCCAAGGCCGCACTGCCCTCTTTCACCGGGTGGAATCACTTTCGCCAACAACGGCTCGGGGTGGGACTGATCACCGACTTCCTGCTGCCGATCATGGCACAGGCCGCGGACACGCTCGGCTTCGCTTACGACTTCTGGCCGCTGCCCTCGGGGCCTCGCGGCGGCGCGACGTATTGCAGCCGCGAGTATTACACCATCCCGTCCAGTTGCCGTGAGCCCGACGCGGCATGGGCCCTCCTGGAGTATGTCGCGTCCACGCCGCGCGTAGCCCGGGTGCCCATGACGTTCTGGCTCTATCCCCCGGCCCTTCTCTCCATGAGCGATGAATACCTCGGCACGATCCGTCAGATCGCGCCGCCGTTGCGCAACAAGAACATCAGCGCCTTTACCTACTGGCAGGACCATGCCTTCCAACCGCTCTTTCAGTACGAGAACGAACAGGCTCTTGTGATCATCAACGACTACTTCGGCAGGATCTGGAGCCAGCAGTCGCAACCAGCGGCGGCGTTGTCCGCGGCTGCCCGGCAGGTGAACGCCCTGGAGGCGACTGGCGCGCGCCTGCAGACCCAGGTTACCGCGCAGGCGTCTCTGGTGCAGCGCCTGCAGACCGCGACGCGCCCCGTGGCGCTTCCACCCCCCCCGGTCGCCGGTGCGGGGGTGCCGGCCACCCGCGCACCCGGGCTGATGGTGGCGAGCCATGCCCAGGGGCTCTACACCCTCCTGGGCGACGGTAGCGCGATCTCGGCCAAGAGTGACAACTGTTTGTACGCCTGCGCCCCGACCTCCGGCAGCGTCGGCACCTTCACCTGCCGTCTGGTCGCCATCGCCGACGTCGATTGCCCGCAGTTGAGCCCCTCCAGCCAGATCGGGCTGATGGCGCGCGCCGACCTTAGTGAAGACGTGGTGATGCTGTTTCTGGCCGTCAGCGGTGGGAACGGCGTGGCTTGGGAGGAACGGCCGGGCGTCGGGCTGGACGAGGCCGGGGTCGGCGGCAGCGGACCCGGCCTGCTGGCGGCCTCCGCCGTCACGGCCAACCCGGCGAAAGCCGCGCCGAACTACCTGCGGAAGCCGGTGTGGCTAAGGCTCCAGCGCCGGCAGGAGACTTGGGCGGGGTACACCTCCTGGGACGGCCGCACCTGGATGCCTGTGGGTGCGCCGGCCGTGCTGCGCGCCGGCAGTATGTGGATCGGACTCGCCGCCTCGGCCCACAACGCGGACTTTGGCGGGAAGGGCTATATCCGCGCTGTTTTCGACCACGTCAGCTTCGTGCCGTCTGCCGCCTACCAGATCGGGGCTTCGGGTGTACCGCCCGCCGCGGGTGCGGTCCCGGCTGGCTGGGCCACGGCGGCAAGGGCAGGGTGACGGGCTGCCGCCCGTCTCCTGGTGTTTTTGCGTCCTGTTGCTCCGTCCGAGCAGGCGGCGGGATCACGGCGCCACAAAGACCATCCTCTCGTCCACCCGCGGAGTCCACGGGAGCCGGCCCTGCTGCCGCGCTCCGCGCCTCCGGCTCGCACTGCGAGGGGCTTGCGCGACGCGCGGTCCGCTGCCGGCGCTCATGCCACCTGGGGCGTGTCAGGAACCGCCTGCCGCGCGGTTTGTGGACCGATCGGGTTGGACAAGCTCCATCCCCATGCTCCCGGCTCGACACGGGCGCGTATGGTCCGCGGGGACCGTGCTGCCCGTGTCATGTCTGCCGAGTGGGAGGGGCGTACCGTAGAGTCACGGGCCTTGGCGCACGAACGGCCGTGCCTGTGGCGCCGACGGTGCGCGCGGGCTACCACGGAGCCGGCGCCGGAGCGCATGTTGCTGGCGTAGAGAAACACATCGAGGCCTACGGCTGCGGATACGTGGACTACCTCGTGGCGCTCGGGGTGTTCCGCGAGCGGGAACGGGACCGAGTCGACGCGCCGGACAATTATCTTTTCGGCCTAGGGCTCCGGCGGCGCGGCGGCGTCCAGGCCGGCCGGGTTCCGCGCGCGCGCCAAGCGGCGGGACGGGGAGGGGAGCCGGTCTCGGCGGAGGTGCCGGCAGAGCGCGACGGGCCCGACCTGCTGGGCCGGAGGAAACGAACGCAGTGAGGGCTGTTTGCAGCCCACCAGCAGAGCCGAGCGGCGTGGGGCGGCCGGCCGGTAGCGGTGTATGGGGTTGGTCGGCGTGCGGGAGAGCGACGACGCCCTTGCGTCCCTCCGCCACGGCACGCTGCATGTGAGGCCGAACATAATCCTCTTTGCACGCGCCCTTGGGGAATCGCCCAAGGGGAACGCTTTGGTCATGCGCGAAACGTTCGACGCCATGGACAAAGGCATCACCGATCTTGCCGAGCATCGCCGGAGATGGAACCGGCAAGTGCCTCACCGGCCAGTCGAAGAAGCGCCCAACGGGCTCACGCGCCTGGGGCGCCGCGTGAGCCTGGTCAAATCACGAAGTGCACCATCACGAATACCGTCCCGAGCTGCAACAGGCTCTGCCACGCCATGAGGCGGGTGTAGACGGCCAGCGCGCGCTCTATCCGGCCGGTGTCGGGGTGCTCCTGCTGGAACGCGAGGAAGACGCGCAACTGCAACGGTAGCAGGATGCCTCCCTGCGCAAACAGGACGAGCGCGAGTACCATGGCGAGCACAAACCAGCCGTGCATGCTGGGGATCCGGTACACGCCTACCCAGCGCGCCAGGAACCAGCCGGCCGTGACCGTGGTGGTGGCGAGGACCGGCAGGGAGACGAGCATGTACGGCGTGACGTGCGTGACCACGCGGCGCCGCGCCGCCATGTCGAGGCGGCGGAGGGCCGGCTCCACGACGAAGCCCGTGAACAGGTCGGCACCCGTCCAGAGGATGGCCGACATGACGTGCACGTAGTCCAGCCAGACGAGGCTGCGGGTCGCCAGGGCCACGCCCAGGGCGGCGGCGAAGAGCCACACCCACCAACTGGCGGCCAGTGCGTGGCGCACCAGGCCCCAGCCCGTGTGGCCGGACACCGCCGTGGCGGCAGCGCTAGACAAGACCGCACCATCCTTTCCCGCATCGGTGGCGCCCGCCATGGCAAGAAGCGGGTGCCCGGCGGCGTGCACCGCGCCCGGGCGATGGACGCCGGATGGCGATGGACGCCGAGTCGGCAGGAGCGTGGGCGTCCGCTCCCCGTGCCCCCTTTCCTCCATCAGGCCCGCGCGCAGGCCGTGACAAGCAGTGTAGTATGGTTTTTCAGAGGACACGTTTCCGTGTGCTTCCAGTCGTGCTGTCCGGTACTGTGGCATGCTGGAAGGTTCCCGTCGCAGGCCTTGGGACAGAGAGCGTATGCGTTCGGAATGACGGATGGCGGCCGAAAGGAGCAGACCATATGTATGACGGTTGGCCGCCATGAAGGATGCGGGTGGTCGCTAGAGGGGTGCCTTGTAAGATAGATCGTGAGGCCTAGTGCGATCGTCCGGGACAGATACCTAAGCCGCCGGTGGGCGGGTGTCCCGTGGTGGCTCCCGTGGCGGACGGATCCCCCTCCTTGGCGCGATAGGCAGGTTGGTCCGATCGATCAGTCCGCGGGTGGCGGAAGCGTGGGCCCGACGTCCGCAGGGCATATCCCCCTTCGCCGCCGACACCAGTGGACTTTGCCTTGTCTCCGGCTTCCCCTGACGGGAGCAGGCGTGGGAAGGCAAGCGGAACAAGGCGCGGGGCCTGATAGAGAGCGGCGGCGCACTCTCTTGACTCCGGCACAACAGTGCCGTAGGCTCCCACCATTCTTGCGGCGGGGGTGTGACGGTGGATCCTGAGGTCGCTGAGGAGTCCGGCGGTGGACGCACCCGAGGAGCGAATGCGCCAGAGGCCGTGTTGGACAACGGTGCCCCTGGACTGGATCATGCCCTGAGCCGGGAAGAACGGCGCAGCGATGCGCTCGTCCGGTTGCTGGCGCAGGTGGAAGCTGGCGGAGGCGCTGTCGTGATCACCGCCCAGGCGCTCGCGACGGATTGGGGTGTGCCGCTCGTCACGGTACGGGCTTGGCTGAAACGCTGGGTGGGCCAGGAGGCCATCAAAACCCGCTCCTTGGGCCCCAGGGGAACGAGCATCGAAGCGGGCAGAAGGACGAAGGCGAAGGCCACGCGGGCCCGCAACGCGGCCGCCCGCGCCACAGGGATCGAACAGGCGCCACGCCAAAAGAGAGCCGCTACAGAGTTCTGTGTCTGGTGCGGTGCGCCAAGCAGGGTCCAGGGGGCGCGCTTCTGCGGAGCCTGTGGCCAGGAACTGCCGCGGTAACACGGTGTCCCCCAGCGTGGCCGCACCTCGTCCCGCCCGGTCCGGCGGCCGGCCCCCGCGTCCCCGCCCAACGGCCATGACCCGTCAGTGCGGAGGGGCGCTGTTGCTGCGGGGGCAGCCGCACGGGTGCCAAGCCGCTCTGGCCACCACCTGCTGCACGCACCGCCGCCGCCCGCCTCATGCCTCGAAATCCAGCGCGATCAGGTCGTCACATAGCTCCATGATACGGGCGACCACCTTCTGGTGCTCGGGGTGCGGTCCGTAGGCGGCGAGTTCCGCCTTGCCGGGAAACCGCACGCGGATGCCGATGTCGTACCCGTGGGCGCGCGCCGGACTGAAGTTGCGTCCGCACTGCATCTCGGCGATTGCCGGCAGCCTCCCCGGCAGGCTGCCGATGGCGGCCAGCAGCTCGTCCGCCTGCTCCGATCTCGTCGCCGGCTTCAACTTCAAGAGAACGAGATGCTCGACCATGCGGACACCGTTCCAGTGTGCTCCGTGAACCCTCCGGCCCCGCCGCCACCCCGTGAGCCGTGCCCCGGCGAACCGGCCAGCCGCCCCGCCGCAGGAGGGGGGTGCTGGCCACGACTCTGGCCCGCCGCGCGCGGCGGACATGGACCGGCGCCCCTAGCGCAGACCCTCGGTTCGACCCACCGCGGAGTGGCCCCTCTGCCTGGCGCGAGGTGGCGCCGTTCCCGCGCGGGACCAGAGAGGGCCCCAAGGTGACGCGCCCGTACGGTGCACAGGGTAGGAGCGCGCAAGCGGCGCTGGGCTGGGACCGTGGGCGTATGGATGGGACGCCCACCACTGTCCGCTAAGGTGACACGTTTGGCGTGCCAAGCGGGCCCGCCCACACGGCGCGCGGAAAATGCTTCGGATCGGCGACCCGTGGATTCTCCGCCTGAGGCCTGTCCACACGGCGCGCGGAAAATGCCCTTCCCCGCCGCGCCGTGGCGGCAGGAACGGCCGGCGCGCGGCGAACCCTCCGCATCCGGGGGTGGCGCTCTGTGCAGGGCTTCGGTCTCGTCTTCTATAATTTCCCAGGGCATACGCTGGAGCAGTTCGCGCAGTATGCGGGGCAGGCTGGGTTTGCCTATTGCGAGATCATGGTTGGCCATCTGTGGAACGAGAAGGACCCCAGCGACTACGCCGAGGCGCGCGCGGGTGAGGTGGGCACGCTCCTGCGCCAGCACGGCCTGCGCCCGTCGGCCGTGGCGGCCGGAAACGACTTCCTGCGCGGCGACGAGGCGGGACTGCAACAGCAGGTGGAGCGGCTGAAGCGGGTCTGCCGCTTGGCGCGTCTCGCGGGCACCGACCTGATCCGCATCGACGGCGGCTGGATCCGTGAGGGCGTCTCCGAGGACCGCGAGGAGTGGTTCCGGCGTATCGTGCAAGGCCTCCAGGCCATGCGCCCCTTCATCGAGGCCGAGGGCTACACCTTGGCCCTCGACAACCACGGGCTCGTCACCAACGACGCGGACTTCCAGGCGCGCATCTTTGAAGCCGTCGGCAGCCCCCGCGTGGGCGCCAACCTCGACACCATGAACTACCGCTGGGCGGGGCACGACCTCGACACCGTGGGTCGGTACTACCACGTCATCGCTCCCTATGCGCGCCACGTGCACATGAAGGACGGGCGCGGCAGTCGCGAGACCTACCGCGGCACCGCCCTGGGCGAGGGCGAGATCGATCTGGAGCGTGCGGTGGCCGAACTGCGCGCCGCGCACTACCAGGGCCCGTGGTGCGTCGAGTTCGAGGGCGAGCGCGCGCGTGCCGAAGAGGGCTACCGCCAGGGCCTGGAGTGGCTGCGGGCGCACGTGGGTGCGTAGGGCCCCGTGGGGCGGCCGCCCCGACCCCTGCGGGGGGCGGCGCGCAGGGCGGCCTGTGCGCGCGTGCCCGGGGTGCCACGGGCCTCCCGCGGCGGCGGGGCGACCGTGGAGGGGCGGGGCAGCGGCCCGCAGGGGTCGCCGTGATGCGGCGGGCCGCCGGGCCGTGCGGGTGGCCGTGGACGTGACGGGGCGCCTGGCTGCGGAGGCGGCCATGGGCCGCGGTGCTTGTCTCGGCGCTGTGGCGTGCGGGTCCGCGGGGGGCGGTGGCGTCGGGCTGCAGGGGTAGGCGTGGGCCGTAGGCCGCCGGGTGCGGTTCCCGGGGCGGTGGCACGCGGGCCCACGAGGTTGGAGTGGCGGCGCCTGGCTGCGGGGGTGGCCGTGGGCCGCAGGCGGCCGGAGGGGGGCTGGACCCCGGGGCGGCGGCGCAGCGCCCGGGTGGCGGGGGAGAGCCACACGGATGCGGCGGGGTGCAGCGTCGCCAGGAGCCGTGGCCTCGTTGCAGGACGGCCGCGCGCTGGCGCTGGCAACGCGGGCGTCCGCGGCGGGGCCGTACCAGCGCCGACGCCTGCCCCTTCCGCCGACTCAGGCACATCGACAATGATCGTACCGGTGGGCATCTGCCGCGCGGATACAGGCAGCTTGCCGTGAGATCTGGGCTTCGGCCGCGCGCAACCCCCACCCTGCCGCCGCCTCCCGCTGAGCGGGGCTTGGGCGTCGCTCTGCCGGCGGGGTGCCCCCGCCCCACAAAGCGGTGGCGCCCCGCCAAGATACCCGGTGGCGCCCCACCTCCCCGATGCGCCGGTGCCGGGAGCAGGTCAGCGGTTCAGTGCCGGGCCGCGAGCTCCCGGGCCTTGCCCTCCATCTTCTGCGGCGTCCCGGCTGGGCGCCTGTTCGTGCGGACCCTGAACGTCTTGCAGCACGTTTCCATGCACGCGTCGGCCTCGGATGCGCCGTGCTGCCGCGCGACGGTGGCGGTATCGGCCGCGTCGAGGGACTCTGGATAGAGCTGGCCGATCCGGTCCGTCGTGATCAGGATCTTCTCCGCCGTGCAGTGCTCCCCCTCGGCCCAGTAGTGGCAGTTGCACACGGTGCAGTAGACCTCCAACTGCGGCATCCTGCCTTCCCTCCCCCGTGGCGGATCCTGCCGCGCGGGACGGAACTCCCCGCGCGGGTAACGTGCCGCATCGCAGACCGTGCCATGCGCGCTGGCGGATCGGGGCAGACCAGTCACGGCGGCGCCTGTGTCGTGTCCCTGCGTGGCGGGGGCGGGACCTCCGCGTTCGGGGGCACCGCGGGACGCCGCGGCACGGTCGGGAGGGTGGGTGCGCGGGGACGACGGGGCGCGGTTGGGCACGGCCCAGCGTGAGGTGGCTCACGGCCGGGCCGGGGGGCGCGGTCGGGGGCGGCAGCGGTCGTTGGGCGTGCCGCCCGCCGTGGCGGGGTCGGCGGCCAGGGCCGTCCGGCAGCGCCGCGCGTTCCGGGACGCGGCCCTGCGCACCTTACCGTCGCCACACGGGTTGCG
Organism: Bacillota bacterium; assembly: GCA_021797775.1. Taxonomy (GTDB): domain Bacteria; phylum Bacillota; class Sulfobacillia; order RBS10-35; family JAJYVN01; genus JAJZZC01. The sequence goes on from JAJZZC010000051.1 coordinate 15,219, forward strand.
CGGATGCCCGGTGTGGCTGGCGCGCCCGAATGCCGGTGTGGTGGGGGCCAGGGGCATGCGGCTCCGCCCGTTGCGGCCCCGTTGCGGGTCCCCCGGCTGTTGGCCGCGCCGCGGAGGGCATGCTGCCCACGGCGCGATCAGGCCGCCGCATGCGGCTCTGCAAGGCGCATGCCGTGCGCTCCCGCGGGGCCGCGCATGTGGCCGGGGGGCGCCGCAGGACGCCGGGCCCGGTCCCGGGGCCTTGCGCCGCGCCCGTCCAGCGCCGCGGTTCTCGGTGCAGAAGTTGAGCGAGAGGGCATGGCGGGCGTCAGGCGAAACCGTGGGTGGACCTGCTGGCAGCCGGCCGGACCGCCGCCGCCAGCGCCCCACAGCGGGACCGCTTGTGGCGCAAGAGGTCCCGCGTGCGGAGGCCACCGACGCGGCGCGCCGGGTGCGGTCCCCGGCACGGAGGCCTGCGCCGAGCACTCCCGTCGGAACAGTGCCTCCCCGTGCATCCTTCGTGGCCGGCAGGAGTTGCCCGCTCGGGGGGCGAACGGCCCCAAGACAGTTTCCAGGATTCTCAGCAAGAGTTCACGGGGGTGAGTGTTCGTTGCCCGCCGGTTTCCTGCCGGTCGCGCGGGAGGAGGAAGTGATCGAAGGCGGGATCAAGGGGGTGCACGTGATGGGTCAGCCGGTGGCGCTCTGCCGGCTCGGCACCCGCATCTACGCGTGCAGCGCCGTGTGCACCCACGAGGACGCGGATCTCACCGAGGGCGAGTTGCGCGGACACGAGATCGTGTGCCCCCTGCATGGGTCCGCGTTCGATTTCCGCACCGGACGCGTGGTCGTTCCACCGGCGGAAGAACCGCTGGCCACTTACGAGGTCAAGGTCGAGAATGGGACCGTGTTCGTGGCCACCCGGCCGCGCGGGTACTGAGCCGGGCCCGCCGGGGTGCACGGCGTGCCCGCGGTCGGTCCACCCGCCGCAGGCTCTCCAAGGCATCGCGGGCGTGGGCCGCGTGTGTCGCCCCGCCCGCCGAGCTGACCTTCCCGGGGCGCGGGTGGGTCGGCTCGGTCGTGGCCTGGGGGCGCGGTCGCATGGCCGCAGATCGGCCCGGCGCAGGGATGCTCTTGGGCCCACGCACAGGCCGCGCGCGCAGGGCGGACCACGACCGCCTTCCGCCGCTACCGGCACGATGCTCGTCGCGCGGATCTGTGCGCGGATGGGCAGGCCGTTGTGCCCCCGCGGCTTGTCGTCTCCTTATGCGCATCGCTCCAGGCAGGGTCGCCTACAGACTAGGCCGAGCGCCCCGGCCGGGTGGAGCGCTGACCCGCCCGGTAAAGGCTTGGACCCGCTCTTGCTCTCCGGCGGCACCCGCGCGGAGGTCCACCCCCAGGCACGGAGAACTCGGACGCCGGAAGATCGGAGCCCCGTCGCGACGGCGGGTGCGGTCGCAGCCCCTTCGCGCCGTGTGACGGGAGAAGTCGCTTGGGGGAGACACGTCTTGAGCGGACCGGCCGAGCCTGCAGCCGCACGGGTCCGGGTGGCCTTCATCGGCTGCGGGGGCAACGCGCGCGCGCACGTGCAGTCCATGCTCCAGGTCCCCGAGGCCCAGGTCGTCGCCCTCTGCGACGTCAGCGCCGAGGCCATGGAGCTGGCCGCACAACGCCTTCCCGGGGTGGTCGAGTTGCCCCGCTTCACCGACTACCGCGAGATGTTCGCCGCGGTGGACCCTGACGCCGTCGTCATCTCCATCCCGCATACCCTGCACTACGAGGCCGCCGCGTATGCCCTCGAACACGGCGCGCACGTGCAGGTGGAGAAGCCGATGGCCTGCTCCACCGCTGAGGCCCGCGGGTTGATCGAGCGGCGCGACCGCACGGGGCGCGTGCTGCTCGTCGGCTATCAACGGCACTACGAGGGTAGCTACCGCTGGCTGCGGGATGCGGTGACCTCCGGGCGGTATGGCACCGTCCATTTCATCGAGGCATGGCAGGCACAGGACTGGAAGGGCCGCGGCTGGCGCGGCGTGCCCGAGCTCTCCGGGGGCGGGCAGCTCAACGACTCGGGGAGCCACCTGGTCGACGTCGTCTTCTGGACCAGCGGCCTGCGGCCCGACCAAGCCTTCGCCTTTACCCACAACCGGGGCCGGCGCGTCGATGTCCTGTCCTCCATCGCCTTCCGGGCCGAGAACGGCGCCATCGGCAACATCGCGGTTATCGGCGAACACCCCCACGGCCTGGCGGAAGGGCTGCAGATTTGGTGCCGCGACGCGCGCTTTACATTGGATGACAGTGGCGTGCAGGTGCAGCTGGTGGGCAAGGCGCCGGAGGGCGTGCCGCCCGATCAGCTGGTCGCTTACCCCAGCGACAAGGATGCCAACTTCATCCGGGCCATCCTGGGGCGGGAACCGGTGCAGGTCACGGCCGAGGACGGCCTGCTGGTGGCCGCCTTCACCGAAGCGGTCTACGAGTCCGTGCGGCGTGGCTCCCCTGCGGCCGTGTCGCTCTGACCACACCCGCGGCGGGGGCGGCTGTCGGCGAGCCGGTTGGGCGGCGGTGCGCGGGCCAGGAGCGCTACGGCGGACGACGCGGTCGGGCGCATAGCCCGCTCTCTCTGTGCGAGGGCGGCCAGGGCCGCCCTCGTGGGGGGCGGCTGTCGGCGAGCGGGCTCTGGGCGAGGGCGCCCGGGGCAGGGGATCGGCCGCGGATGACGCGGCTAGGCCTGGGGCGCCACCTCGCACGGCCTCCGCATGTAACCGATCCTGGTGCACGCCTGGCGGTTGAGCAGAAGGCCGTGCGCTCGGCGGGGCGCGCCGGCCCACGGCCGCGGCCCGCCCCGCCCACGGCCGGCACCGGGGCTCGCCCCACCATCCCCCCTCTCAGCCGCCCTGCCCCGCTAGGTCCGTCCAGAGCACCGGCAAGAGGGCCTCCTGGTAGGCGACGGCGCCCCCGGCCCGCAGGGCCGTCGCGCACGCGGCGAGGGCGTCGCCACCGCCGCCGCGTGCGGCCACCCGCTCGGCCGCGGCTGCCGCCATCTCGGCCAGCGCGCGATCTTCCTCGGGACGCAGCGGCCGCCCACGCGCGACCGCGAGCGCGTCGCGGTAGTCCGCCGCCGACATCCGCCAGAGAGCGGCGGTCTCGCCGGCCGCCGCGAGCACGTGGCGAGCGATGAGCAGCCCGTTGCCGTCGAAGTCTCCGCCGTAGCGCACGCGCGCCCCCGCAGCGCCAAGCCGGGCGATCAGGGTGAGCGCCGCCGCGCTGGGAAACCCGGATGTGCAGAGAAGCGCGCACCCGGCGGGCGGGCCGTGGTCCACGAGGGCCTCGAACACCGCGGGGTTCTCCACCGCATGCACGACGCGACCCCGCCAGGCGGCGGGCGCCAATTCCCACCGCGCCACCAGCCGCAGCGGCGCCACGTAGACCTGCTCGCTAGCGGATGCGGCGGCGGCGGCCGGATCCCCCGCGCCCGCGACGCCCCAGACCGCGACCGTCGAGGAGACACCGTCCAGCGCAATGCCTGCCATGGCCAGCACGGCCTGGCGCTCGGTCGTCCCTGCCCCGGGCCGGCCGCCGAGCGCCGCGACGAGCAACCGTCCCCCCGGCGTTCCCGCGTCGAAGGCGTGCGGGTCACCGGCCACCCGGTTGGCGAGGACAGGCAGGGGTATCGCGGCGCCGTGGGCGCGGGTGGCCACCGCACCCACGGCCCGCCCCACGGCCTGCGCGGTGCGCCCGAGCTGCGCCAAGGTGCCCTCGCCCAGGCGCCGGGCACGGGCGAACTCCCGGCGCAGGACCGGCGAGACCCGCCCGGCCTCGTCTGCCGCCTCCGGCCAGTGGGGCGCCACCGACGCGACGAAGGCGGCGAACGCCCCCTCGGTGCGGGCGGTCATCTCCACCCGCGGCAGGGGCGGGGGGCCGAGCAGGGCGTGGAGCGCTTCGTCTAGCCCACAGCCGAAGGCGCTGCGTCGGAGCGCGTCATCCAGACGCCGTAGGGGGACGGCTCGGCCCGGCGGTAGCCGTTCCGCCAGCAGCCCATCCAACGCTTGCCGCTCGGCCGGGGTCAGGTCGGCACCGGGGATGCGCGCCCCGAGGCCGTAGCGGGGTAGCCGCTCCCAGGCTTGGCGCAGCACCCGCTGCAGCGGCAGGCGGGCCAAATGAGCGGCGGCCGCCGCTGCGCCGGCCCCGCCCGGCCCGCCCCCGGCGCCCGGCGGTGGCGTCCCCGCGGCCCTACGCGGGGGGCGGACCCCCATCCGCCGCCTCCCCCCCGCCGAGCTCCGACCCCAGATCGCGCAGGCGCGCCCCGTCCCAGAAGAAGGGCAGGGCGGCCACGACGTTGCCCCGGCGCATCAGTTCGTACGTCGCCGCCGCCGGCAGGGCGGCGCCGACGCCCCACAACCGCTCGCTGGCCATGACCCAACTAAAGCCGAAGCGGCAGAGGAAGCGTAGCGACTCGGCGACGTTGCGCGGATCCACCCCCGCGAAGGCCTCGTCGAAGGCGATCAGTCGCGGGGCCTCCAGGCGGGCGAGGTCGTAGCGCGCAGAGACGGCCGCGACCAGGGGCAGCACCAGGGCCAGCGACTTCTCCGCCCCGCTGCGCGTCGAGAAGCGGCGGTCGTCGATGAGGGTGGCCTTCTGGTGCGGGGCGCGGCTGATGATCTCAAAGTGAAACCAGGCCCGATAGTCCAATGCCTCCTCCAAGGCTTCGCCGAAGCTGAGGTCCGCGGCCTGCTCACGCTCCTCGCGCCGGACCCGCTCCACCTCGGCGCGGAAGGCATCGGCCAGGGCCTGCCGCTCTTCCGGCCGCAGCATGGCGGGATCGCTGCGCAACAGGCGGAGGTGGGCGGCGACTCCCGCTCCCGCCACAGGGGACCACCGCAACTCCAGAACCTCGCCGCTACCCAGCGGTGCCTCGCAGAGGTCGCGGTTGATGGCCTCCGTCCAGTCCTCGGCCTCGCGGATGCGCGCGTGCAGCGCCTCGCGCATCTGGTGCAGGAGGAAGTCCTCGTAGAGCTCGCGCTCCTTGGCCCGCAGCCACTGTTCCTGCTCCAGCAGGCGCACCTGCAGCTCCTCACGCAGTTGCACGGGCCAGACCGCCGTCCCCGCGGCGCGCAGGCGGACCAGACCCAGACGGGCGTCCGGATCCGGGGCGTAGTCGGCGAGGGCCGCCCGGGTCTCGACTGCCGTCTCGCTGAGGGCCGCGCGCGCCGCTTCCAGGTCATCGGCGATGCGGCGGGACTGCCGCTCGTCGTCGCGCCGGCGCGCGAGGAGCGACCGTGCCGCGTCTTCCGGTCCGGATGCGCCGGAGCGCAGGGCTGTCAGGTGCGGTGCCAGCGTGGGGTAGGCGGTCAGTTGGCTCTCCAGCGCCTGGCGCGCCTCGCCCTCGGGGCCCTCGGCCGCACGCACCCCATCCTCGGCGCCCGCCCGGTTCGCCTCGGCGCGATCCAGGCGTTCGGCCGCGCGCGCCGCCTCGCTCTCCGCCTCCACGACCTCCCGGCGCAGGCGGGTATCCTCCTCGCGCAGGCGCCGGTACCGCTCCCGCTCCTGCCGGCCCTCCGGTGACTCCAGCCGCTGGCGCAGCGCCGCCACGGCCGCCTCCTCCCTGGCCAGTTCCCCGCGCTCACGGTCCCGGTCGGCACGGGCCGTCTCCTCATCGGCGCCCACCTCGGCCACCGCCCCGCGCGCGCGCGCCAGGTGCCCCTCCGCGTCCGCCAGGCGCGCCGCGGTGGCGGCCGCCTCGCGGCACGAACCGACGACTGCGCCGACACGGGTGATCAGCTCGTCCACGCCGCTCCGGTCCCGCCCCCGGGCCTCGGGGACGGCTGCCTGCGCCTCTTCCAAGGCGCGCCCGGCTTCCGCGACCAGGGCGCGCGCCTGTTCCAGCCGGTGGAGTTCGCCTTCCTCGGCGCGCCCCGCCGCGGACGCCCGCGCCGCCGCGTCGGCGGCCCGTACCGCCGCCTGCCCGAGCGCGGCCGGGCCGGCCAGCCGCCGTAGCGCCTCGGCCTCCTCCTCGGCGTGCGCCGCCGCATCCATGGCCGCGCTCAGCGCGGCCTCCGCCTCGCCGAGCGCGTGCCCCAGGTCCGCCCGCTCGGCGCGCAGTTCAGCCAAGCGCTGCTGGTGGCGGCGCCGACGGTTGTCCGCGCCGAAGTAGCGTGGGCCCTCGCCCGCAGGGGGGGCGGCGCGGCCGGCGAGGATCCCGTGACGCCAGCTGCCGTCCGGACGGAAGATGGCCACGGCCGCATCGGCGGGGGCGGCCGTCCCGACCAGGGACAGGGCGGTGCCGGTGTCCGCGGCGGCGCCCCGCGCACCCTGGGCGCGGATGTGGGCGCCGCCAGTGTCGCGCCCACCGGCGGCCCCGTCCAGCGCGCCACTGGCCGCAGCGCGGTCGCCGCTGGGTGCGAGCGGGTCCGCCGCCGCGCGCGCGGGGAGTCCGGTGGCGGGGTGGGCGATGGCTGGGAAGGGGTTGTCCCGCGCGGTGGGTCCGCCGGCGTTGCCGTCCGGTGCCATGCCCTGGGCCGTGGCACGGCCCGAATGACCGCTTGTGCGGCGGGCCGTGCCGGCTGGCCCCCCGGCCCGCCCGGTCGGAGACGCGCCCGCTTCCACCGTGCCAGGTGCCACCGAGCCATCCGTCGCCGCGCCACCCGCCACCGGGGGACCGTCACCCGCCGGGCCGTCCTCAGCCGCCGCACGCGCGACAGAGCGATCTCCCGCAGTGGCACGCGCCGCCATGGGGCCGTCGCCCGCCGGGCCGTCCGCCTCCGCGCGCGTGGAGGCGCCGCCGCCAGGGGACCCGTTCGCGTGGCGCCCGTGGTCGTCCAGCGGGGGGGCGGCAGCCGCCGCATGCCCCGCGGCCGCCCCCCCGCCGCTCGCGCCCGTCGGGGGCGACCCGCCCAGGATGGCGGCCTCGCCAGCGTGTACGAAGATGTCGCCCATCCCCGCCGCCGTCAGGGCGGCTTCGGCGCGCGCGAGGTCCTCCGGTGCCACCACCAGCGCGTCCAGCACCCCGGCCTGCTCGATTGCGGCCTCAATCCGGGCGGCGGCAGCCGGGTCCAGCGCGGGATCGAGGTCACGGCTCTCGTAGAAGGGCCGGGCGGCGACCCCCTGGGCGGCCAGCAGTGCTCGCGCGGCCAGGGTGCCGGCCGTGCGCGGCGGGCGCGCCTCCTGGACCGCCTCCCAGGACTGCAGTTCGTCCTCTTTGGCTGCCAGGCGCGCCGCGGCGTCGTCCCGCGCGCGGCCGAGTGCACGGTGCCGTTGCTCCGCCTCGGCCCGATGGCCGGCGACGGCCCGCCACACCGGCTGCAACAGGGTGTCTGCGGGCGCAGCGGGGTCCTGGTGCGCTTGCAGCGCGCGGCAGGCGGCGTCCACGGCCTCCCCAGGGACGCGCAGCGCGTGCAGCGCAGCGGCCCACGCGGCCAGTTCGGCCGCCGCCGCGCCGGCCGCTTCCGCCAGCGCCGCCTCGCGGCGGGCCTGCTCGTCGCGCGCCTCCCGGGTGTGCTCGTGCGCCAGCTCGAACCGGGCCTGTGCCCCGCGCGCCGCGGCCTCGGCCCGCTCCCGCTCGTCCTGGCGGCGGCGCACTTCAGCTAGCGCGGCGTCGCGCTCCCGCGCCGCGTCGAGCAACCAGGCGGCCTGGACGGCGCGGGCCAGGTCGGCCTGCCCGTCGCCCGGCTCGGCGCAGGCCGCCGCCAGCTCCTGCTCGGCGCCGCGCGCGGCCTCCACCGCCAGCGGCCACTGCGCCGCCGTGGCATCGGCCGCATACCGCGCCAACGCCTGGCGCAGCGCCTCGGCACGTGTGGTCCAAAGGGCGCGGGCGAGCCCCTCCCCCCGACGGGCCTCCTCCAGGCGGCGGCCCAGCGCCTCGACCCGCCCGCTGCACGCCTCCCAGCGCTCCCGGCCCCGCTGGGCGCGCCCCTGCGCTCCGGCCAAGGCGTCCTCGGCGCGCAGCACCTCGCTCTCGCGCAGGGCCTGCAGCTCACCCTCGACCGCCAGGGCCCGCTCGGAGGCCGCGCGAGCGCGTGCTTGCGCGGCCTCCCGGTGCGCGTGGGCGGCGCGCAGGACGGCCGCGGCGGCGTCGGAGGCGGCAAGGGCCTGGCGCAGGCGCCCGAGGTCTTCGAGATAGCGCGCGGACGCGGCCTCGGCGCGCCGGAGCTGCACCAGCGAGACAGCCTGGTCCAGGCGCTCCGCCGCCGCGTGGCGGCGGCGCAACTCCGCGCAACTGTCCACGTAGTCGTCGATCCGCTCCAGGATGGTGCGCAACTGCTCAAAGAGGGCGCGGTCGACCGGGGGGAGCGACTCAGCCAGCAGTTCGCCCACGACGCGTGGCCCCATGTCGCGATTGAGCTTGGGGGCCCGCAGTTCCAGCAGGAGTTGCAGCAGGTGGGCGTAGTCCGCGGGGTCGGCGAAACCGAACAGGGCGCGATTGACCAGTTCGCGGTAGGCGCCGACGGTGGTGACCACGGTCCCGCCCGCGCCGAGGGCGGCCTCCAGGTCCTGCCGCCGCAGCGCGGTGCCGTCGGGCCCCACCAGGTCGAGATCGCGGCCCAGGCGCCGGCCGTCCTGCAGGCAGAAGCCCCAGAAGGTGACAGGCATCCCTTCACGCTGGCGCGAGCAGTGCAGCCCGATGCCGATGGTGAGGTGGGCGGCGGCGCCGTCCGCGCCGGCTGGGCGGGCGAACTCCATGGCCACGTATCCCGTGCGCTGCTCGTGGTAGAAGGCGTCGGGGTCCCCGCGCTCGGCGGAGTCGGGACCGAGCAGGAAGTACTGCAGGGAGCGGCCGCCGCCGCCGAAGGTGTCCAGGCGGTGCCGCGCGCGGTCGCCGTCCAGCACCAGGGGCACGGCGGCGGCGAGCACCGTCGACTTCCCCGAGGTGTTGGCCCCCCGCAGGAAGAGCCGCCCGTGGAGGAAGCGGAACTCCTCCTGGTCGAACAGCCAGAAGTGCCGGAAGATGATGCGCGTCGGCCGCCAGCCGTCCGGGCCCCCGGGCCGTGCCTCCAGCGCGGTCGCCACGCGCTCGGCCCGCGCGGCCAGGGCGCTAGAAAAGTCCAAGGGCAACCGGCCCGGAGCGGGCAGGGCCATCCGTCTCACCTCCCCGGCGCCCCCGGCGCTCGGCGTCGGCTTCCGCGTACCGTCCCGCGGCGCGGGCCAGGGCGGGCAGCAGGTGGACGCGGTCCGTCTCATCCGGCCCGCGCAGCAGGCCAGCGGCGCGCATCTCGGTCAGCGTGTCGCGCAGGAGTTGGCGCGAGCTCGCGGCGCCGAGCACGGCGCCCCAGCGTTCCCGGTGGGCGTCGCGCAGCCCCCAGAGGTCGGACTCGAGCACGGCCAGCGGCAGGCTGAGCACGCCGTCGGCGTCGGGGACGAGTTCCCCGGATTGGACGCGCCGCCGGTAGAGGGCGGCCAGCAGCAGGACCGGGTGCTGGATAGCGCGCCGATCCGTCTCCACGGCCACCGCCTGCGCGGACTCGGCCGGCTCGCCCCGGACCACCAGCGCGAAGCCCTGGCGCAGGTCCAGGTCCCAGCCCAGCGCGTCGCGCAGCGCCGCCGCCACGGCCGTGCGCGCCCGGACGAGCGCGGCGAAGGCTTCGGGGTCGTCGAGCGCGTGGAAGGCCGGGCCGAGGAGCAGGGCACGCCAGGCGCGCTGCAGCGGCTCGGCCGCTCCGGGGGCAGCGGGCTCGCGCCGCGGGTGGGCGGGCCCGGTGGCCAGCGCCATCAGCTCGGCGGCATCCAGCCGCACCGGCAGGCGGGCGGCCATGGGGGTGAACTCGTAGAGGACGTTGCCCGAACCGGCCTCCCACTCCTCCGGCAGGCCCTGCAGCCGGCGGATGGCCTGGCAGGCCTCCAGCCCGCGCAGCGCGCGCACGAGGCTCTCCCGGTGGCGGTGGTCGCGCAGGTCGAGCGCGGGGACGTCCGGCGCGGCGGCCGTCTCGGCCAACAACGCCTCCGCCAGGTCCGACAGCACGAACTGTGTTTCGCCGCCCCCCGTCCCCGGCGTCGCCGAGAGCAGCAGCCCCTCGCCGTACCAGAGCACCCAGGCCAGCAGCGCGTAGTCCATGGGCTCCTGGAGGCGCGGCAGGCCCCGTCCCGCGGCTGCCGGCGCGGGCTCCTTGATCAGGCGCGCCATGGCGCGGGTGCGCGCAAGGCTCCAGCCCGGGCCTTCGCGGTAGAAGCGGGCCAGCCGCTCCTCGGCCCGCTGCACGCGGCGGTAGGCGGCAGGGTCGTCGTCGGCCAGGATACCCACGCGCTCCAGAAGGTCGAGGTGGGCCAACCGCGTGCTGTCGGCGCGTTCCGCCTTGCGCAGGGCCCGTCCCTCCTCATCCCTGTGGTTTGCGGGCCGGGTCCGCCGAGGCCCCTGGGACCGCCGGATGCTGCCCGGGGCGACACGGTGCGGGGGGCGCGGCGCGCAGGCTGACCCGCGCCCCTCCCCGGGACCGCAGGGGCCTGCCTCTCCGGATCCCGCTGGGCCGCCCGCGGGGGGCCGCAAGGCGGCCCGGGCGGGGCGCGATGCCGCCCGGACGCGCCAGGCACCGGTGAGAGGCCATCGCCCCCGCCGGGGCGCCGCCTGGGGGCAGGACGGGCACGCGGGGCGGCACCCGGGCCGGTGCCCGTCCGCGGGGACGGCGCGCCGCCTGCGCCCGCCGATGGCTCAGCGCGGGCCTGCCGGTGTCCGTGCCCACGGCCTCTGCCGCCATTGCCTCCGGCCGGGCGAACCGTGCCGCAGTGCGTCGACTGCCGGGGGATTCCGCGCCCGCCTCCCCCGGCTCCTGCCGGCGCAGGACGGCGTCATTCCGCAGAGGGGGCTTTGGGGTACGAACGATGGTGCGCACAGCCACGCGGTGGAGGGGCCAGGGCACCCGCCGCCCGCCAACCGCAACGGGCGCACGATTTGGCTTGGGCGCCCACGGTCGCGATGCACAGAGGGGCTCAGAGAGAGCCGCCGTACGCCCCGGGTTGTCGCCATGCGCTGCCAACCCTTGTCGCTGAGGCCGTCTGCCGAGAACGCCCCGGCCCTGCCTGCCGGCGGCTGCCGCCGACCGGGTGTGCGGAGACCGCGCGGCGCAAAGCGACGAGGATCTGTTAGTGGTGTGAAGGAGATTGGCACACTACTGGCGGGCACTCTGTCTTAGCGGACGAGCCCAGACGAGCCGGTCGCGGGATCGGTACCCTCCCGCATGACGACCGGCCGTCGGGGAAGCCCCTTGGGGCACAAGGCTTCCCGCGTCCTGCGCGCTTCCACCCCCGGGCTGAACGCTTACCACTGGAACGCAGGGCCGCTGGCCGCGCCACACTCCAGGCGAGGCGCCGCAGTACGACGGGGCGTCAC
>JAJZZC010000310.1 GCA_021797775.1 Bacillota bacterium
CGGCGGGAACGCGCTCGGGGTCGATCCCGCGCCGCATCCCGAACAGTGCGTTGGACACGACGGCCCGCGCCTCATGGGCGGCGACGTGGGTGAACCGGAGGTGCCCGTGCGTGTCGCCGGCCGCGAATACTCCGGACGCCGTCGTCCGGAGCGTCCGGTCCACCACGACGCCGTCGCGATCCACCCGCACACCGGCCGCCGGCAAATCCAGGTCGGTCAGCGTCGCCTCTCGGCCGGTCGCGATGAGGATGCGCGCTGCCGCGTACCGTTGCCCGGCGGCCTCCACCCATCCCCGCCCGGCCGCGGTCATGCGCGCTTGCGTGTGCACGGCGACGCCCTCGGCCTCCAGCACGCCCGCGATGGCGTCAGCCATCTCGGGGTCTTCGTGCGGCAGCAGGCGGCGTCCCGATTGCAGCAGCGTGACCCGGCTGCCGAGCCGGGCAAAGGCCATCGCGAACTCCACGCCGACGGGTCCGCCGCCGACGATGCAGAGAGAGGACGGGATCTCCTCCGCGGCGACGGCCTCCACGTGCGTCCAATACCCCGAATCCGCCAGACCCGGTACGTTCGGCACCCGGGTGTGCGATCCGGTGGCGACGAGCACGGCGCGGGCGTCGATCTCCCGGTCGCCGGCCGTGATGCGCCGCGGGCCCGAAAAGCGCGCCGAGGCGCGCAGTACTTCGATCCCCAGGCGCCGCATGCGCTCGGGGCTGTCCGACTCACCGGCCTGACGCATGGCTTCCCGCACATGGGCCCAGACGCCCGACGCATCCACCCGGGTGCCGGAGGGGACGCGCACGCCGAAACGGCCGGCGTCCTTCACGGCGGCAGCGGCCCGGGCGGCGGCGAGCAGGGCCTTGGTCGGGACGCAACCCGTGTGCAGGCACTCCCCGCCCAGTTCCTCGCGCTCGATCAGGACCACTTTTGCCCCGAGGCCGGCAGCCCCGACGGACGCCACCAGGCCGGCGGTGCCCCCGCCGATGACGGCCAGATCGGCCCGGCTCATCGGGATGGGCGACCGGCCGCGTTGAGCAGCCGGGCCACCACGTCAGTGTTGACCCACATCTGGCGCCGGCCGGTGCGCACGGCCCCGCTCCGCGCGAGGTCCGAGAGCGTGGCGGTGACCGTTTCGCGCGTGGAGCCGATCATCGTGGCGATCTCCTGGTGCGTGATGAAGTCAATGGAGGCCCAGCCGCCAGCCGGGTCGCCGAAGGCAGCCGCCAGCCGCGCCAGCAGCAATAGCAGCCGGTGGCGCACATCCTGCAGCGCGAGGGCGACCAACTGCTCCTCCAAGTCGCGGATGCGGCCGCTCAGCGCCTCCAGCAGGCGTATGCCCAGGCGGGGCTCCTGGCGCAGCAATTCCTCCAGATCGCCGCGCCGCAGCGTGCACAGGGCCACGTCGTCCATTGCGTCGGCGTATAGCTCCGGCGGGGAGGCCGCCAGGACACCGACCTCGCCGAAGACGTGGCCCATGCCCAGGACGGCAACGGTGGCCTCGTGTCCGGACGGGTCCAGGGCGTAGAGGCGGACGTGGCCGCGCTTGATGAAGTGCAGACCCGCGCCGCGGCGGGACGGGTCCGAGAGCCGGTCACCCCGCTGCGCCGTCACCATGGGGGCGAGCCGGTCCACCGTGGCGACCGCCTCCGGCGCCTCCGCGAAGATCTCCATCGCGCTCAGCAGCCGGATCTTCTCCGTTCCCTCACGAGCTCCCACGGAGCAGCCCCTCCCGTCCCAGCGCCGCTTCGAGTTCCGCCGCGTCGAAGCCGAACAGCGCCTCCCGCCGCCCGACCAGCAACAGGGGCGTGCCGAATGCTCCGTGCTTCCGCATTTCGGCTCTCGCGGCCGCATCCTGCGCGATGTCGTACTCCCGCCAGGGAACACCGGCAGCCGCCAGGTAGCGGCGCGCCCGCGCGGTACCGGGGCAGCCCTTCTGCCCAAACAGCTCCACCATGCCGCACCACCCCAATCAGCATAGCCGCACCAGAGCCCCGGCAATGTAACGGGCCCTACCCATCCCCGGCGCTCCGGGACCGTGCGGGCGGCGGCTGGTGGGGATGTAGCCCGGCTGACATTCGCCCGGTCGTCCCTGTGGTTTCATCGAGGCCGGAGCAGCCGTGGCCGTCCGGATCGATGCAATGGCGGCCGGCGCTTCGGAGAGGGGATGGATTTCATGGTCAGACCCGACAGGGTGATCATCTATACGCAACCCGACTGCGCTGGCTGCCACGCAGAGAAGGCGTGGCTCTCGCGACGCAGGATCACCTTCGAGGAACGCGACATTCGTGCCGACCCCAAGTGGCTGGCGGAGCTTCAGGCCCTCGGCGCCAAGGCCACACCAGCGACGCTGGTCGAGGCAGGCGGGCGGCGCCAACTGGTCCTGGGCTTCGACGAACACCAACTGCTCCACGCCCTGGATATTCCGCATCATTAGCTGGCCGCCACCGCGGTGGCGGTGATCCACCCCGCTCCCACGTGGCCTGTGCAGGCCGCTGCGACCTCTTTCGGTCGGCGGCGGGCAGGCGGGGATCATCGCGCACCCGGTGCGCCGGACCTCTCCGGGCTCCGGGCCTATGGGGGTACCGCTGCATGGCCCGATCCCGGAACGACGCCCAGGGTCCAGGGGCCAGGCTGGATGCTCTGCCGTGGTCGCGCTGGCACCTTGTCCTCACGACGGTCCTGGGCGTCGCCTGGCTGTTCGACGCGTTTGAGGTCAGCGTCGTCGCCGTCGTGGAGAGGCTCTGGCACCTCTCCACGGTGCAGAGCGCCGCTGTGGTGAGTCTCTGGTTGATCGGCATCATGGTCGGGGCCATCGCCTTCGGGTACCTCGCGGACCGCTTCGGCCGCAAGCGCCTGTTCCAACTGACGCTGGCGATGTACGCGCTGTTCACCATCCTCACCGCGTTTTCGTGGAACTACCCTTCTCTGCTGATCTGGCGATTTCTCACCGCCCTTGGCGTCGGGGCGGAGTACTCCTGCATCAACGCCGCCATCGGTGAATTCGTCCCTCACCGACAGCGGGGGACGGCAACGGCGGCGGTGATCAACTTCTGGTCGATCGGCGCGCTCTTGGCGGCGGGCGTCTCGGCCATCTTCCTGGCCACGCTGCCTCCGGCGCTGGGCTGGCGTCTGGGGTTCGGCGTGGGCGCCGTGGCAGCGCTGATCTTCGCCTGGGCCCGCCGTTTCATACCCGAAAGCCCGCGCTGGCTGTGGGTCAAGGGCCGCCGCACCGAGGCCCGGCGTGTCGTCGCCGAAATCGAGGTGGCAAGCGGCGGGCGGGGCAGGGGCGCCCGCCCCCCCGCCGCAGGACCGCCGGCCGGAAGCGCGCCGTCGCTTCAGTCCACCTTCTGGCGGGATGTGCGGGTCCTGTTCCGGCGCTATCCGGGGCGTGTCGCGCTGGGGGCCCTCCTGGATGTGTCCGAAGCCTTTGGCTATTACGGGCTCTTTGCGTTTGCGCCGCTGGTCATCTTCCCGGCGGTGCACATCCCCACCGCGAGGATTCCGGTGCTCTTCATCTACGGCGACATCGGCGCGCTCTGCGGCGGGGCGGCGATGCTGACGGTCTTCGACCGCTGGGGCCGCAAGCGGACCGTGCCGCTGGCTTACGGGCTCACCGCACTCTCCATCGGGCTTTTGGCCTGGGCCACGGCAACGGGCCAGGCCAGCGCCGTTCTCTGGAGTTTCATCGTCGTCAACTTCTGCGGCACCGCCGCCTGGATGTCCGCGTACCCCACCTTCGCCGAGATCTTCCCCACGGAACTGCGCTCCACGGGGATCGGCGTATCGGTGGGCTGCGGGCGCGTCGCGGCCGCCATCGCCCCGGTGCTGCTCACAGCGGTGGCCGCGCGGGCCGGGGTGGGCGCGGCATACTGGCTGCTCGCCGGCTTCTGGTGCATCGGGGTGCTGGCCATCATCCCATGGTGCGTGTTCGGGCCCGAGGGTGCCGGGGCTTCACTCGAAGAGCTCGTCCGACCTCGCGCGTTGGCGACAAGGCACGGGGTCGGCGCCACCTCGGACGGCTGAGGCCGGTCGATCCAGCCTGGGCGGCCGCCGTCAGGTCGTGGGGCCGGCTGGTCCACGTCGTGTCGAGGTGGTCAGCACGGGGGATTGGCGACGCGGGTCGCGTAGTGATTCTCTGTCGGGTCGTGGCTGGTGCAAGGCCGGCTTTGCTGCGGAGTCGCCGGATGGCACACCCGGCCGTGGCCGACAGCCGGAGGGACGAAGACGATGAAGATGTCCTTTGGGTCAAGGCGTTCTGCGAAGTACTCCTGGTGGCGGCCGCTCCGGATCCTGGCCGTGTCCGCCGCCACCGCGTCGGTCGTCGTCGGGACGATGGCGGCAGCGGGACCGACCGCGCCCTACGCCCTGGTCGGGCCACGCGGCGGAGAACTCGTCATCCTGGAGCCCGGTGCGCCCACACGCCTGGTTCCATTCGCCCAAGCTGGACAATCCTTCGCGACGGCCGTCGCGCCCGATGGCCTGGCCTATGTGGCCGATGGTGCCAACGGCCGGCTGGACATGCTCGACCTGCACTCGGGCAAGGTGATCGCGTCGGCGCCCATGCCGCGCTCACCCAAGGCGCTGACCGTGCTCACACCGGACAGGCGGCACGTGCTCGCCGTGGGCTTCGGTTTTGCGCGCCTGTATAACGCATCCGCTCCGTACAACCTGGAAGCGGTGCTCCCCGGGAACGGCGGGATGGCGGCCGTGGTCATGCCCAACGGTCGGCACGCCTACGTGGCCGGGCTCAATCGGGCGGGGATCGACGTGCTGGATCTCCAGACGCACACGCTGGTCACCACCCTGGCACCCACGCAACGCTTTGTCAGCCTCGCCCTGTCCACCGGGGGGCGGCGCCTCTACGCGTTCAGTCCGGTCAGCGGCGACGTGCTGATGTTTCGCACCTCCGACGGGCAGCTCCTGAAGACCATCCAAACCGCCGAGTCCGGATTCAATCCCAAAAATCCCAGCACGTGGCACGCTGGCTTCATGCAGGCCACCTTCTCCCCCCGAGATGGCGGCACGCTCTTCGCCGCGGCCTTCAGCGGCCATGTGGATCGCTTTCAGGCACGGACCCTCAGCCCCCTTTCGCCGTTTACGGTATCCCTCAACACTGGCGGGCCCAACCAGGTGGTGGCGGTGGCCGTGAGCCCAGATGGTCGCAGGGTGTTTG
>JAJZZC010000311.1 GCA_021797775.1 Bacillota bacterium
GACCGCGCCCAGCATGCGCAACACGTTGGGCAGGAAGAAGGGAACGGCGTCGGTCAGCAACTGCTGCACGCTGCCGGTGTCGTTGTTGATGCGGGACATCAGTTGGCCGACCTGCATGCGGTCGAAGTATGACAGCGACAGGTGCTGCAGCGACTCCCAGATCCGCCGCCGGAGGTCGCCGACGATGCGCGAGGTGACCCAGACCCCGAGGCGGGCCTGAAGTACGCTGATGAACTGGTTGACCGCGCTGATCAGGAAGAGCAGCAAGACGAGCGTACCGATCGGGCTGAGGTGGGGCCCGCCCGCCGCGGTGAGGTCGTTGGTAAGGAGCTTGGTGATCGCTGGCGGGATGAGGCCCAGGAGGCTGGCGACGACGACGAGCCCACCGGCCAGCAGCATGCGGCCACGATAGGGCATGGCGTACCGCAGGAGGCGTTTGACGGTCTTGCCCTTGTCCAGGCAGGTGGCACAGACCTGCGTGTGCTCGGGCAGCCGCCGGCCACACTTCGGGCAGCAGTACGGGAGGTCCGGGGGCGCGATCTCCAGAGGCTGCCCGCTGGCCAGCTTCTCGATGGCACGGGCGGCCAAGGCCAACTGGCGGCTGAGGGTACCTGTGAAGCGCGCTAACGCGAGGGTTTCCCCTGGTTCAGCTTCCTCGGATGCCGCAACGCCGGGCTCGGGCATGGTGGCGGGCCGGCGCTCCAGTACGAGGACAGCCGCGCCCGCCTCGTGCCGCACCCGGCAGCGCCGGATGTTCGCCAGCGGTTCCCGCCGCACGATGGTGGCCTCGGGGGGAGGCAGAGCCGCGAGCAACAGATGACGGCCGTCCCACATCTCTTCGCGCCGGCGTTTGTAGTAAGGGCCCTGCGGGTGGTCCCACACGCCGGCCGCCTGGAGCACGAGCACCTCGCCGTCCTGGACGACTACCCACCGGCGACCGAATTGCCCGTCTTCGGTCAGGTCCGTGCCGGCGCATAAGAGAGGTAGCTCATGCCCGACCTGGGTGTGCGCCTCTCCGTCCGCCGTGCCGACAACCCGCGGTCGTACCGCGCAGGCCGCGTGCGACGCCGCGCCGTGTTCCCGCGGCTCGGCGAGGGAAGGCGCCTTCCGGCTGGCCTTGGGACGGCGCGGCCAGAAGCGAAGCACGGGATCTTCAGCCCCTTCCCCACCCGCGATGGCATCGCCAGTGGGCTACCCGGAGCACGCCGCGCGTCTCGCCCGCTGCCCCTGCCTGCCGTCCGCCACGGGGGCCCCGTGGTGGGGCCATGCCACGGGGGCCGGCGGCCGGCGCCCTGTTCGAGCAGCCCCTGCCCTCAAGCGGCGCTATTGTGGTGGGCCCCCGAGCGGGTGTCAAGGGCGAAGACGTCACGCTGCACCGCGAAACGCGCACCGGGGATCTCTGCCGGGTGCCACGGTTGCGGCGGAGCGGCGCACGTCGTCGGATGCGGCGCTGCGAAGCGAGGGCCCGGTACATGTACGAACAAGGTCAAGTAGCGGACGGGCCCCGGGGCGCAAGGGGGATGGGGCGCACGGGCGAATCCGGGTAGGCGTCGTGTTGGCGCCTTCGGGTACAGGTTTGTACCCTGCGGCGGCGGGCGCCCCCAGGGCTGGAGGGTGCCAGGGCGCGTCCCGTGCCGGGAAAGGCAGGCAGAGCGGGCGTGACGGTCGGGGGGACGGAGCGACGCATCGAGCGGCTGGTGCTCCACAAACAACTGGCCGGCATCCTCCGCGCCGACATCGCCGCGGGCCGGGTCGGTCCGGGTGCGGCTCTGGCTTCCGAGCACCAGCTCGCCGAGACGCACGGCGTGAGCCGCCAGACCGTCAGGCGGGCCATCGCGGACCTGGTGGCCGCCGGTCTGGTGGAACGGAGGCAGGGCAAGGGCACCTTCGTGGCCCCACCGCGATCGGCTGCCGCGGGGCGCGGCGGGATGAGCGTCGGTGTACTGGTGGCGCACCTGGATAGCTGGTTCATGCTCGACGCGCTGGCCGGTATCGAGCGCACGGCGGCGCAGGCCGGTTTTGCCGTGACGATCCGCGCGGTCGGCGACGGCGACCTGGACCGCCCGAGCGGGGGCCAGCCGACCGCCGCAGATCAGCTCAGGGAACACGGGGCCGCCGGGCTGATCGTCTGGCCGGTGCTCCGCCGGGGCGACGAGGGGGCCTACTTCGCCGCGCTCGCGCGCACCGGCTACCCGGTGGTGTTCTTTGACCGTCACCTGAAGGACTGCCCGGTCCCCTACGTGGTTTCCGACAACTTCACCGGCGGGCGTGACCTGGGCCGGCATGTCTTGGGCCTCGGCCATCGGCGGCTGGCATGGTTGGCGCCCCGCGACGAAGGCGCGACCTCGGTGCGGGAGCGATTGGCGGGCGTGCGCGCCGCAGTGGCCGAAGCGGGCTTGCCCGTCGCTACCCTGCGGGAGGTGGCGACCTTTGGCGGTCATCCCCCAGGGGTCCGCCAGGCTGTCCTGGACGTTATGGCCAAACCGGGGGCTGGGCGGCCGACGGCGCTCCTGTGCGGCAGCGACCACGTCACCCCCGAGGTGCTGTCCTCCCTGCGTGCCCTGGGGGTGCGGGTGCCGGACGACGTCGCGGTGACCGGTTTCGACGACCTTCCTTACGCGGCATGGCTGAACCCTCCCCTCACGACCCTGCGGCAGGCGCCGCGCATGATGGGGGAGACGGCGACCACGTTGCTGCTCGAGATGCTGGCGAACGGGCGGACGGCGGGGAAAAACGTCGTGTTACCGGTGGAACTGCGGGTGCGGGCATCGACCGTCGCCGGGTGGGGCGAGGGCGGGGTGCGGGAAGCCGTTGTTCCGCAAGTGGACGGGAAGCCGCTGCGAGGGGGGTAGGGTGAGACCGCGCGCTCGTGGGGTGGTAGACCGTGATGGCCCTCTCGCCCGGCCGTACGGTGTCCCGGCGAAGGGGGGGATGTGCACATAGGCTGTGATTTTAGCGACCCGGCCAGGCCTCCGCGTCGGAAATACCTTGGGGGGTGCCGGCACGAACGGACGGTCGCCCCCTGGGTGACAGCCTATTCGGGGATGTGCGCCCGGGGCTGGACGAACGGCGGGGCGCGACTCCCGGCGCGGGAGGACGGGCCCTGCCGGCGGGCGGGCCACAAGGCGTGCGAGCGCTTGCAGGCTGAGTGTGACTGAATATTGTGGAGGTGAGTCCCTCATGCGCGCATCCTGGTGGAAGTCGCTCGGTACACCATTCAGCCGCCGGGCTTTCGTCGGCGGCTCCCTGGCTGCGGGCGCCCTGGGTGCTCTCGGCGGCGCCTTGCTGCCGGCCCAGGGCGCAGCCGCAGCGCCCGCGGCGCAGAACGGGCAGGTTAAGCTGTTCGTAGCCATCGGTTATCAAGGCAGCGGCCAGTATTCGGGCGAGATGCAGGCGCTGGTCGATGCGTACATCGCCGCCAACTGGACGCGCAAGCACCCGGGGGTCTCCGTGACGACCACACCGGGCGGCGGCTCCAACGGGCCGAACGTCGGGTCGGGCGCGGAAATCGCCGCCAGCCTGGCGGGTTCGGCGGAGGACGTCATCACCGGCTGCTGCGGCGACTGGTACACCTTCCTGAACGCCGGCGCGTTCCGGCCGCTGGCGCCCTTCATCAAACAGGACAACGTCGATCTCTCCGTGTTCTCGCCCGGGCACCTGGCGGGGTTGACCACGGCGGAGCAGGGTGTGCTGGCCCTGCCGGAGTACGATGGGCCACAGGTCGTGGCGGTCAACCTCACCATGCTGGACCAGTTGGGCCTGAAGGCGCCGAGCGAGAACTGGGACTACCTGGAGGCGGAGAAGCTCTGGCGCGCGATCGCCGGCACCCGCAACGGGCAGTGGGTCGAGGGGATCAACCTCACGCGCTTCCCGAACAAGCCGTGGATCTCGGCGGCCTGGGGTGCCAACTACGGGGACGCCACGCACACGGTCTGTGAGCTGGACAGCCCCAAGAACCTGGCCGCCTACGAGTGGTTCATGCCTCTGGTCTTGGCCAAGGTCGTCAACGGCAGCGGCGGCGGCATGAGCAAAGGGCAGACGGCGATGAAGACGCAGGCCGGCTGGGACATCGAGGGCGACCTGCTGGGCTGGACCGGCTTGAACTGGCGCTACTGGCCGATGCCGGCCTTCCCTGCTGGGCCCAGCACGTTCATCAACAACGACTTCTACGCGATCAACGCGTACTCGAGGAATCCGCCGGATCTGGTTTGGAGCATCTACAAGTTCATCGTCCTCGACCCGGGCTTCCAGCAGTTGCTGTGGCGGACGACGTTCATCACGCCCAACCGCATCGACCTCTGGCCCGAGTGGGAGCACATGCTGAAGACGATCGCCCCGCCCCTGCGCGGCAAGAACATCGAGGCGATGGCCGCCTCGGTGAGTTTCGGGCACTCGCACTTCTTCTGGAAGTATCAGGACCCCACGGCCGAGGGCATCGTCAGCAACTGGTTCACCCAGATCATGGCGCAGAAGGTTTCGGTGCAGGAGGGGCTGCGCCAAGCGACCCAGCAGGTCAACGCCCTGGAGTCGGCCTCCGGCGCCGCCGCCGCCAAGGAGGCGGCCTACGCGACGCAGGCCAGCGCGCAGATCAGCGCCGTGACCAGCGGCAAGACCGCCGCCTTCACCCCGCCCTCCAAGACGGGGGCCGGCAGCCCGCCGACCGCGGCCGGCAAGCTGATCACGGTCGCCGCCGGTACCTACACCCTGCTCGGGGATGGCGCCGACCTCACTGGCACCAGCGACAACGGCGTGTTCGCCTGCCTGCCGTCCACGGCCGACAAGGCGTCCTTCGTCGCCCGCCTCGACAGCCTCGCCAACGTCAACTGCCCGCACCTGAGCCAGTGGGCCAAGGTCGGTCTGATGGCCCGGGGCGACCTGAGCAACGACGCGCCCTACATCGCGGTTCTGGTCAGCGGCGGGAACGGCATCCAGTTGCAGTCACGCCCGGTAGCCCTGGCCAGCACCGTGGGTACGGGCTTGACGGGCACAGGCCAGACGGCGACGGACTTGACTCTGCCGAACACCAAGCCCGCCGCCAACTACGTCAAGAAGCCCGTATGGCTGAAGCTGGTCCGTGACGTGACCAGCTGGACGGCCTACACCTCGCTCGACGGAACCACGTGGGTCCAGGCGGGCGAGCCGATCTCCCTCACGATGGCTGGCGCCTG
>JAJZZC010000052.1 GCA_021797775.1 Bacillota bacterium
AGCCAGCCGGCAGGAGGGCCTCTCCCTCCTGGATGCGGCATGCACCCGCGCCGCGCGCACGGGTCAGGCGTGCGCGGTGGTCATGCTGGACCTGAACGGGTTCAAGCAGGTGAATGACCGCTTCGGCCATCAGGTGGGCGACGCGGTGCTCCGGGAGGTCGCCCTGCGCCTGCGCCGGCTGCTGCTCCCGGGAGACGTGCTGGCCCGCTATGGCGGCGACGAGTTCCTGCTGGTGATCTCCGGCGAAGGGCTAGCCGGACTCGACCAGCTGTTGGCGCGGTTGCTTGCGCCAGCACCCGCCAGCGTGATCGTCGCCTATGGCCAGGAGGTTCCCCTGCCGACCTGGGCCGCCGGGATGGCGCTTTGGCCCGCGGATGGGCGCGAGCCCGCGGAATTGCTGCGCGTCGCGGACGCTCGCCTCTACCAAGGGAAATCGCCGCACGCGCCGCGGTAACCGCGCAACTCGCGCAGACCTCCGGTGCGTCGACGAACAGGTGGATGCGCACGCCACGACCCGGTACCGGGTTTCAAGGGAGCCTGCGGCTCAGCGGATCCATCCCGGAGAACCTTCGGGGCTGCAAGAACCGGCGGGGGTTCCACTGCCAGCGTCACACGTTTAGGTACGTTCACCTGCGCGAATGGCGGGGCACGCCCGCCAGTGGTGGCGTATAGGCATACCACAGTAGTGACCCGTGGAGGCGGGATCCGCCGCCCCCACGGTACCCGGAGACCGCACCCCTTGCGGGCCGCCCGCCGGCCTTGGCAGGGGCCTGATGCGAGCCCTTGCCCCCCAGGGCCCCCCGCCGCCGAGACGCCGACCGCCGCATCGGGTCACGTCAGAGTCAGGATGTCTTGGGCTGCACCGTGGCGACCTGCGCCCAGAGCCGACCGGGACGATCCCCGGCGGCCTCCTCCAGCGATTGCTGGTTGGGCTCCGGCAGGGTGACCAGAGTGAGCAGGGCGCCGAGGATGGACACCCCGGCCAGGATGCCCATGGTGCCCGGCAGGTGCAGGTCCTGCACCAGAAGCGGCATGAGGAAGGCGCCGACGAAGGCGCCGGTCTTGCCGCCCGCCGCTGAGATCCCGTCGCCGAGCCCGCGGACCTCAACCGGAAAGATCTCCGCCGGGTAGACGAAGGTGGTCTCGTTGGGACCGAACTCGATGAAGAAGTAGCTCACGCCGTACGCCGCCAGGAACAGGAACGGCAGCTTGACGATGCCGGGGACCAGGAAGACCAGGGCATAGGCCAAAGCCATCACCAAAAAGCCCTGGGCCTGAATGCGGCGGCGGCCGAGGCGATCCATCAGCGCCACGGCGACCCAGTACCCCGGCACGGCCGCCACCAGGAAGATGGCCGCGGCGATCAGGGTGGTTTCGATCAGGCTGGCATGGGGCAGCAGCGCCTTGAGGATGATCTGCGAAGAGACGCTATTGCCGTAGAACGCGATGTCCATCAGAAACCAGCTGCCCGCCGTACCGATCAGGCGCAGCAGGTAGGGCCGTTGTAGCAGGCTGCGGCGCGGGGCCCGGGACACGTCCGCCGATTGCGCGACTACCTGCTGGCCCGTGAGGGCGGCCACCGTCGCCGCCGTGCCGGCCACATCGCCGCGCACCCCGAGGGTGAAGCGGGGGGTTTCCTTTATTTGGCGGCGAAGGTAGATCACCGAAGCCGCCGGCAGGGCGCCCAAGCCCAGCATCAAGCGCCAGGCCAGCGCATGCGCGACGCCGAGGCCGAGCAGCCCGGCGGCCACGGCCGGACCGGCCAGCAGACCGAAGCCCTGCATGGCGAAGACCGTGCCGATCAGACGGCCGCGGTCGGCGCGGTTCGCGTACTCGCTGGTGATGATCGCTGATGTGGCGTAGTCGCCGCCGACGCCCAGGCCAACGAGCGCCCGAAAGATGATGAGTTGAAAAACATTGTGCGAGAAGGCCGACAGGATAGCGGCGATGGTCAGGAGGAAGACCTCGACCCCGTACATCGCCTTGCGCCCCAGCAGATCCATCAACCGGCCGAAGGTCAGGGCACCGATCACCGCGGCCAGGAGGGAGGTGCTGTTGAGCCACATCAGTTGGCCGGTGGTCAGGTGCCAGATGGGCGCGAGGATCGCCGTCACGGTGCCGATGATGAACAGGTCATATGCGTCGGTGAAGAAGCCCATGCCGGCCGTGATCACCGCCCGCCAGTGGAAGCGGGAGAGCCTTGCTTCGTCGAGCGCGCGGTACAGTGCCCCGCCCTCCGCAGTCTCGCTCGGCATCCGTATCTTCCCCCTCGACCATCGCGCGCCGGGGCCGGGCCGCCCGCCGGCTTTCCGCCGTGTGCGCCAAGACCGCGGGGCGCCCGCCGCCACGCGGCACATCCGGGGGCGGGGCCGCCAGGCCGGGGCCTCCCGCTCGCCCACTCGCCTCCCCAGCGCCTCTGAGCGTAACGGAGCCAGACAGCGGGCCAGGTGATGATCAGGTTAAGGCGGGGTGAACCTTTCATGTATGGCGGGCCGGGGCGGCCGCCACCGTTTGGCGGACTGTGTCGGGGTCGCAACCTCCGGGGGACGGGCGTCCCGAGCGGCGCGGACACCGGGTGCCCTGGTCTGGAACAGCTTCGAATAGGCAAGATCAGTCAAGGGAAGGACGCCGCGTTCCTGGGCCTGGGCCTGGATCGGTGGGGTGTCCGTGACCTCACGCGCACAACCACACCTGCATCCAGTTGACGGCCAGCCGGCGCCAGAGCATGGAGCGGGCGTGGCCGAGTCCGGGAACCTCCAGCAACGCCTTGCAGGCGGGGATGCGTTCGAAGAGCACGCGCACGGAGTCCGGGGGGCAAGCGGGGTCGGCCTGGCCGAGCGACACCAGCGTCGGAGCTTGCAGCCGCGTCGCCAGCGATGTGGTGTCGTAGTAGGCAAGGGTGGCGCGCACGCGCGCCTCGATCTCCGGGTGATCCCGCACGAGGTCCTCAACCTCGTTGTACGGCCCCAGTACGGGTTCCGCCAGTTGGCGGGCGAAGTGCCGTCAGCCACGGCAGGTCGGCCGCCGCGGCGCGGACGCCGCACTGAGCAGGGTACCGCCAGGATGGCGCGTGCGTGTGGGCAACTGATGGCCGCGAACACCGCGCTCCCCGTATAGACGTCGTGGCGTACGGATCGCACTCTAGGCACACAACTCCGGGGTTGCAGGGCAACCCCGCCGACCCCGGGTTGGCCGCGTGCGGCGTCATCGCTGCGGGTTCCGAGCGCCCCGCTGGCGGCCGGTCCTGCCACCAGGGCGGTACGTCTTGCGCTCAGGAGCCGCGCATCATCAAAGCTCCTCGGTTGACAAGCGGCGGGCGGTGCACGATGGTATCGTCGGGATGCTGGACCTTGACCTCGGGCCGGGAGCTGACACGTTGGGGCGGAGAGGACAAGTTCAGCGCGTCTGGCCTTGGACTGGCACGCGAGACCCCGAACCAGTTCTCTTGGGGCTTGGGGGTACCTGTTCGGTGAACTGCGTTGGGACCGCTACATCTCGTTGGGCGACGGCACTTCCGCGGGGAGCGTGTACCACATCTAGTGGCGCGGCACGCACTTCACCGAATGCTTACTCTTGGGGAGAGTCGCTGGGAACTTCGCATTCCGGCCACGCCCGGGCTCAAATCTCATATTTCGCGGCTCCTCAGGGGTGACAGGTGCCGCACCCGTGGCGTGGGGCGCATCCGCGCCGTTGCGAGCATCGCGCAAAGCGAGGATGTCATCCGTCCCAGTCGTTGTGCCGCGCGAAGAAGTCGATCCCCCGGCGGAGGGCGGCCAGCCCGTATAGCATGGTGCTCCAATCGATGAGCGGCACGAAGGGCGGCACCCAGCGCCCGCTGTCCCCTTCCCGCGCCGGCAGGGCGATGAACCGGTGCAGACCGTAACGGTAGGCCTGGCGGAGCGCGGCGTCGACGCCGTCGGCCCCGGCGGAACGGATGCGCGCCAGCGGGATCTCCCGCCGGGACAGCTCCACCAGGTCGTGAACACCGCGGGGGTAGACCGGCAGGAAGCCCGCGACGATGTGGGGCGAGGCGATGCCGTCGGGGCAGCGGTTGGCGGCGTCGGCGTGGTAGCCCGCCACGCTGGCGCCGGCACCGAGGCCCCAGACGTGCGCCGGGACCCCGGGTTGGTCGCGCCAGTAGGCGCGGTCCACCGCGGCCGCGGCCGAGAGTTCCGCCCGATACGCGGCGCTCTCGGTGTATGGGTGCACCAGGTAGAAGGGGAACAGGTGGACGAACGAGGAAAGGAACCGCTGGCCCGCCGGGTCGTCGGCCAGGACGGGTATCCCCCGGTAGCGCGCGTGAGGCAGCCGGCCCAGCCGCTCCGGCGCGAAGACCTCGTCCCACAGGCGAGCGTACTGGTGGTCCGCGGGGTGCGCCCGGTGCACAAGCCAGGCCAGTAAGGCGTACTCGTTGAACGGCGGCAGCGGCGCCCGCCCCGCGCCTCCGGGGTCCATGATCATGTACAGAATACCTGTGGCGGGTTCGGCCACGGCCCGCCCCCATTGCACCGTAGTGAACAGCTCATCGGCCAGCGCCCCGATCGCGCCGGCCTCCGGCCGCCCGGCGCTGGCGAAATAGCGCTGGGCAAAGAGCGCGCCGGCCACCAGCAGCGCGGTGTCGATGGTGGAGAACTCGCTGCGCGGCCACGCGGTGCCTGTCGCGATGTCCACGAAGTGACAGAAGAAGCCGCTCACCGCCTCGCGGGCGGGGCGGAAACCCGGCACGCGGCCCGTCATGCCACGGAGCGTGTGCAGGGCCTGCGCGCCAGCGTGCGCCGCCCAGCCCTCCGCATCCGCGAGGCACAGCGCCACCAGGCCCACCCCCACCGCCGCCACCGAGCACATGGTCACTTGCGGCGATGGGGTCCAGTGGTAGGCGTCGGCATAGGCCCCCGTTTCCGGGTGCCGGGCCGCAGCCACGAGGTCGTAGGCCAGCCGGTACTGCGCATCCACAAAGCGACGCGCCTCGACCGGCAGGTCCACGTACGTTGCGGCCCCCTCCGGGGCCGCCTCCGGTCTCTCCAGCGCCGCCACGCTCCTTCCGCGGGCGGGGCCCGGCGATCGTCCGCTACACCGCGTACGCAGGTTCCAGACTCCGGCGCCATTCACAATGGCCGGCCCCTGCTGCGCCCTGACGCGGTGGAGCCTCACGCGGGCGCACGCCCGACCCGCACCAAGACACTCCGCGGCCCTGCGGGGACCGCGCCCCACCCGGACGGGTCAGGGGCGCGGGGGGCCCGGCCGGGCCCCCGCGCCCCCTCAGACACTCGCCCAGTTCGCCGGCACCTTGCCAGCCGCCGGGGGGGTGCCCTGGTTCCCCAACTGCACCATGCGCGTGGGCCTGAAGTTGAGGCCGTCGATGACGGCGCGCACATAGCCGATGTTGTTGAAGCTGCCGTTGTGGGAGCAAGCCATGACGCCGACCCAGCACCCGCCGGTCTCGGCGATGGCCTTGGTCCCGGCCGCGGTCCAGTCCTTGCCGTCGAAGGACGACCACGCGGTCCACCAGAGACCATGGCGCTGCATCTTGAGCCACACGGGCCGGATCACGTAGTTCGCGTGCTTCTGGGTATTGGGCTTCAGGAGCGAGCCGGCCCCGGCCGGAACGAGCCCGGACTGGCTGTTCGGCGTCTGGCCGCTCTGCATACGGGACTCCCACTCGATGTCGTGCGCGCCGGTCAGGTGCAGGCTCACCATCGGGGAGTCGTCCGTCAGATCACCGCGGGCCATCAGCCCAATCTTGGCCCACTGGCTGAGGTGCGGACAGCTCAGGTTGGTGATCGCGGTCACGCGGCAGGTCCATTCACCCTCGGTGGCCGTGACGGGGATGGCCGCGAAGGTCGCGTTGTCCGAGGCGTTCCAGCAGTCCCAGCCGTCGCCGAGCAACGTGTACACGCCGCCCTTGGTCAGGATGTACGGCGTGGGGGTCGCGGGCACGCCGAGGCCGGCGACGGGGGGGGCGGGATAGTGCGTCGCCGGCGTGACCGGAACCTTCTCCGCCGCCGCGAAGGCCGTGGCTTGCTTGGCGAAGGCGGCGCCGGCCTCCTGCTCCCAGGCGTTGACCTGGTGGGCTGCTTGCGTAAAGCCCTCCACCACGCTCACCTGGTGGTTGCCGATCTTGGTAAACCAGTCCGCAATGATGGTGTCCGCCTGGAGCGCGCCGCTGCGGAAGTAGATGTGCGGGTAGGTGCGGCCGGAGAGGGCGGCGTCCTTGAAATAATACAGCGCCTTGCCATTCAGGGGCGGGGCCGCGGCGGTGACGATGCCCTCCCACTCGTCCCAGAGGCTGAGCAGCGCCGGCTCGGTCAGGGTCGTGCGCATCTCAAAGCGCGTCCACATCGGCTCGACGGCCATCCACTTCAGCAACTCCCAGGCCGCGTCCAGGTGCTTGGTCGCGCGGTTGATGCCGTAGAAGTCGCTGTTGACGAAGGTGGCGAACCCCGTGGGCCACTTGGGCATGGGCAGGATGTCCCACTTATAGCGATACCCGAGTTGGGTCGCCATGTTGAAGACGTCCCAGCCGCCGCACATGGAGAAGACCTCCTGCGGCGGGCTGGAGACCAGGCCGGAGACGTCGTTGCGGTAGACAACCACGTTACGGAAGATGAGGTCATAGAACCACTGCCCCGCCGAGATGGCCTGGGTGGAGTCGAGCAGGCAGCGGGTGCGCGTCGAATCCATCTCCGTGCCGCCCCACCCATGCAGCAGGTAGTTGATCCCCGGGACCCACTCCAGGCTGGCGCCCGCGCGTTTCTGCGTGCCCTGCACCGCGAAGGACTGCTCCCACACCTTGACCGCGTCGGTATAGGTCCAGTCCGGGTTGGGATAGGCGACACCCGCCTGGTCCAGCAGATCCTGGCGGTAGACCATCACCGCCGGCCCCTCGTAGCTCGGCAGGCCATACTGGTGACCGCCCACGTTGAGTGCCGCCACGTGCTCCTTGGACCAAATACCCGTGTTGATGTTGTCCTGCTTCAGGAAGGGGTCTAACGGCACAAGCCAGCCGGAATCGATGTACGTCGGGATGGCCGTGCAGCAATCGGCGATGATGTCCGGGACCGTTCCGCCCGCCAGGGATGCCGCAATGATGCCGCTCGACCCGCCCGAGCCAAACGGCCACAGTTTCGCCCGGATTCCGGGATGCGTGCGATTGAAGTTCTCCGCGACGAA
This sequence comes from Bacillota bacterium, assembly GCA_021797775.1. Lineage (GTDB taxonomy): Bacteria > Bacillota > Sulfobacillia > RBS10-35 > JAJYVN01 > JAJZZC01. Next base: position 7,171 of record JAJZZC010000052.1, read on the forward strand.
GGCGTCGGCGATTCCCTGGGCCGTCGGGTTCCACGTCGCGTTCCACTGTGCCTGGAGCACGAGCTGGATGACCCCGCTCCCCCGCGTGGGGGCAGCCGCGCGGCGCGCTGCCTCCGCCACGCCGCTCAGCCCTCCAACCATGCCCCCGCCTGCCACCACCCCGGCGGTGGCGAGGAGCCCCCGTCCGATGGCCCGACGCCGCGTCAGGCCACACCGCTCCGACGTCACGCCCGCCATGACCGATCCTCCCCCCTGCTTCCCGTCGTCTTGCGCGCGTCCCCGCCGCCGGTCGCGACGCCCGCCCCCACCGCCCCGTCCCCGCGATGCCGCCAGCCGCGCCCGACCAGGCAGATGGAGGAATCTCCTGCCATCTAACCGTATAGACTGCTTCGCCGCTGGAGGCGCGGGTCCTGCAGACGAGGCCAGGGTCGCGTCATTCCAGCGGGGAGCCTTCGCCCAGACGGCGCCACGCGCGGGGGTGACTTCGGAGCGGTACGCCGGTCCGCTCGCGCCTGCCACCGCTTGCTGCGCATAGGTTCGGCGCCTGGATGCGTCCGCGGCGCCCGTGGGGTCACGGGGGCACTGACGGCCGTACGCGCCGAATTCGGCCGGTGGCGCAAGCGACTCGCCCAGAACGACGCGGCCCCGCAGACGAGGCGCACCCAGGGAGGACGGGCGTCGCACCGGTGGGAACCACGCCACCATGCCATCACAGAATCCCCGCCATACCCGCCGGCCCCGCGGCCGCTCAGGAGCGGGCATCCCCCCGCCGAACCCGGCAGGCCATGGCCGAGGCCGACCGGATCCGCCCGTACGATCCTTTGCGCGACGAGGCCGCGGTCCTCCAACTCTGGCGGCAGGCGCTGCCACCTATCCGCTCCTGCCGCGAGTCCGCTGACGCCACAGGCGGCGAGGCAGCCTGTCGGGTACACGCCCGCCGTCTCAGGCAGGTGTGCTGACCCGCCGGCGCAGGCCTTCGCTCAGGGAGGCGAAATTGCGCCGGATCAGGGACGGCGCCAGCATCTCAATCACCTGTCCCGCGAAGCGGACACCGAACGTCATGTCCGCGGTCAGCTTGGTCCCCGCCTCTTCCGAATCGAAGCGGCATACGAGTTCGAGCTGGTCCAGAAACCGGCTCTCGACCAGGGTGGACCGAATGGTCCGGGCCTCGTCGTCGAACGCATCGCGCTCCCGCCACCCGTAGATCTGCCCCAGCCAGGTGACCTCCCATTCGGTCACCTGCCAGCTCGGGCCGCTCTCCACCACGGCCAGGGAACGGACATCGCGCATCCACTGGCGGTAGGCGCTGAAATCCTTCGCCGCCACGTACAGGTCATCGGCTGGCGCGTCCAAGCGCGCCTCCAGGTGCACGTGCGACACGGCAGTAGGCCTCCCACCAGCGGTGTCTGCGGAGCCCGCCCGCGGCAGGCCTCCCCGGCCGCCGCGACGGGGCCCGCCCAAGTCCGCAGCGCGCAGGACGCCGTCGGTCCGGCCGGAGCGGACACCTTCATCCTGAATCTCGCAGTGTCAGGCGGACGCCGCTGGCGCAGAAGGACCCCGCGACGGCAGCGGGTGAGGTCGTGGCGAGGGGCCGGCCCCTGGGCACCAAGGCGACCGGCCGCCCCTTCGCGAAAGTCAGGTTCATACGCCTGAGGCCGCACGATCGGCCACGGCGCGGCGCCCTATGCTGGACGCTGGACGGAGCATAGGAACAGGCGGGACCGCCGCGGAAGGGGCGGATGGGCCCGTGCGGCTCGCCATTAGGACAAGGATCTGTCCCTATGGGCGGACGCCCCAGGGCCGCCGCCGGGCGACCCGCGCGAGCACGATGAGCCGAGGCCCTGGCGGGCCCGGCCATCGTACGGCGCCGGGCCGACCGAACGGCCAGCCGCTCCCTCCGCACAGTACGCCGCTCACAGGCCCCCCTCCCGCGCCAGCTCCCGCTGCAGGACGGGCGGCACGCGCTCCACCAGGATGCGCCAGCCCATTCCGACGACACGGCGGTGCGACAGGGCGCGCCGGAGGAGGTCCGCCTGGGGCAGCAGGGCGCGGAAGGGGCGCTGCCAGGCGAGCAGGGGCGAAAGCGCCACGCCATACCCGCGCGGCTCCGCCCGCCCCCCGAGGCACGCCAGCGCGTGCTCGGCGGCCAGCCGCCCGCTCCACAGGGCGAACGGGATACCCTCGCCCAACAGCGGGTCGATCAGGCCCGCCGCGTCCCCCGTCAGCAGCACACGCCCCGCCTGCGCACGCCGGGGCCCATAGCACGGCACGGGGTGCCCACGCACACGCTCCGGCAGGCGCGCCCCCGCGACCCGCGCCGCCCAGGCGGCGACGGCGCCGCGCAATCCCCGCCCCGCGGTCGGGCGCATGGTTCCACCGCCGATCGCCACGCTGCCGTCCCACTTGGGGAAGGCCCAGAAGTAGCCGCCAGGCAGGCGACTGTCCAGGATCGCCCAGCGCTGGCCGGTTGGCCGCGGGTCGACAATGCGCGCCTCCAGGGCCACACCCGCGCGCGGCAGCGCGCCCTGCACCGCCAGCGCGCACACCCCGGTCGCGCCGTCGGCCCCGATGACGAGGCGCCCGCGCAGCCGCCCGCCGCCGGCCAGGGCGACCTCGCCCCGCTCGGCGTCGACCGCGACCACGGCCGCCCTCTCGCGTACGTCAGCCCCGCGCCGCGCAGCCGCCTCCAGCAGCGCCTGGTCCATCCGCGCGCGCGAGGCGAAGAGCAGCGGCCAGGCGGTGGGCGCGATGAAGACCCCGCGCGCGCCGTGGGTGACACGGATCCCCGCCTCCGCCTGACCAATCAGCACGGGCTCCAGGTCAATAGCGACGCGCAACTGTTCCACGGACTTGCGCGTCAGCACCCCACTGCACAATTTGTCGCGCGGCAGCCGCGCGCGCTCTAGCAACACCACGCGGCAGGCGGGCCCGAGCCGCCACGCAGCCATGCCCCCCGCGGGCCCGCCCCCGACCACGATGACATCCGCCTCGACCATGGCATATGCCCCCACGGGCGCTTGGGCAGGCCCCCCCCCGCCCTCCCACCCCACGCCGTCCGCGCCCAGGGTCGCATCGTAGCGGCGGGCGGCCCTCGGCCGCAGGACCTGGTACCGCCGGGGGCCCGCGCGTGCACCACCGCTTGTGCCACGGCCGCTGTCACACCTCGGCAGCGTGGGACCGCCGCGTGACGGGCAGAGCGGATGGCCGGGTGAGCCGGCGATAATGGCCTCCCCCAGGATGTCCGCCACACTTTCCATCCGCCGGACGACCGTCGTATCACCCAGTCAATGCGCCCCAGGGGGGGATCTGTGCAAGCGCTTTTTCGCAACAGGGTCCGGCTCGCGCGCCCCGAACGTGTCCTCCGCCCGGCGGAACTGGCGGCTCGCGCCGAGGTGACTCGGCAAACGATCAGCAGCATGGAAAACGGACAGTACGTGCCCTCAGCAAAGCCCGCGCTCGTTTTAGGGAAGGTGCTCGGAAAGGCGGTGGAAGATCTCTTCTACCTTGCGGAGTCTGTCTGATGACGAGCGCAGGCAAGCGATCACACAGGGTACCGCAGCAGCCTCCGTCACCACCCAGCGCGGGTGTGTTCGCACGCCCAGTGAGGGCAAAGTCGGTCGCCGCGCTGGTCCGGAGCCAAGGCGTTGGCCTCGTGCAAGAGAACTCCGGACCGTCGCAGCGGTCACCTGGACCCACCTAGACCGGCACCGCTGCGGCGCCTCGTGCGGGGCCCGTGCATGAGGCGGGCCACGGCTTCAGGCCGTTGCTGCCCGCCCCGGCCCCACGGGTAGAGTTCCGGCACACACTCCCCCCCCACCCGGGTGGCGACGCGCCGGCCCAGCCAGTGGGTAGCGTGATGCCGCCATGCATCAGACGAACTCCGCGAAGACGCGGTTGGCGATCGCCACGGCGTCGGACGCGAGGCGCAACCGCCGAGGAGGGGCCTCCTGCAGCAGGCCCCGCGCCAGAAGGCGCTCCACCACCCCGGGGAAGGCGGCCCGCAGCGCGATCCCGTACCGCCGCGCGTAGGCGTCCTCGTCCAGCCCGTCCAGCAGACGGAGCCCGAGAAACGCCCCTTCGCTGCGGGCCCTTGCTTCGTCCACGGCCTCCTGCCACGCGACCCAGGGGGCGAGGGCGCCCTGCGGCGGGAGCCTCTCCTCTGGGGCGCCGGCCGGCGGCTCGGCACAATACACGGCCAGCCGGTCGGTGTTGGCCCAGCGCCACCCCTGCCAGTGGGAGTGGGCGCCGATCCCCAGGCCCAGGTAATCGGCGTCGTGCCAATAGAGCAGGTTGTGGCGGCAACGGTGGCCGGGCAGCGCGAAGTTACTGATCTCGTAGTGCTCGTAGCCCGCGGCTATGAGCCGTGCGCGGCACAGGGCGAACGCGGCGGCATCCGCGTCCTCGCCGGGCAGCGCCAACTGCCCCCGGCGCGCGCGCGCAAAGAAGGGCGTCCCTTCCTCCACCTGTAGGGCATAGGCGGAGAGGTGCTCAGGGCCGAGGGCAAGGACCTGATCCAGGCCCACCGCGAAGTTGGCCAGGCTCTGCCCCGGCAGGGCAAGCATCAGGTCGACGCTGATGTTGCGAAAGCCGGCCGTTCGCGCCGCCTGGTAGGCGGCCAGAAACTCCGCGGCCGTGTGCCGCCGGTTGAGCGCCAGGAGCAGCGTGTCCTGCATCGCCTGCAGGCCGATCGATAGGCGGTTGACGCCCGCGGCGCGCAGGGTGCGCAGCCCGGCCAGGTCCACGGTACCGGGGTTGCACTCCACCGTCACCTCAGCGCCAGCGGTCAGGCCGCAGCGACGTACCAACGCCGTGTGCAGGGAGGCGAGCCGCTCCGCGCCCAGCATGGTCGGCGTGCCACCACCGTAAAAGATAGACACCGGCGGGCTCGCCGGCGCGAGGGTCGCCATCCAATGGGCGGCCTCACGCGTCACGGCCTCAGCGTAAGGCGTGTGCCAGCGCGCCACGCGCGTCCCGCCGCCCACGGCCACGAAATCGCAGTAGTCGCACTTGTAGGGACAGAACGGGACATGGACATAGAGGCCCCACGGTCGGGCCGCGAGGTGCCCGCCGCCCATGGCGGGCGTACCGTGGCTCGCCGGTGTGGAACACGCGGAGCCGGCGCGCGGGGGATCCGCTGCCGTGGGGCGTGCGGGCACCGGCACCACCCCTCCCTCCGTTGCGGACGACCGTCGCCCACCGATCCGCGATGGCCAGCGGGCCCGCCCCCCTGTGCGTCGGGCGACCCGTTTCTCCGCGCGGCCGGTGAATCCGACGACCGCGCGACGCTGGAACGCGGCGCCGAGGGCCGGAGCCTCCAGCCCTCCCGTCCACGGGGCCGCACCTCTCTGCGGCGCGGCGGGCGTTCCGCTCCTCAGCCGCCCGGGCGCCTCGCCCGGGGCGCCCCCCCCCGGCATCGAGGCCCGTGCACCCGGCCTGCCTCGCACGATCGGAGGGCGGCGGGGGATCGATCCCCCGCCGCCCTCCCGTTGCCCCGCTACCGCCCTCAGCGGCCGGCCGTCTCTACCGTTAGGCGGTGGCCCAGTTCTTGGGCACGACCCCGCCATTCGGCGGCACGCCGATCTGGCCGACCTGGACGAGGTGGGTGGGCTTGAAGCTGACGTTGTCAATCACCGCGCGGATGTACCCCTTGTTGCTGAAGCTGCCGTTGTGCGAGCAGGCCTGGATGCCCACCCAGCAACCGCCCATCTCGGCCAACTGCGGCGTCCCCGTCTGGGCCCAGGTCTTACCGTCCCAGGAGGCGTAGGCCGTCCAGGTCATCCCCTTACGGCTCAGCTTGAGCCACAGGGGTTTGATCAGGTAGTTCGCCGCCGGCTTGGTGTTGGGCAGCATCAGGTTGCCGGCGTTGTTCGCATTGGGCGTCAGGCCGGACTGCCCGCCCGGGGTCATCCCCGGCTGCAGGCGTGCCTGCCACTCGATCTGGTGCGCGCCAGTCACATGGACGTAGGCGTCCGGGGCGTCGTCCGAGAGGTCCCCGCGCGCCATGATGCCCACCTTGGCCCACTGGCTGAGGTGCGGGCAGCTGAGGTTGGTCACCTGCACGACGCGGCACGACCACTCGCCCTCCGTCGCCGTCACCGGCATGCAGGCGAAGGTGGTGTTGTCCGAGGCGCTGTAGCAGTCCTGGCCATCGCCCAGCAGGGTGAAGGTGCCGTTGTGCTCCAGGATGTAGGAGGTGGGCTGGACCGGCACGCCGATGCCCGAGACCGACGGGGCGGCGTAGTTGGTGTTCGGCGCCACCTTCTGCGCCCTGATCGTCGCCAGGGCCGCCGTCTGCGCGGCAAAGAACTTGCCCGCCTGCTTCTCCCAGGCGTTGATCTGCGCGGCCGCCTGCGTGAAGCCCTCCGACACGCTCACCTGGCGCGCGCCGATCTTGCCGAACCAGGTATCAAGGATGCCGTCGGCCTGCTCGGCACCCTGCGCGAAGAACATGTGCGGGTAGGCGCGGCCGGACAGCGCCGCTTCCTTGATGTAGTTCAGCGACTTGCCACGCAGCGGCGGGGCGGCGGCGGTGATCGTGGTCTCGTACTGGTCCCAGAGGGCCGTCAGCGCCGGCCCGATGAGGTTGACCCGCATCAGGAACAGGTTATAGTCCGGCTGCGTCGTCAGCCAGCGCATGAACTCCCAGGCCTCGGTCGGATGCTTGCTGGAGCGCAGCATGGCGTAGAAGTCGATGTTGTCGAAGGTGGTCGACACACCCGCCTGCCAGGTGGGCATGGGGAGGATGTCCCACTTCACCCCACGCAGGTTCTCTGCCGCGGGCAGCAGCGACCAGCCGCCGGACATGGCGAAGACCGCTGCCGGAGTGTTGCCGAAGAGGCCGCCGCTGTCGGTACGGTAGCCGGCCACCTGGTCGAGCAGCAGGCCGTACAGCCACTCCCCCGCGGCGATGCACTGCGGCGAACCCAGCAGGCAGGTGGTGTGCGCCGCGTCCATCTCGCTGCTGCCCCAACCCTTGAGCAGGTACTCCATCTCGGTGCCCGAGTACAGCGTGGCCCCGTGGCGCACGGTGCTCGTCTTGAGCGAGGCCGCACTGCGCCAGATGCTCTCCGCCTCGGTGTACGTCCAGTTCGGGTTCGGGTAGGGCAGGCCGAGCTGGTCGAGGATGTCCTGGCGGTAGTACATGGTCGGCGGGGCGTCGTAGGACGGCAGCCCGTAGATCGTGCCGTTGACGCTCAGCGCCTCCACGTGGCCGCGCACGAACAGGTTGTAGGGGTCGATGTTGTCGGTGCTCAGGTACGGGTTGAGCGGCGCCAACAGGTCCGCGCCCTCGTACGTGGGGACGTCGGAGCAGCAGCTCTCCACGATGTCCGGGACCCCGGACGCGCCGGCCAGCGTCGCGGCGATGACGGCGCCCGCCTGGCCCTGGCCGTTGGTGGCCGACACCACCGCGCGGATCCCCTTGTACTGCGGATTGCTATTAAAGGTGGAATCCACGAAGTGCTGGCAGAGCTGCACCGCGGTCTGGTTCCAGGACGAACCCTGCCAGTTCGACTGGAACAGGATCTGCACCTCGCCGCCCGCCCCCGTGAGGCCGGCCGCCAGCACGCCACGTGGCACCAAGGCCCCGGCCAGCGCGGTCACCCCCGCCGACAGCGCGCCATAGCGGGCCAGGGCACGACGGGTCAAGCGCGCCGCGCCCCGGACAACCCCCGCCTCCACGAAAACGCCCCCCTCTCCCATTCTCAATCCCCCGCTCGGCCGTACGGACGGCAGACCAGCCGTCCGCCCCAGCACGCGGGCCCGGGCGCCCCGCCGGTGCGTAAGCACCCCAACTAAAGACCAGTACGTCGGCGGGCTTCCAGCCGGGGCACGTCCCCTGAAACAACGCCCCCTCTCCCGTTCTCGACACCCGCCCAGCCGTGCGGACAAACAATCACCCAGCCCCCGGCTGCGGGTGCCCCTCCGGTGCATAGGATCTTAGGAATGAGTACGTGTACCGCATTCCACCCGGATCACGTAATCCCTTCCGGCCTCAGGGCCCTGTTTGGGCCGTCCAAGCAGGCGTTCACGCGGGGGGGCTGCCCGCCGGCCAATCCCGGCAGGCCTGGGCTCCTTCGGCCGGCGGCTGGTTCGCCCCCTGGGGGCGGTGACCCGCGGTCGAGGTCCGGGCACCGTGCCAGATCCGCTCCTGGGTGGCGTGTGACCGCTGGGCCCGGCTGCCGGTGGTCCGCTGGGTTTCACACCCAAAGGGGGCCGCGGTCCAGACCGGATGGTGGGCCCCAGGCGGGTGGTGCCGAGGGCGTGCCGCGGGCAGTGGCCAAGCAGCGCCTGCTCCCCCGATGGCGCGCATGCGGTGCTTCCGTCCTGGCCGGCGCGCCCGTACAGCCCGACCGATCGACAGCGGCGCCCGAGGGGAGGAAGGGGGTGAACACACGCGCGGGCGGCCAGCGATGGAGCCGCGCAACCCGGTGAGAGCCCGGGGTCGGCGGCCGGCGGCCAGCGATCGAGCGCCCGCGGCGTTCTCTGGCTGGGCCGGATCGCGTGCGAGCGTCGCGGCGGGTACGCCGATCCTACAAAGAGGCCCAGGTGCAGAGGGGCTGGGCCAGCGCGGGACGCAGGCGCCCGCCGCGGCCTGGCCGATCCCGCGCGCCCCCCCTGACGCCAGGGCCGCGCTGCTCGGCCCGGTTCCGGAGCCCTCGCGCGCCGCCATGCCGCCAGGGCGCGTGCCTCCTGCGCCACGAAGGCCATGGCCGCGAGCGGGACAGAGCGCCGCGCCGCTGCGGACCACCACGGCGCGCCGGCCCAGCCCCCCAGCGGCCAAGCCCCTTCGCCCCGGGCCCGTACCGCCCGCGCGTCGTCACGCGGTTCGGCCTCCGAGCTTCCAGATGCGGACGAGGGCGGATCCGTCCTCTTGGTCGAGGGTCTGATACCGGTAGCCGCGCTCCTCCAGATGCGGGTAAAGGAACATGGGCCGGCGATCGTTGTGGATCTCGAGCACATCGCCGTCCGGCAGCGCGCCGAGGGCGGCGAACGTGCGGATCATCGGCTCGGGGGGCTCGAGCCCGCGGTTGTCCATACGGACCCAACGCGCCCCGGCCGCCGCCGACGCGACGCCGTTGCCGGGCGCGGCCTGCGGGCGATCCGTCGATGGCGGCACCGTCGGCGGAACAGGCGCCGGTGCCGCCGCAGGGGCACCGGTCGCGCCCCGGCGACCGCGCCGGACGAAGCGGACCTCCCAGTCGCCCCCGGGCAACCGCCGGGCCTCGTGGTCGAACCCGCGCAGGGCCAGGACCTTGTAGAGCGGCACTGGCTCGAAGGCGGCTAACAGCAGCAGGTCCTGCCCGCGGGCCAGCGCCTTGACGGCCTGCAGAATCCTGGCGAGCGGGTGCCCACCCTGACGGAGATCCTCCCGCACGTCCACCACCACCGGCACGGGAGCAGACGTAGCCAACGCACGCACCTCCGTCGTGTTCAGCGTTTGGCGCTCATCGTGCGCTGTCCGTGCCAACCCGCACCGCCGGCTCCACCGTGCCGTGGATGGATCGGGCGATGCCGGCAAAGACCTGCCCATCCCCCCCGCGGCATCGAGCCCCGCCGCGTGACAGGCGCGGCCCCATGCCCCCAGGGGGTCGCCAGCCGAGCGGGGGCATCGTAATCCTTCGGGTCGCGCGCGGGACGGTCGAGCGACACCGCCGTCCGGTGATCTGCCTCACAACCCGGGGCACGCGCTGGACGTATCCTGTGCTCGGCCGTCGGTGCGCCCGTGGGGTGGCACGGCCGGCCGGCGGGGGGTGTGCCGCGCTTGAGTGCCAACGAACAAGAGGTCCCAGGCCTGCTGGACGAAGAAACCGTAGTGGAGGCGCTCAAGGCCGTCGTCGACCCGGAGATCGGCTTGAACATCGTCGACCTCGGCTTGGTCTACGACCTGAAGCTCGACAAGGACGGCACCGTCGCGATCGAGATGACGCTGACCACACCGGGGTGCCCGCTGCACGCGGTCATTAGCGATGCGATCCACCAGGTACTGGAATCGCTGCCTGGTATCCGTAGGGTGGAGCTGGACCTCGTCTGGTCGCCGCCGTGGACGCCGGACATGATCACCCCCGCGGGCCGGCACGCGCTGGGTTGGCCCGAACGCTGAGCGCCGAACCGCAAGACGAGATGGCAGTCCTGCCAGTCGAGTCCGCGTGTTCGACGCCCGGCCATACCAGCATAGGCACGGGGTGCCACGCCATGCGGACCGTGGAAGCCCTGCGGCAGGGTGGATCGCTGCGCCTGCTCAACACCTTCGACTCCAAGCCGTTCGCAGCGGTGATGAACGCCCGCGGCTGCGACTTCGAGGTGCACGAGGTCGGCCCGGAGCACGGGACGTGCTCTTCACACCGCGTCCCGGCAGGGCCGCGTCGTTCCCGGCGGACGGCCGCAGCGACAAGGGCTAGCGGCGGCTGGCCACAACTCGGGGCGTACGGCGGCTCTGGGGAGCCCCTCCGTGCACCGCCACCGTGGTCGCCCCTCCGCCGAAATCGTGCGGCCGTTGCGGTGGCAGGCACCGGGGCGGGCAGCGGGTGCCCCCGCCCACCACCGCACGGCTGCGTGCGCCATCGTTCGACCCCCCAAGCCCCCTCTGCGGAATGACGCCACCCTGCGCGTCCCGGGCACGAGGCGGGACAACCGCCCTTGCTGGAGAATCCGGGCGTACCTGTTGCCGATGCGGCCAGCCGCACGCTGCAGAGGCCGCGTCGCGTGCCCGCCGCCCAAGGCTTCCTGGCGATCTGCGACCTCCGGCTCCGCGGCTGGCGCCCCGATCCCGGACGAAAGGGGCCTTGAAGAACATGCGCGACATCGGGGTCGCCCGATTGCGGGAGGAGCCCCCGGGCGGGCGCTACCGCGTACTCGTAGATCGTCTTTGGCCGCGCGGGGTGCGCAAGGAGGACTCGCTATGGGAGGAGTGGCTCAAGGACGTGGCCCCCAGCAGCGGGTTGCGGGCATGGTATGGCCATGATCCGTCCCGTTATGCGCTGTTTCGCCAGCGTTACCGCGAGGAACTGGCGCGGGCGGCGCACGACACCGCCGTACAGCACCTCCTCGACTTGCTGGCGTCGCGATCGGTCGTATTGCTCACGGCCACACGCGACCTCGAACGGAGCCAGGTCCCGGTACTGGCCGCGTTCCTGCGGGAAACACTCGGTGGGACGCCGACGACCGGCCGGCCCGACCTAGAGTGAACGCCGGACGCAGGCCCGCGACCCACTTCACCACCACCCCAGACCATCGCTACCCCGAGCAGGTGGCGTTCCTGCGGGGGTTTCCGGCATACACGACGGAATCAGCGGGCGACTGCGTCGTCCTGTGGTACAGGCTCGGAGACACCCCCCGGCGCCTTGTGCTACGCACCTTGACGGGAGGGGTGGCCGTGCATGGCGACGTGAGCGTGGCCCGGCGGGTGCTGAACGTGGACGCCCCAGCCTTGCCGCCCGAGGACACCCTGCCCAACGCACCCGCGGCCCACCGCATTCTGTATCGCCGGTACGCCGGCATCCGCCCCGTGCTGTTTGCCGACCCATTCGAGGGCATCGCCTGGACGATCCTCGGCCAACAGATCAGTGTGGCGGCGGCTGGGCGCTTGAAGGGAAACCTGGCCGCCAGCTACGGCCGTCAGGTTGACGGCATGTGCGGACCAGTCACGACCTTCCCGCTGCCGGGCGACCTGGCACGGGCATCGCAGGGTGAACTGCGCGCCCTGCACCTCAGCCGGCAGAAGGCTGCGGCGCTCCTCGCCGTCGCCCGTCGCATCGCCGCGGGGGAGTGGGATCCCACCGGGCTCGCCGCCCAACCGACGGACTCGGCCCTCGTCGAACTGCAGCGATTCCCAGGCATCGGGCGCTGGTCAGCCGAATACATCCTGCTGCGCGTGGTGGGCCAACCCGACGTGCTGCCCGCCGGGGATGTCGCTCTGCAGCGCGCGTGGGCCCGCCGCACAGGGGCGACGGGCCATGTAGGCGAAAGCGACCTCCGCCGTGCCGGTGAGGCTTGGAGCGGGCGGCGCAGCGATTTCGCGTTTGCCCTGTGGCTGGACAACCTGGCCGCCCGCGCGCGGCCGACCGCCGCGAGCGCCCGATGAGAGGCGGCCCGACCGGACAGCGCCTTGCCCCCGATCGCTCGCGCCCGCGCCCCAGCGCACCCTGCCCAACGGCCGGGCCAGGTTGCGCGCGGCACGCTCCTCTGGCGGCGGCAGAGCGTCAAGCCCGCAGGCCCGACCCCCGCCCGTGCGCTGTATGGCTGCTGGCCGGCCCCGCGCGCACGCAATCCGCATCCACGACGGCATGCCCATGCCCGAACGGCACCCGCGGGAGGGGGCGGCGCCGGCACGGGGCTGACGCCCGAGCGCGATGGTGCGGATGCGGGCACCGGTCCTTGCCCGTGCTGGGACGATGCCCTCGCACAAGTTCGAATCACCCCAGGAGGGGGTCCGTGGATGGGGCGGGCGCCTAGAGACCTCGACACGATTCTGGCGCGGGTGGAGTCGGTCAACGTCGGCCGGCCGCGGCCGGCGCGACTGCCCGAAGCGCTCACCGGAAGCGCGGGCGCGCGCGAGCGCTATGTCACCGCCATCACAAAGGCCCCGGTATCGGGCCCGATTGCGGTCCACACAAGCAACCTCGATGGCGACGCGCAGGCCGACACCAAGAACCATGGCGGCTGCGACAAGGCGGTGCACGCGCACTTCGGACGGCACCTGGCCTGGTGGGGACAGAAGCGTGGGTGGCCTGTGTCCCCGGGCGAGATCGGGGAGAACCTCACCCTTGGGCCGGCGCCCGACGGGCGGGATCTCGACGAGACCGGCTTCTGCATCGGCGACATCATATCCGTCGGCACCGCGGTCCTCCAGGTGACCCAACCCCGCATTCCCTGCTTCAAACAGGCGGCGGCTCTGCGCATCGCCGATGCGGTGCGTCTCGCGGGAGTGACCGGGCGTACGGGACTCTACCTCCGGGTGCTTCACGAGGGCACCCTGCAGGCTGGGAGTCTCCTTTGGCTGATCGAGCGTCCGTACCCGGACGTCACCGTAGCCGACGCAAACCGCTTCGTCCATCAGACCCCCCATGATGCAGGTCTCCGGGCCCGCCTGGCCGGCTGCGCCGGCCTGGGTCGGGATCTGCGGCGCCGGCTGCACGCCGACACCGAACCTTGAACGCCACCCTGGCGGTAAGACGCCCGCGCGGCCTTCCCGGTCTAACGTCCGCGTCAGGCGCGCCATGAATCAATCATTCGTTATCAAAGCGCACGCCCTCTTCGGTGGCCAGATCTATCTCGATGTCGCGGAAGGTGCTCTGGGCCCGTCTACGCCGGTAGACGATACGCACGTCCTCGGCCCCCAAGCCCAGGTCTGGACAAGTGAAGTCCGCACATCGAAGCGGCATCGCATGTTTGAAGCGGGAACATCATGTTCGAACGCCAAGCCCGGCTGCCAGGGCGATCACGATAAGCGCCAGCACAAGGTTGGCGCGCCCGGTGGCCGATGCCCCGCGCCGAGCCCGCGCATATGCGGCCTCAAGCGCCTTCCGCTCCTCGGGACTGGCCGTGCCCAGCGCTGCCCGGATCTTCCGACTTCGGCGGCCGTACACGAAGTCGTGGACTGCCGCGTGCGCGAACATGCCCAGTGCGGCCACGATCTTGGCTGCCAGGAGCCAACCGAAGCTGGTGCGGTAGAAAGAAACGCTGGTCAATTCCTGGGGTCCGATGCGCAGGAAGTACAGGTTGCCGATGCCCGTGACGATCAGGATAATGATGGCCGTCCAGATCCAAGGCAACGTTCGCTGGCCGGTTTCCCTGAATAGCAGGGTCCTTTCCGCCTTGGGGAGCGATCGGCCCATGGGCCCCACCACCAAGGTCACGAACAGGATCTCTCCCACCCAAAAGGCCGCGGCCAGGATGTGGAGGAAGAGAACCGCCTGCCGAAGCCAGATCATGGATGCGTTGCGCCCTTCCATGGCTGGGAATATGCCTCGTCGTGGCCCGAACGTGCCCGCTCCCCCGGCGCGCATCCGAAGACCTGCGCCGCGGAAGAACGACCAGACTGGGGCAGAGACACGGTACGATCCCTCCGCGGTGACAGAGGCGTCTTGAGGGCAACGGGCCCGCGCTGAGCATGACGCAGTAGATCGCAGACAGGCTGTGACGCCCATCACCACCGGCGGCCACTGCCCCATGAAGAACGCCGCGGCGGAGCGGAGGGGCCGCAGGCCTGCTGACGGTCGCGATCCATTGGTCGCTTGGTGGATGTCATCCGTGCGGCCGACGACGGCGCCCAGGTGGTGGCGGAACTCGGAGGGCTTCTCGGCGTCTACCGGAGTCCGGCGCCAGATCCTCGGGACCATTTCGGCCGCCTGATGGTGCCTCGTGTTCGTCCCCTGCCGGGGGGATGCACCGGGAAGGCCGCGCCCGCACCGTCGTTGGCTCACGGCCCCGCGTGGACCGTGGCCGCCCCCACGGCCCGTCGGCCGCCCGCAGGAACCGCCGCCCCCGCCGTGAACCGGGATCCCGTACCCGTCGCCATGCGCGCCGGGCCAAGAAGGAGCGGTGGGACATGGCCAAATACCGTGTCGGTTTCATCGGCACCGGTCGCAAGCCGGTGCGCGCCGGACCCGAGGGCTACGGCATGGCGCACCAGCACGCCGCGGCGTACAAGGCCCTGCCCGAGGAGTGCGAGATCGTCGCGTGCGCGGACATCGTGCGTGAGAACGCTGAGGCCTTCGCCGCGATGTGGGGTGTGCCAGCCTCTGGCGTGTACACCGACGTGGGCACCATGCTGCAGAGCGAGGTGCTGGACGTGGTCAGCGTCTGCGTCTGGCCCCACCTGCACGCCCCGTTGGTCATCGAGGCGGCCTGCGCCGGGGTCAAGGCCATCCACTGCGAGAAACCCATGGCCGATACGTGGGGCGCCTCCCGGCTCATGGCCCAGGAGTGCGCGCGCCGGGGCGTGCGCCTGAGCTTCAACCACCAGCGCCGCTTCGGCCGGCCCTTCCGCCAGGCCAAGGCCATGCTGGATCAGGGGGTCATCGGCCAGCTGCGGCGCGTGGAGTTCTCCGCCGGCAACCTCTACGACTACGGTTCGCACAGTTTCGAACTCTCCGGCTATTTCGCCGGTGAGCGGCCCGCGCGCTGGGTCATCGCTCAGATCGACTACCGCAGCGAGAGCCTGGTCTTCGGCGCCCACAACGAGAACCAGGCCCTGGCCCAATGGGAGTACGACAACGGGGTGCACGGGCTCGCCGCCACCGGCCGCGGCGGCGGGCTCGTGGGCGCGCACAACCGGCTGGTGGGCGAGGAGGGCATCATCGAACTCGGCCCGCAGGGCGAAGGGCTCCCGGTCCTGCGCGTCCGGCGCTACGGCGCCGGCGGCTGGGAGGCCGTGGACTGCGGGCGCGAGGACCTGCACGGCCCCGGCTACATCGAGCGCGGCATCGCCGACGTGCTGGCGGCGCTGCGCGCGGGCGGGGAGTCGGAACTCTGCGCGCGCCACGCGCTGAACGCCACCGAGATCATCTTCGCCTGCTGGGAGTCGTCCCGGCGGCGCGGGCGCGTCGACCTGCCGCTGACCATCGCGGACAACCCGCTGCAGGCCATGGTCGCCAGCGGGGAACTCACGCCGCGGCCCCGAGAGCAGGCGCTGGCGCGGTGATCCGGTGCTCTGGCGGCGAACGTCGCATGGGACGCTGACGGAGGGTTCTGCGCTTGCCGTTACCCACAAGCCCTGGATCCGCTACATCTGGCGTCTATAGGGGCCGCGGAGCGCAACATCTAGGGGCTTGACGCCCCCACAGCACTTGGGGGTCGAGATGTGGGTAACGATGAGGGTTCCGCGGGGCTCCCACCCCCGGGCCCCCCTCCCGGTTCCAGCGGGAAGTCAACAGGGTGCGGCTCCTCTGGAGCGACGTCACGGGGACTCAGGGCCCCTGGCCGCGCCACTCCAGGCGAGGAGCCACGGAAAGACGGGGCATCACTTCAACCTGACTTTCGCAACGGGGCGGCCGGTCGCCTTGGTGCCCAGGGGCCGGCCCCCCGTCACGACCTCACCCGCTGCCGTCGCGGGGTCCCTCTGCGCCAGCGGCGTCCGCCTGACACTGCGAGATTCAGGCGCGCCACGGCAGGCCACACCGTGTGCAGTAGGCTGCTCACCACCGGAGGCCATCCCCGGGTGGCGATGATCGCCTGCTGCTTGGGCTGGTACAGCCAGGTCAGGGCCGAAACGGCGAGGTCGAGGTGCTTGGTGTAGGGCGACACGGCGAGACCGGAGCCGGAGTAAGCCGGCACCACGTGCCGGACGGGCAGCAGGGGAAACGGGCTGGGCGTGAACCGTAGCAGGCCCTGCGGCACGGTGCCGGGGTAGATACGCACCGGTTGCAGAAACGCAAAGAGGGCGTTCCGCAGGGCGCCGCTGAACCCGTGGGTGTAGAAATCCCACGTGGCCAAAGGGCATCCCCTCCCGTTCCGCGCCGGGGATCACGGCCGGCGGCCCTCCCCGGGTGCACCCAGTGCACCATGGCCCTCCAGCGAGGCGACGGGCGATGGGACACCGAACGATTGGTCACGTACGCGGCGACAAGGCCAAGCGCAGGGGACCGTTCCCGGCCGCCAGTGGTTCCGGCATCTCGGGCCGCGAGGCCGTTTGGTCCTGCGTGCCCCCGAGCGCCGACGCGGAGTACGGGCCTATGCCACTTCCGGTCCAGGTTGGGTGGCCATCTCCCCGGAGGCGGCGCGTGCGCCCTGGACGAAGGCGCGTGACCACCCGCCTTGGTCGGCGGATGCTGGGGCTGAGTGACGGATCGGCTCACGGCGCCCTCCGTGAGCCGGACGGCTCGACTTCAGCAGACGGCGCCCGGACGCGCACCCGACGGTCGGCCACAACGAAGGGGTAGTCATGGGCCACCGCCCCGGCATAGCCGGGGCTCTGGTGCCCACCTGTCTCTTATGCGGCGCCACGGTTCCTACAGCGGTTCCTACAGCGGTAGGCACCCCCTGCGGGCGCGTGCTTACCGCGGCAGCGCCGCACGCAACGCGCCCACCATCCGGCCGGCCAGGTCCGCCCGGACGGCCGGCCTGGCATCCGGCCCGAGGTCCGCCAGCGCCTGCACAATCCAGGAGGCGACGATGACCCCGTCGGCCACCGCGGCGGCGGCCGCCGCCTTCTCCGGGCTGTTGATGCCGAAGCCTACCAGCAGCGGCAGGTCCGTGTGGCGCCGCGCCCGGCGGACGGTCTCGGGCACCCGCGCGAGCGTATCCGCCCGCGCCCCGGTCACCCCGGCGACGGAGACGCAATAAACGAACCCGCTCGCGGCGCGGCCGACGGCGGCCATCCGCTCCTCCGTCGACGTGGGGGCGACGAACAGCACCAGGTCCATCCCCACACCGCGGCAGGCTGCGCCCAGCCCCTCGCTCTCCTCCAACGGCAGGTCAGGGACGATCAGGCCGTCGGCACCCATCGCGGCCACCTCGTGGGCGAAGGCACCATACCCCCGCTGCCAGATGGGGTTGACATAGGTCATGAGGCAGAGCGGGCAGGCGATTCCCGGGCGCAGGCGCCGCAGCACGGCGGCGGTGTCGGCCACGCGGAAGCCGCCCGCCAGCGCCCGCTGGCCCGCCGCCTGGATCACGGGACCGTCGGCGAGGGGATCGGAGAAGGGCAGGCCGAGTTCGATGGCATCCGCGCCCGCCGCCGCCATCGCCTGGGCCACCGCCAGGGACGTCTCCAGGTCCGGGTCGCCCAGCATCACGTAGGGCACCAGCGCCCGCCCACCACGGGCACGCTGTTCGGCCAAGGCCCGCAACCGACCCGCCGCGCGCGGGGCCGTCGCAGCGGCATCCCCCAGGACCGCGCTCACCAGAACGATGCCTCCCGTCGAGTCGCCCGCCAGCACCCACGCCGCCGGCACCGCCACGGGGCACGGCGGCCGGGTCCGCGTTCGCGGGACGTGCCAGCGGGCGAGCGACACGCCGCCGCACCCCAGCGGTTTCGCGTTCGACGGGGAAGGGCGCTGCCCCTCTCCCCACCGGCGCCCCGGCGCAGGCGCAGAGAGAGGGCGGCCTCCGGCACGGTCCCATCTCGCCATCCCACCGGGGCGACGTGTCCAGGTCTTGACCCCACGCCGCCGCCCCCCCCGTCGAGGCAGCCGGTTCTCCGGCCCGGTTCCCGGTCCGCGGATGCAGACGCCCGGGGCCGACGGCGTAAGACGGAGGATGACCATAGGGCGCCCCTGCGGTGTTCCGCGGTGCGCCGCCGCCGCGGGCAGCCCCTGGGCCGTCAGCCAGCCGCGTGCGGATCCGCGTACGGCGCCACCGACCCAAGACGCGCCACCTCCAGCGCTGGCGCGTCCCGCAACCCACCAGCTTCCTCGCAGGACACCCAGCGGAGGGCTCGCGCCGCGCCGGCCGGATCGCCCCTGGCGTCCTCGGCCTCGCCCACGGGCTCGGCGCAGTGCACTGGGGCCCTCGCCGCCGCCACGGACAGGCTCTCTGCGCCGCGCGGGATGGCGCAAGCCGCGGTGCAGTGCGCGTACCCGCAATCCGCCGGGTGGCACCGCGGCACGCACGCCCTATGGCCCAACGCCCCACCGCAGGACCACCCGGCCTGCGCCCCTCCGGGGGGCGGGTTGGCGCAAGGGGCAGCGCTACCCGCCAGAGCGGCGCCGCGCCGGTGCACCCCGGTCACGGAGCGCCGCGGCCAGCCCCCACGGGAGGAACACCAGCCGGCCCCACCACCCAGACCGCGGGAAGGCACGCCTAAGAAGAATCCAAGGGAACTCCAGGGCCGGGGCAGAAGTCCACCGTGCAGACATCCTGCCGCGCGGCGGCACGGGCGACGCCTCCGGCGGGTGGGGGACTTGGTCAACGGTGTGGGTGCGGTGGCCGCCTTCGGCGGCAAGGGACGGTGGGCATGGGTGGGCGGCGGGGCGGACGGCTGCCGCCCCGCGGGGGCGGGGCGTCGCCGCCGCCGCCCCCCCGCCCCCCGCACCTGCCCGGCCAGCCGGCCGACCGGGGGTCAGGGGTGGCTTCGGGCTGCCGGACCGCCGGGCCCGAACGGCGCCCGCCGCGGCCGTCACGCCTTCGGCCGGATCGGTGGAG
>JAJZZC010000312.1 GCA_021797775.1 Bacillota bacterium
CCCGTTTCGCGGGCCCTCGCTGTCTGGGCCCTGACCCCCGCCATACGGCTTACGGGCTCTCTCGGGAGGGGCGACCGGCATGGGCTGGAACGCATGCTCCGGCCTCGGGCCATTCGCCCCACCGCGATGTGATTCGACAATCGTCATCAGGGGGTGCAGTATGCAGCCGAGTCGTACCGAGCGAGCCAGTCGGCGGGGAGGCGGCGGGCGGCGAGGGCGAGGAGACTGGAGGCCAGAAAGCGGACCTTGACCCAGGGACAGATGAGGAAGGTGGACTGGTCGACGAGCAGGTGGAGACGGGCGATGCGCTGCTCGTCGGTCCAGCGGAGGAAGCGATCACGGGGCGCGACGCGCCAGGCGGCGGCGGAGAACTCCATGGCGGCGAGCAGGCGGCCGGAGGCGTCCCAGGCCAGGTAGCGAAGCTGGGCGCCGCCGTGGCGGCGGAAGCCGAGATAGTGCCAGCGCGCGACGAGTTCGCGCCAGAGGGCGACCTCGTCGCGTGCGATCACCGGGCGGAGGGTGATGAGTCCCAGGTCGCGGCGGGAGCCGGTGATGCGGGGCTGGCGCGCGGAAGCGGAGGTGAAGAGCACGGGGCCTGGAGGTGGGGGCGCAGGGTGCGCGGGTGGGGGCAGGGTGAGCAGGCCGTCGCGCTCCATCGCGCGCAACGCGCAGTAGCAACTCATCGCCTTGAGCCGGCCGTCGGGCTGGAACCAATGCAGGTGCGCGGACACCGCGCGGGCGATGGCGGCCCGGGTTGGGTATTGGTGGTGGTCTGCGGCGAGCGCGGCGACCAGGGCCAGTTCGTCCGCAGAGAAGGATCGGCCGGAGTAGCGGCGCGCAGTCAAGGGCTGTCCACCGCCGCGGGAGCCGGGGCGGTAGCCTGGCGGCGGCAGGCGTGGCGACGGGGCGGGGCTGGGGTGCGCGGCGCGAAGGCGAGGGGCAGGACCGAGGGCGGTGGAGCGGACCAAGTGGCCCGGTCCTCCGCGGAGGCGGCCCAGGGCAGGAAGCGCTGCAGGGTCGCACCCTCTGGGGGCCGGCCGCCGTTGTCGGCGCAGGCCTGCAGGTAAGCGATCAGGTAGGTCAGCGGGTTCAGGCCGTTGCGTTCGGCGCTGGCGAGGATGGACCAGAGCATCTCGGCCAGATGCGCCGACCAGATGCTGCCGAAGAAGCGGAAGTTCTTGCGCCCGACGACGGGCCCGCGCAGAATACGCTCTCTTTCATTGTTGTCCAGGGGCACCTCAGGGTGATCGAGGAACAGGGTCAGGCCGGCCCAGTGGCCCAGCAGGCTATTCAGGGCGCCCCGCCGCTCTGGCGGCAGCGCGCTATCCTGCAACTGCCGCTCGGCGGTGGCTTTCATCTGGGCCACGTGCTGGCGCAGGGCCTGATCGGCGGCCGCCCAGGCCGCGGGGGCGGCGGCGCGGCGCGCGGCGGCGAACTTGTACAGGGTGTGGATGCGCAGGCGCCAGTTCTCGGCCCAACGCGCGGCGGCGGCCGTGCCTTCGTCCCGGGCCGCCTTGAGCAGGCGGCGGCGTGCATGAGCCCAGCAAAAGGCGTTGACCACCCAGCCGGCCAGGCACTTGTAGACGATGTAGCCATCGGTGAGCAGGATCAGCAGCGGGTGCCGCGGCGGGCCCTTCTTCTTGTCCCAGCCGAAGAAGTCGAAGGGCACCTCCTCCCCGCGACCTTGCCGCACCAGGAAGACGACCGCCGTGGCGCAACTGAAGCACCAGTTCCACCAGCCCGGACGGTGGTCGGACTGACGCTCGGGGTCGTCGTCCGCGCAGTGCACGGTGGCGGTGGTCTCGTCGCCGCCGACCAGCGCGCAGTGCCGCACCTCGTCAGCAATGGCGTCGTATAGGGGTTGCAGCAGCGGCCCCAGACGCTTGAACAACCCAGTGACGCCGCCACGGCTGACCGCCTGGGCCGGGATATTCATCTGCACCGCATGCAGGATGCGGTGCAGCGGGTGGCCCAGAGCGAACTTCTCCACACAGAGGCGGGCGATGAACTGAAGCGAGAGCAAGCCCCGTGCCACGACCTTGCCCGGAGCCGGGGCTACCAGGACGCGCTTGATTCCTGGACACGAACAAGCCGGCTTGTACTTCTGCTGCAGAAAACGCCGGTAGAACACGGCCACCGCCCAATCCAACACCAGCGAGACGGCGTAGGCCCCCACCATCGGCTTGTACGGCGTCCCGCAGTGCGGGCAGCACCGCTGCTCCTCGGGCAGCGTGCATACTTCCGTGGTGCAGGGCAGGTCTTCAACGGTCCGGCGGCCGCTCCCCGGGTGGCCCGGCCGGCGGCCACGCTTCTTCTGCTTGGGGCGGCACGCCTGCGCCGACGGCTCTTCGGGCGGACTCGCCCCCGACGCCTCGGCTGCCGCAGTGTCCACCCCTTCGCTCGGAGAACCGCCTGGCACGGGCCCGCGCTCGCTGTGGCGGCCGAAGAGCTGACGCGCGTACTCGCGGATCGTCTGCTTCGCCTTGACCAATTCGGCCTGGGTATTGGCCAGCAGGATCTGCAACCCCTCCACGCGGCGTTGCAGTGACCGGCATTTGCGTTCGGCGGCACGCCGCCCCTTCCGCTCCTCCTGCAAGTCGGCGGAGAGGTGGGCGATCTCGATGCGTGCCGCTTCCGAGAGTCGATCGCGTGCCATGTACCCACATCAGCGCGCCAATTTCCCACTGGCCAGTTCGATTTTCCGCCCCCAGCGCCAACCCTGGATGCCTGACCCACCCCGTGCGCCTTGTTCCGCAGCCTTACGCAGCCCTGCTACGCCGTTCAGTAAACATGTACGATTCATCCTCCTTTCCCTCCTGCAATCACAGGGCTACGTCATTCCAAGGCGAGATGGGGGAATGGCAAGGGATCGGGGGCGGGCTGGCGGTTTCGGCGCGTATGTGCTATGACAAGGGCATGGAACGCCAAGTAGTGGTGGACGGTCAGCAGCTGGATCTGTACGAGGTGATGGCGGGAGTCCGCGTGCGACTGGTGATGCGGGAAGAGATGGAGCACTGGAAGGCACTGATTCGGGAGCGGCATTACCTGGGGCTGCGGCATCTGGTCGGCGAGACGATGTACTACGTGGCGGAAGTAAACGGGCATTGGGTGGCGCTGTTGGGCTGGAGTGCGGCAGCGCTGAAGGTGACGGTGCGGGAGGCGTGGATTGGCTGGAGCCCACAGCAAAAGCAGCGGCGGTTGAAGTATGTGGCAAACAACGCGCGGTTTCTGCTGTTGACTGAGGCGGAAGCGGCGCCGAATCTGGCATCGCGCGTGTTGGCACAGTGCGTGCGACGGCTGAGCGCGGATTGGCAGGCGGTGCACGGACACCCGGTAGTTTTGGCAGAGACATTTGTGGACGGTGCGCGATTTCCGGGTACGTGCTACCGGGCGTCAGGATGGGTGGACGTCGGCCAGACGGAGGGGTACGGCAGGCACAGCACGGGATACGCGGAACATGGGGAGCCGAAGCGGGTCTTGCTGCGACCACTGTTTCGGGGTGCGGAGACGTGGCTGCGGGAGCCGTTTGACGCCCCGCAGTTGGCGGATCAAAGCAGCCCCGTTGACCTGAATCGGATTCCCATCGGAGGAAAGGACGGGTTGCTGGCCGCCCTGGCCCGAGTGCCGGACCATCGAGACCCGCACGGCAAACGGCACAGCCTGGCCTTCATCCTGGCGGTGGCGGCGTGTGCGGTACTGGCCGGGATGCGCGGGTACCGCCAGGTGGCGGACTTCGCCCAGGCCCTGCCACCGGAGGCACTGAAACGCTTGGGGGTACGACCTCAAGAAAGCACGGGGAAGTTGCGAGCGCCCAGCGAGCCGACGATCCGGAGAACGATGACACGGATGGACGTACAGGCGTTCGAGCGCGAATTGGGCGCGTTCCAGGCCCGGCTCGGGTTACGTACGGCGGTAGCGTTGGACGGCAAGACGCTGCGGGGCTCGGGGCGGGACGATCGCAAGCCACAGCATCTGCTGGCGGCCGTCACGCATGGGACCAAGATCACGTTGGCGCAGCTGGCGGTGGGCGAGAAGACCAACGAGATTCCTGAGGCGCCGCGCTTGCTGGCGCCACTGGACTTGCGCGCCACAGTGGTCACCGCAGATGCGCTGCATACGCAGACGGAAACCGCTCGCTTCGTGGTCGAGGACAAAGGCGCAGATTACATCTTCACCATCAAGGATAACCAAAAGACGATGCACCGGCTCCTTGGCGCCCAGGACTGGGCGCTTTTTCCCCCGGTACACCACTAAGCCTGAGAAGGGCCATGGCCGGATCGAGACGCGAAGCATCCAACTGTCGCAGCGAGTCAAGGGTCTGCGCTTTCCCTATGCCGCCCAAGCCTTTCGGGTGGAACGCCACATCGAGCGCAAGGGCAAGGAGACCCACGAAGTCGTCTTCGGCGTCACCAGCTTGGCGCTCGACCGGGCCGGCGAACCCGAGATCCTGGCCTTCCTGCGCGGTCACTGGACCATCGAGGCGGTCCACCACATCCGTGACGTTACCTACGACGATTATGCCGCCCTCACGATTATGCCGAATAGGGGTGCGGTGATCTGCGCTTCGCTTACGGCGGCGGGCCATAACGTGGTTGAGAACGCGGCATAATTTGGCCAGCCCAGCGCGGCCTCCTCTGACGGATCATTGAATCCCGAGAGGAGGCCGAAGATGAAAGAACCTGTCCGTCGCCGGATGAGGGGTCCGTTGGCGCCCTATGTGCCCGAGTTTCGAACGCATTTGGCGAGCCTCGGTTTTGGCCCTGTAGCGGTGAAGACGCGGCTCTCCCAGTTTGGGGAGATCAGCCGCTGGCTTGAGGCCGAGGGGCTTGGGCCCAGCGAGTTGACCGAAGAGCACGCAGCACGGTTCATTACCGCACGACGTGCCAAGGGCCGCGTGACCTGGGTCACCGATGCGTGCATGGCGGTGCCGCTGAACTATTTGCGGAGCATCGGGATCGCGCCGACGCAGACCGCACCCGTCGCCGATAGCCCCCTCGACGCTCTCCTGGCAGATTCAGACTTCGACTCATTTCGGTGGGGTAAGGAAGGAGGGCAAGGGGGCCAGGGGCATGGGAATGGATGTCAGATTGTGCACAGATGGCGTGCGCGAGGCGAGCGAGACGCCCGGATGGGCCTTGG
>JAJZZC010000313.1 GCA_021797775.1 Bacillota bacterium
CTGGGTCACGAGGGTGACCTTGTATCCTTGCCAGGGGACACGGTGACTGCCCTCGCCCTTGCAGCCGAAGCGTGCATCGGCGTCCAGGGCATTGGTCACACGGTCTGGGGGCGTCGCCAGGCCGTCCTTGCCGCGCTCCTCCAGCACGCGGCGCCGCAGATTCGCCGCCGGCGGCCAACACGCCCGTCGGCGCGGGGGGAAGGGTTTGCACTTCCGTACCCAGCGGCCCCACAGACGACGTCCCTGCCGGGTGCGCACGCTGCGACTCTGTGCCGTTGAACCGCTTGCCGAGCAGGACATCCAGGCCCAGACGGCCGGCTGCGGCAACCGCCGCCTGCGGTTCAACCTTCCGCCAAGCGAGCAGGACCCGCCGGCAGGCGTGCTGGAGCAGGCAGATCACTGTCGGCTGGGGGGCCGCGGTGCTCTGCGGCGTGGCGTCGATGATCGCCTCTAGCGGCCCGTCCCGGAACACGGGCGTGGTGGCAATGAACCTGACTTTCGCAATCGGGCGACCGGCCACCTCGGCGCCCAGGGGCCGACCCCACGCCACGACCTCACCTGCTCGCGCCGCGAGGTCCTTCTGTGCAGCGGCGCCCGCCTGACACTGCGGGATTCAGGATGAACGCTGCCTGCTGCTCCATGGCCAGGCGGTGGGCGTCGGCCTCCAACAGGTAGCGGCGGGAGTCGACCAGGGCGCTACGCGACGGGGTCGGCCCGTATGGCGGCAAGCCGGCGAGGAAGCGCAGGCGCCGGTCGTGGCGCAGGCGCTGCACCATGCGCCGGTTGCCTCTTCCCTGCAGGCGCTCGCTGCGGGCTGGTCGGTGGAGGGGGTCGCGTCCTTTCCCGCCGCCACCCTCCCCGCCGTGGAGGTGGACGCGTTCGCGGACGAGCGGGCGCACCTGCGCGCCCGGCGGGAGCCGGTGCGCCCGGAGCACATCGCCTACGGGGCGGGGCCGGCCCGGGGACACCTCGGCGCAACGGTGGAGGACGAGCCTCCGTACGAGGTAGGCGCCGGGCGGCGGGAGGCCGCGGCGACGACCAGGGCCGGGGAACCCGGGGTGGCCGTCGGCGCGGGGCGGGCCGACGCCATGCCGCGCGTGCTCGCGTGCCTGCAGGCCGGCCCCTGGGCAAGCACGAACTCCTGAGCCGGATGGCCGTCACCGAGGCGGACTGGCTGCCGGTGATCCACGCCCTCCTCGCAGCCGGCGCGGTGCGTCAGCAGGGGTCCGGCCGCGGCACGGTCTATGCCCTGCCGCCACCGTGACGGACTGCTCGTCCGCACTTGGCACGCACTGCGCATTGGAGGGAGTGTCATGCGCAGCATAACCAGGGCGGTTGCCATCGCGCTCATCGTGGGCTGTGCGGTAGCTCTGGCCTTTCTCGTTCCGTCCAACCCCGAACATACCATGGGATCCGTCTACCCACTCAGATCTCTTTCAGCGAACAGCGGCCAGCGCCCAGCCCCACACACGTATAGGGACAGCGGTCCGCCGCTACTGTTTGTGGACCAAGAGCACGTTCCTGGGCCAGGGCTGCTCGCCCGGGCCGAAGTATCTGGCGAGATACGACTGTTTGGGTACGAGGTGACGCGTTCGAGGAGGCCCCTGTATTTTGCTTGGGTTCTCCGCAACACGGGAACGCAGCCGGTTGCCGTGACCGTCACCAATCACGCCGCGGCTCCGCCCGGCCTGCGGTACCTACCGCTGGCCGCGTCCGTGCAGAAGGCGTTTCTTTCCGGTTCAGCACCAGACACCTTTGAGATCGCCCCAGGGCACATTCACATCCTGCGTAATCGCGCCACAGCACGCGCAACGTTCGGGGAGTTGGCGTTTTCCATCTATGATCTGAAAGTGAGTGGTCCCCTGGATGCTATGGACATCGCTACGGCAAACCTTGTGACCCTCGGGGCGAGCAACCTACCGTCCGCATATCCCGGTGGCTCGGGAGTCGGTGCCCTGTTTCCTCATGACACGCGCAACCTGATCATCACCCCCTCCGGGAAGCGCAATGGTATGCGCATAGCCGGCCATGATCGCGACGATCCCACGATGGCGGCCCAGGACTCGGTCACCGGCGCGCGCAACTTCGACGAAGGTAATTACGGAGTAACGTACAATGTGCGGATTGTCTTCCCCCCTTCCCGGACGCGATCGATCCACCTCTGGGTGACTGCGGGTGCATGCGCGCTCAGAGTTGCTGTTTTGCTGCGAAGCGGGCCGCTGCGGGGACAAGTGATCCAGCTTCCAGCAGTCGGGAGCCTGCCAAGTGGCGACGTGGGAACAGCGCTCACTACCCTGCTGTTGTCCCCTTACAGACAGTCGGTCTTCTCCTTTGCCGTCCTGCCTCCCGCGGCGTCCTGCACGCCGATTGGGGTGTGGGAAGAGCCGGTCAACCCGAACTCCCTCGCGGTCCGCCTGTATCAGATCCCGGCACGGTGGTGGTTGGCAAGTCGCGGGACCGGGCAAGCGTGATGTAGCGCAACGGCGACCCTCCTCCACGCCAACCGGTGTGGCGACGCCTTCGCGTGGGCGGTGGCCGCATTTGCCCGTCGCCAGGACGTGGTTTCCGCCAGGCATTTCGCGACGCAGCGGGTCAACGCGTTGGACGCCACTCTGGACAAGAACGGTTCGGGCGACGGTCGCGGCCGACCAAAGCCGCAGCCAGGCTGTTGTCGAGCGAACGAGTCGGCCTGTTCGTACGAGGACTGCCCGGTCTTTTACGGAACCCCCGTGCGCCCCTTGGCTGGCTACGGGAGCACCCCGCGGGCCTGCCGGCGGGACGGGCGGCGTTGGCAGAACCGCAAGCGCGGCGAGGCCTCATGCTGATCCCCCCGCAGACGCGCCGATCCTTGGGGACGACCACGTGGGCCTCGGGCAGAGCATCGATCCAGGCCTCCAGCACCCGGGGCTCTGGTGTGGCGGCGCGCGACCGCGGGGGCGGTGGTCTTGCGGCGGCTGAGCAACCTGCCGTGGAAGCGGCGGGGTTGCAGCCACAACAGTGTTCGAAAGGCCCGCGGGCCGTTTCGCAGCCGTGGGAGGAGGAAACCCACACACATGCACGCTGCGCACGAGGCGCGGCGGTGGGCGACGGCTCATCGGAGAGTGTGGGTGTCGACGTCAGGCCAACGGTCGACGCCGGTGCGGCCTCATCCCTTCTCCCCGTGGCCGCAAGGCGCTGGTCCGCTGTGGGGCTGGTTGCTTGCGATGCGCGAGTGGCACGGGGGCTTGCCCCAGAGGGTGCGCCGCGACTCCCTGCCGCGTGGCGCGCGGTTGCGCCACAGGGGTGGCACGAACCGCGGCGTCTGGCGTGGTGAGGCAGAACGGGCCCCTGTAGACGCCCAACGCCGTTGCTTGTTTCGCCTTCTTGCTTGCTATACGCTGACGGCATATCGGTTGGAGGGGGCTGCTTCAGCGTGGCTCAAGAGGAACCGGAGGTACCCGAAACCGAGGTGCCGGAGGACGGTGCGGCCCGCATCCTGACGGACCTGGTTGGACGTCTGCAGGAGGCCGGAGGCCCCATCACCGTGGTGGGCGCGAAGGTCGCTGCCTCCCTTGGGGTTCCCGTCGCGGCCTTCCGTAGCCACATTGCGGACCTCGTGGCTAAGGGCGAGATTGTGAAACTCTCGGCAGGTATTCACGGAACCACCCTGGCGCTTCCCGGGATGGTGGCCGCACCCGACCCGCCTGCCGGCGCGCCCCGGGCGGAACCCGATGCCCCCGAACCTGCCCCCGTGGACGCTCCCAGCGTGGACACTCGGGCCGAGGCTGGCGAGCCATCTCCTGCCGATGACGACGGCGCGTCGACGCGACAGCGCATCCACGACATCATCCGCGCCGTGGTGCAGGCTGCCCACGGCGAGGTCACCGTGACTGCACACCGTCTCGCGGAGATGGCCGGCACCAGCGCGGCGACCGTCGCCTACCACGTCAAGCAGTTGGTGGAGGCCGGGCATATCACCACCCAATCGGCTGGTCGCATGGGTATGCGTATCCATCTGGACGATGGCAGCCGCACAGCGGGCTCGACCCCGCGGCGGAGGGTGCGGGCCAGCGCGGGGTCGGGCGCTACGGCCGGTTTCTGCCCCTGGTGCGGCCATGTCGTCCGCGACCGTGCCTGGCGGTTCTGCCAGGGATGTGGTGAGCGGTTGGCGCACTGAACCGGTGCCGTGCCGTGGAGGTGGGCGTGGGGGCGGCGTAGTCCGCTCCGACGCGGACGCGGGCATGCCGGACGCGGCGGTAGCCACATCCGTGATCTCCACGGGAGTCCCCCATGCCGGCGGGGCCCGGCGCCACGCGGCATGAAAACGCGGGCGGGTGGCGGCGATGGCACCTGGTAGTCCTTGGCGCACATGACCACTACTGGTAGTGACACCCACGGCCTTTTTCAGGGGAGTGGGCTGCCTGCCGCACCAGATCCCTGCGGGCCTTCTGCTCGTGCGCAGACACCCGCGCGTCGACCACCCGAGTACAGGGGTGATCCGCCGCCGTGCCCCCTTCTCCCTGCAGGCGCCGGATCTCGCTCTCCGGCACGCGCCGCTTGCCTCCGGTCGTCCGCACCACCCGAATCTTGCCCTGCACGTCCCACGCCCGCAGGGTCTGCGGATGGATCCCCAGCAGACCCGCTGCCTCTTCCATCCGATGCAACCTGTCCATGCCCGGCCGGTCGCCGGTCGGATGGCCCGCAAATCCCCACTCGGCCGGCTCTGGTGACCGGGCGCAGGCCCCCGGGCCCCGCCCCCGCCCCACTCTCGGGATGGCTGCGGGAGGCGAACACCGGAGCGGCTCCGCTGGGGAGGCGGGCGATCCCTGCACCGTCTAGACGAATGGCGGCCGATCATGGATGGCCGTGGCAGTCATGCCTTCGCTGGGTGAGGGACCGCTCGCGAGAGGGTCCCGGGGTTTCGGTCCCCGCTTCGCCTCTCGCGGAGCCGGTGCGACGGCAACCGCAGGGCCGGCGGCTTGCTCCATCGTGTCGTGCCTCGTCATGGCGACGGGGCCCGGCCAGGGCACGCGGGCAAGGGGTGCGCCTGCCCTGCGGGCGCACCCCAGACACGGGGCCTCCGCGCAGGGCCGCCAGCGCTGGCGGGCGCCCGAAGCCGCCGGATCCCATGGAGGATACAAACC
>JAJZZC010000314.1 GCA_021797775.1 Bacillota bacterium
ACGCCTGCACCCGGGCATACAGCGCCAAGACCAAGTCAGCTACCTGCTCCGGCGCCGCGGCGCACAGGGCGATGATCTCTTCTCTGCTCGGCGGCGCCGCGGGCATGTGGCGGGCTTCCCACCCGGAGGCACCCGGGTAGGACGACGCTACCATGGGCCCCGCCAGTTGTCCAGCGAACGTTTTCTTGTGCCCGCTCCGGCAGGGGACCTGAGCAGTTACCCCACGGGAAGGGACGGCGCGGGGCGGACGCGGCCACCCGCCAGCGAGACCGCGTCCGTTCGGCCCGTTCGCGTGGGCCGTGCGGACTCCCCGAAGGTGCTCTTCGGGCCTATCGCCCCGCCAGCCGGCGCGGTCTACTGCAACTGCGACCGGACGCACGCTACGGCACAGCCCCCCTAACAGAGTCGCGACAAGGGCGTGCGTCCGGTCCCAGAGTTTGCGTGGGCGCCCGCGCGGCGGCCCCAGCGCATGGCCCCTGGGAGCCATGCGGCGGGCCGGCGCCAGGCGTCACGCGCGCAGCGGGAGAACGTGACGGGGCCTGCCGAGGGGCGCGGCGCCCAGGCCGGGCCCGTCCGCCCCCGCATGCCGACGAGGAGGGAACGCCCACGCCCGCCACGCCCGCCCGGCGGCAGAGCACGTTCGGCTTCACCGACTGGAACGTGGACGACCGCCCGCTGGTGGTCATCTGGGAGGCGACCCGGGCCTGCGCCCTGGCCTGCCGCCACTGCCGGGCCAGCGCCCAGCACCGGCCTGGTCCGGAGGAACTCGATGCGGCGCAGGCCCGCGCGTTGCTGACCCAGGTGGCGGCCATCCGACCCGGTATCTTCGTGATCACGGGCGGCGATCCGCTGGAGCGGCCGGACCTGTTCGACCTCTTCGGGTTTGCCCGGGACCTCCACCTCGGCGTCTCGCTGGCTCCCAGCGCGACACCACTGCTGGAGCAGGCGGCCATCGAGCGCTTGGCCGGCCTCGGCTGCCGGGGGGTGCAGATCAGCCTGGACGGGCCGGACGCGGAGAGCCACGACCGCTTCCGCGGCCAGGCAGGGACCTTCAGCCGCACGCTGCAGGCCTGCCACTGGGTCCGGGCGGCCGGCCTCCCGCTGACGGTGGCCACCACGGTCACCCGCCACAACGTCGAGCGGCTGACCGAGGTCTACCAGTTGGTGCAGACCCTGGACCCGGTGCGCTGGAGCGTCTTCTTTCTCGTGCCGACCGGCCGCGCGCGCCAGGAGGAGTCGGTGGCCCCGGAGGTGGCCGAGGCCGTCCTCCTGTGGTTGCATATGCTCAGCCGCGAGGCGCCCTTCGCCATCAAGACCACCGAGGCCCCCCAGGTCCGTCGCTTCCTGGTCTCGGACCCCGCTGCGGCCGGCCGTTCCGCCACCGTGGCCGACGGCCGCGGCTTCGTGTTCGTTTCCGCCGCTGGCGACATCTTCCCCAGCGGCTTCCTGCCCTTGCCCGCCGGCAACGTCCGCCGGGACGATCTCCTGGAGGTGTACCGCAACCACCCGCTGTTCCGGTCGCTGCGCGACCCTGACGCGCTGCGCGGGCCCCGTTGCGGGCACTGCACGTACCGCCGGGTCTGCGGCGGCTCGCGCAGCCGGGCCTATGCCGTCTCCGGCGACCCCCTGGGCGACGACCCGCTCTGCGCCTTCGTCTCGGGAAGCCAAGGGGAGGGACCGTCGTGCTGAGCCTGACCCGCCTCTTGGGCGCGCCGCCGCCCGCGGACCCTGACCTGCGCTACGCCGCGGGCGCCCGGGCGACCCGTTCGGGGGCCCTGCCCGGCCGCGGGCCGGTCGTGGTCTGGAACTGGACCCGGCGCTGCAACCTGGAGTGCCAACACTGTTACGCCGCGGCTGTGCGCGGGCCGGCGCCCGGTGAACTCGACACGGAAGAGGCCCGGGGCCTCCTCTCCGACCTCGCGGCCATGCGCGTGCCGGCCCTGCTCCTCTCGGGAGGCGAGCCCCTGGTCCGGCCCGACGCCATTGAACTGATCGCGGCCGCCTCCGCCCTCGGCCTGCGCTGCACGCTCTCCACCAACGGCACCCTGGTCGACGCCGCGACAGCGGGCGCCCTCGCGGCGGCCGGTATCACCTATGTGGGCGTCAGCGTGGACGGACCGCCAGAGGTACACGATCGCTGGCGCGGCCGTCGCGGCGCGCACGCCGCCACGCTGGCGGGTATCCGCCGCCTGCGGGCGGCCGGGGTCCGCGTCGGCCTGCGCTTCACCCTGCACCGCGAGAGCCTGCGCCACGTGCCGTACGTGCTCGGGCTCGCCGAGGAGGAGGGCATCTCCCGCGTCTGCTTCTACCATCTTGTGCCCGCGGGGCGGGGCACGGGGCTGGGCGATCTCGCCCCCGGCCGCGCGGAGGTGCGGGACTCCTTGGAATACCTGCTGAACCAGGCGCTGGAGCACGTACGCCGCGGCACCGGCGTCGAGGTCCTGACCGTGGGGAACCACTCCGACGGGCCCTTCACCTACCTCTGGATGCGGGCGCACCTGCCGGAGCGGGCGGCGGGGGCGCGGGTGCTCCTGGGCCACAACGGCGGCAACCGTTCCGGCGTCGCCATGGTCTGCGTGGGGCCGCGCGGGGACGTGCACCCGGACCAGTTCTCCTGGGATGTGCGCCTGGGCAACGTCCGCGAGGCGCCGCTCCCCGCCATCTGGCAGGGGGAGCGGGCCGCGCCGTTGCTCGACGAACTGCGCGCCCCCCGGCGCCCGCGCATTGGTGGGCGGTGCGCGGACTGTGCCTGGTTCGATCTCTGCAACGGCAACCTCCGGGCACGGGCCGCCGCCACGGGTGACTTCTGGGGGTCGGACCCCGGGTGCGTCCTGGAGGACGGCGAAATCGCCGACGGACTCGACGGCGATTGCTGACACCCAGCGGTCGGGCGCCAGCCCCCCCAGCCGGCTGTCCGTACCCGCGCTGGGAAGGCGCACCGCGGGGCAGGGCCGCAAGCGCCCGGCATCCAGGGGGGACTTGGATCAGGCGGGCGTGTTCGACTGTGCCGGCAGGCACGCCGTGTGGTGCGCGCCCTCACGGGCTGGTCACTTCTCACCGTGGTGGCTCGCGTGCGTGTCTGTTCGGGCTCGAGGCTCCCACCGGTCGTTGGTGGACACCCCTTGGGCCGAGGCGGTTGCCGACGCCGGCAACCGCCGGTTATGGCGGCGGAGGCAGCCCGGAACCAGAGCGGCTCCGACTGCCCGGCCCGCGTCTGCCGCAGATCCGGGGCCTGTAGTCGTCCGCCACGTGCCGATTCCGCCCGCACAATCGCAGGCAGGGCGAGGCGGAACGAGCACCAAGACCAGTCCTCCCGCCCCGGGTCCCGGCGCGTGGGCAGGAAGAGAGCGCACGCTACGGCCTGCCCGTCCGCGGTCGGCGCGTAGCGCGCGGCTTACCCCGCCCGCGCGCCGTCGTCCGCCGCGTACGGCAACAGCAGTCGGCCCATCGTGGGTGCACCCTGCAGGTCGGTGTACGCCTCGGCCCACGGCCCTGGCGCGGGCTGCCCGTAGAGGGCGGCCCATTCGGCCCAGGTACCGTCCTCCCAGCGTGCGGTCGTGCGCCGCCGGTGGTCTGCCGCCATCTGTTCCGCCACACCCAGTAGCAGGCCCGAGGCAGGGGCGGTGCCCGCCCACGCCTCCCGTGCTTGCACGACCACCGGATAAGGTTGGCCCGCCGCCAGCAGGCGCTCGGCCTCCGGGCCCTCGGCTTGCCTCCATCCAGGCGCCTCGGGCCCCAGATTCGCTGCGCTCGCGTCATCCAGACCCCAAACGGCGCGCAACGCGACAAACGCCTCCCGCCGCGCCGCCTGCGAGGCCACCACCCGCCCGATCGTCTCCAGGGCGCACCGCCCGACCCGCGACGGCGCAGTGGTCGGCGCCTCCCCCAGACCCCCGTGCTTCCATACCGGCTTCGCCCAACTCGGCGCCTCGGCCAGCACGTCCTCGCGCTGCAACGTCATAAGCCGGCCATTGTACCAAGGCAGCAACACGCCGCTCAGGTGCTCCAGCCGCTCCGCCAGCGACACGGGCGTTTCCGCGGAGGCATCGCTCGCCATATCCGGCACGGCCAGCGGGTACCACAGGGTGACGGCCTCGCCCACGGCCCCGCGCCGTGCATCCCACGCCCGCAAGAGCCGCAGGATCTCAGCCGGATCCAGCGACGCGAGAACCGCCAGCCGAACGGGCCCCCATCCCTGTGTCTTCGCCCGCGCGGCCAACGTCGCCTGGACCTTGGCGGCTTGCGGCAGGTCCTGGCTGTCGCCCGCCACGTAGCGCAAGACCAGTGCCCGCTGCACCTCGCAGGTCACCCACGCCCCGGGCACCCCCAGATCCGGCGCCGCGGCAACGGCTGCTCGGCCCGTGGCCTACTCCGCCAGCAGGATGACCGCGTACCGTTCACGCTTCGCCGCCGGCTCGCGGCGCGACATGCCCTCTGCAGCGGCTCCCGTGGCCGTGCCCCTCGCACCACCCCGAGCAAACGTTCCGTTCCCCCAGTAGAGCCCTACAGGATTCTCCTGACAACAATCCTCGTCAAATCGGTTGGCTGCTACGAACCCCGGGGGCGCGGCCGCGCACGCAGGACTCGGCGCCCGGTGGGCGTAACGCCCGCGGAGACCCCGCGGCGGGTCCGGCCCGTGCGCGGTGGGCCGCGTCACGGGGCCGCCGTTTGGCGTGAGCGCTTCGGGCGGATCGGCGGCGTGCCCGAGGCGGGGCGGCGCCAGCGCGCCGGCAGCGCCCCCGTGCTGGCCGGTCGCCGGGGAACGCGGGTCCGCGCTCGGTGCTGGCGGCGTGGTGGTCCGTGGGGCCGGGGGGGGAGAGCGACGGCGCAGGGACGGGACTGGGAGCGCCTGGTCGGCGGCGGCCCGCGCAGCGGCGAGGCAGACGGGCGGCCGCGCGCGGGCCGGCCCCCCGCGCGGCGGCCGCCGCAGCGGCGGAAGGATGCGCGGGACCAGTTCGGGCTGAAGATCGGCTGGGTGCGCTTCTGGCTCCGCGGGGTGGGCCTCGGTATCGGCCTTGCCTTTCTGGGGGCCTCGCTGGGCCTGTGGTCGCAACTGTCG
>JAJZZC010000315.1 GCA_021797775.1 Bacillota bacterium
GCGGCAGCGGCCTCGGCCTGACGATCGCCCGGAGGCTGGTCGAGGCCCACGGGGGCGAGATCGGGGTCACCTCGGCGCCAGGCCAGGGCAGCACATTCTGGTTCACCGTGCCGCTGGATCGGCCGTGGCGGGATCGGCCGCCAGAGGCGGCCACCGCGCACCGCCCGGCTTCGGCCGGTGACGCGTCGGGGGCGGCGCGCTGACAGGCGCCGGGCGAAGCGGCGCGAGCCGAGGAGATGGGTGAGGCGGCCGGAGCGATCATCGCGATAAGAGGAACGCGCTGTGCTGGCGAACGCGACACGGAATGAGCGGTGGTGTCGCGCGGCGGCGAGCGCCGCCATGCCGGCTGTCTTCTACTCCCAATACCGTTCGGTTAGGCCCAGCGCGCACGGCCTCGCGAACATATGTTGCGCTGGCGGATCGGCCGGCTACCAGCGGTGGTGGGGCGCCCCCAGACCCCAGCGCGTAGCCGAACCGTATTGCTTACTACTACCCTGAGCACTTCCTGATCCTAGGATGAGCCGCTGCCGTCGAGGCCCGTGCATAGCTGTTCATGGCGACAAGACGCGTCTTGCCGGAGGCGTGACCGTTCCTTCACAACCGCTGCCGTCTCCAGTCTCTACCAGTGCGGAGGACAGTATTACTCCACCTACGCAAAGCACAGGCTGCCGGTGCTCTGACGGAGCCCGAACCCGCCAAAGCCGCTCCCGTGCCCACCCACTCGCGGGGGCGGGCACCCCGCCTGCGCCCCCACGGGGTATGACGGGGCAGGCACCCCGGCGCAGGGCGGTGCGCCGCCCGCGCCGCCCGCGCCCCCGCTTCGCCTCAGGCGCCCTCACTCTCCTCGTACTGCTCCTTCAGGTGCTGGACGACGGCGGGATCGGCCAGGGTCGTCGTATCGCCGAGCGCCCGCCCTTCGGCGATGTCCCGCAGCAGGCGCCGCATGATCTTGCCGCTACGCGTCTTGGGTAGTTCGGCCGTGAAGTAGACCTCGTCCGGGCGGGCGATCGGCCCGATCTTCTGGGCGACGTGCGCCCGCAATTCGGACTTGAGCGCCTCGCCGGACAGGGCTTCGGAGGACTCCTTCAGCGTGACGAAGGCGGCGACGGCCTGGCCCTTGAGATCGTCGTGCCGGCCGATCACGGCCGACTCGGCGACCCGCGGGTGATCCACCAGGGCCGATTCGATCTCGTAGGTGCTCAATCGGTGGCCGGAGACGTTCATCACGTCGTCCACGCGCCCGAGCAGCCAGAAGTACCCGTCCTCGTCGCGCTTGGCCCCGTCGCCCGTCAGGTAGCGGCCGGGATAACGCGACCAGTACTGGCGCACGTAGCGATCATCGTCGCCAAAGATGGTACGCATCATCGACGGCCAGGGACGCGTCAGCACCAGGTTGCCACCGCCCCCCGGTCCCACCGGTTGGCCGCCCTCGTCCAGCACCTCGGCGGCGACCCCGGGCAGGGGCCGGGTGGCCGAGCCGGGCTTGGTCGCGACCAGGCCGGGCAGGGGCGCGATCATGATGGCGCCGGTTTCGGTTTGCCACCAGGTGTCCACCACCGGGCAGCGGCCGCGTCCCACGTGCTCGTGGTACCACATCCAGGCCTCGGGGTTAATGGGTTCCCCCACGCTGCCGAGAACGCGCAGCGTGCCGAGGTCTGCGCGGGCGGGCAGATCGGCCCCCCAGCGCATGAAGGTGCGGATGGTGGTCGGCGCGGTGTAGTAGATGTTCACCCCGTGGCGGTCGATGATCCGCCAGTGGCGGTCGCGCTCGGGGAAGTCCGGGGTGCCCTCATACATCAGGACGGTGGCGCCGTTGGCCAGCGGCCCGTAGACGATGTACGAGTGCCCTGTGACCCAGCCGATGTCCGCGGCGCACCAGTAAACGTCGTCCTCCTTGAGGTCGAACACCAGGCGGTGGGTCAACGAGGCACCCAGGAGGTACCCCGCGGTCGTGTGCACGATGCCCTTGGGCTTGCCCGTGGTCCCGGATGTGTACAGGATGTAGAGCATATCCTCGGCGTCCATAGGCTCGCAGGGACAGAGCGGCGAGGCCCCGGTCATGGCCTCGTGCCAATCCACCTCGCCCGGGATGGTCACGGGCTCGGCCCGGTCGCCGACGCGTCGCAGGACCAAGGTGCGCGCGACCCCCGGAACCCCCTGGAGGGCGTCCCGCGCACTGGCCTTCAGCGGGACCACGCGCCCGCGGCGCCACGCGCCGTCCTGCGTGATCAACAGCTTGCAGCCCGCGTCGCGGATGCGCTCGCGCAACGCGTCGGCCGAGAAGCCGCCGAAGACCACCGTGTGTGCCGCGCCGATACGCGTGCAAGCCAGCATGGCCACGACCGTCTCGGGCACCATGCCCATGTAGATGGCGACCCGGTCGCCGCGCGCCACGCCGAGTGACCGCAGCACGTTCGCGCAACGCGCCACGTCATCGCGCAATTGCTGGTAGGTCAGCGTGCGAGTATCTCCCGCCTCGCCCTCCCAGATGATCGCGGCCTTGTTGCGACGCGGACCCTCGCAGTGCCGATCCAGGCAGTTATCCGCGACGTTCAGCCGGCCGCCGAGAAACCAGCGAGCATGGGGTGGATCCCACTCCAGGACGCGCTCATAGGGCCGCATCCAGCGCAGGCCCTCGGCCATCTCCGCCCAGAAGCCCTCGGGATCGGCGTCTGCCCGCGCGTAGATCCCGGGGTCGTGGGCGTTGGCGCGCGCGCTGAACTCCGCTGTGGGCGGGAACAAGCGCTTCTCCACCAGAAGCGCGTCCAGACGCTGTTGTTCCGGTTCCGGCACCGCCGACACGATGGGGCTCCCCCTTTATAAAAGCAACGGTGTGCGCGGCAACCGCCAGCGCTGGCGGCGGCGGCGCAGGACTTCAAATCTTCGCACGCACCAAGCCCGCTCCTGCCGCCAGGCGAGCGGTCGGTCCGGCGAGGGGCAGCCCCCACGCCTCCTCCGGGGTCACCCAGCGGAGGCCGGAGGCGTCTGACCGCCCCGGCAGGGCACGGGGATCGGGTCCCGAGTCGGCGCTGGCCGCTCGCGCCACGAAGCCATGCACCCGCCACACCCGGTGCGTGAACGCATAGCGGAAAGGCGGCAGCACGCGTACCTCCTCCAAGCGGAGACCGTGAGCCGACGCCACGGCAGACGCCGTGTCGGCCCCTTCCAGCGTCGGGAACTCCCACATGCCGGCGAGCAGCCCGCCCGGGGGGCGCGGGCGCACGGCGATGTGCTCACCCCGCCAGGCCAGCACCGAGGCCACCGGCACCTCCGCCACGGCACGGGGTGGCCGGCGTACTGGCAGGGCCGAGGGGTCGCCCGCCCGACGGCCGCGGCAGAAGGCCTGTACGGGGCAAAGGGCGCAACGCGGCGCGCGCGCGACGCAGACCAGGGCGCCGAGGTCCATCAGGGCTTCGTTCCATTCGCCCGCCCGACCGGGCGGCAGGGCCAGTCGCGCCATGCGGTCCACCTCCCGCCGGCCCTGGGGAGAGTCGACCGCCAAGCGCAGGTCGAAGAGCCGGGAGAGCACGCGGGCGACGTTGGCGTCTACGGCCGGCTCGTCCTGACCGTAGGCCAGGCTGCAGACGGCACCCGCCACGTACGGGCCCACGCCGGGCAGGGCACGCAGCACGGCAGGGTCGGCCGGCACCTCGCCGCCATGGCGCCGCACGATCTCCGCGGCAGCCTGGCGCAGGTGGACGGCGCGGCGGTAGTACCCCAGGCCCCGCCAGACGAACAGGACCTCCTGTTCGGGCGCCTCGGCCAATTGGACTGGCGTGGGGAAACGCTGCAGGAAGCGTTCCAGGTAGGGCGCGACCGTCTCCGCCCGCGTCTGCTGGGACATGACCTCGGCCACCAGCACGCGGTAAGGCGCCCGGTCCTCGCGCAGCGCAAGCGGCCGCCGCTCTCGGTCGAACCACGATAGCAACGCCGCGCGGAGCGAGCCGATCCC
This sequence comes from Bacillota bacterium, assembly GCA_021797775.1. Classification (GTDB taxonomy): domain Bacteria; phylum Bacillota; class Sulfobacillia; order RBS10-35; family JAJYVN01; genus JAJZZC01. The sequence continues at coordinate 3,953 of JAJZZC010000315.1, forward strand.
CTCCGCGTCCCCCCCCGCCGCACCCTGCAACGAAGCTACACGCGAGGCGGGCTTACCCGCCCCGCCGCACGGGAATCGTGCCAGCCCCGCGACGCGGCATCGCCCCTTTCAGCCGCCATCCGACCCGCTGGCGTCCCCCTTGCCGCTGAGTGCCGAGGCACCATCGGCAGCGCACATGCCCGCGGCCGGCCACCGGACGAGGCCCGATCCCCTGCAGAGGGGACCACGGCAGGCGCACACCGCCGCCCCGCGATCTCGCACCGTCTCAGAGGGATGCCGCCCGGGCGGCGCGCACGAGCCCGACCACAATGGCCGCCAACTCCTGGCGGTCATTTGCGGTGAGGTCGGCGAACAATGCGCCATAGCTATAGACGCGGGGCGCGTCCTGCCACTGCCGGCGTACGACATGGATGTGCACCCCCGCCCCCAGCAGGCCGGCGGACCCGCTCGCCCGCGCCACGAACACGCGTCCCGGCGCCAGCGTCGCGGCGCTGACGAAGCCCAGGCCGGTCGTGCTCAAGTCCCTGGCGTGGCCTTCATGGCGAGCACCCCCGGGAACCGCCTCCAGCACCAGCGGCACGGCGAACGGCGCCCGGATGCGCAAACGGCACTGCTCCACCGAGACGCGCTGATCCGGCAGGACCTCCCATAGGCCCGTCGGTCGGGACGGCTCCAACCAGGCGCCAAATCGATAGACCCCGGTGTCAAGGTTGAGACGAAGATCAGCCCAGCCCCGCAGAGGCTGCGGCCCACCGGCATCCTTGCCGGCAAAACGGACAAAAAAACGCGTCCCCTGGACCACCCACGACACGTCGACCGGTCCGCTGCCCACCGGGCGCCGCCACCGGACGGTGGCGGGACACCCCGCGGCATGCTGGAGGTACCACTTCGTCAGGTCGATAGGCATCCCTGCCATCCCCCTATCACGGCCACGCCACGAGCGTGGGTGACCGCGGAGCGGTACGCCGGTCCGCTCGCGCCTGCCACCGCTTGCCGCGCACTGGTTTGGCGCCACGATGCGGCCGCGGCGCCCGTGCGGTCACGGGGGCCGCTGACGGCCGTACGCCGCGCATTCGGCCTGCGCCCGCAATCGCCTGTGGCGCA
>JAJZZC010000316.1 GCA_021797775.1 Bacillota bacterium
GCCCCGTCCTCAGACCCGGCAGCCGTACCTGCAGCAGCCACCTCGCCCACCACCGCATCCCCCAAGGCCTGCGCGTCCGCGGCGGGCGCGTCCCTGTCCCCCGGCCCGTCCTCGGACCCGGCAGCCGCACCTGCAGCAGCCACCTCGCCCACCACCGCATCCCCCGCGGCCTGCGCGTCCGCCTCGGGCACGGCCCTGTCCCCCGGCCCGTCCCCGGACCCAGGCGCCGCAGCCGACGTGGGGGCGCGCTCACCTCTCAGCGCACCCCCTGCGGCCTGCGCGTCCGGCCTGGACACGGCCCTGTCCCCCAGTCCGTCCCACGAGCCGGCCGCGGCACCCGGAGTGGACCCTCGCGCCCCCCCCGTCGCCCCCGCGTCTGGAACGGAGCCACGCTGCCACGCCGATGATGTCAGGCCGGCATGCGCCCGCCTCGGTGCAGGCCCGCCTGCGGTGCGCTCACCCAATGCCCCCGTACCCGAATCCGCTACGGGCCAAGTGCGCAGGCCGTCCCACATGCGGACTCGTACCCCAGCGGCCGGTCCGCGGAGCGACGCCAGGCGCGCGGGGCCTGGAGCGGCGGATTCCACCGACGCTGCGGGGTGCGTCCGCCAGGACGGCGGATGCGGTGTGTCGACCAGGGGATCCCCCAAATGGCCCCTCGGCTGGGGCGGCAGGGGGGACCTACGCCAGCCGCCGGCCGACGGTTCCTCCCGCACCACCTGTCGGTCCTGATCCGGTCGCACGGCCTGTCCGGGCAGCCGGCAAGCGGCCTCCCACGAGGTGGACCAGCGCTGCGGGACCACCTGCCCCCCTTCCGCCCGCGGTACGGCGGTCCGCTGGACCACCTGGGTGCCGCGCCGGGTACGCGGGGTACGCCGGCTCCGCCGCCGCGGCGACAGGGGCAGGAAGAGTGGGATGATCGAGAGGAGCCCCGTGAGCACCCAGAGCACACGGGTGCCTCCGATGCCGATGACGCGCCCGAAGACCCAGTCGCAGAGGGCGCCGACCATGCCGCCGCCTTGGCCCTGCCAAGCCTGGAGGAACGGATGGGTCAGCGGGAGTTGGGTCAGGCCCGCCACGGATGCCGTGGCCAGGGCCGCGCCCACGGCGCGCGGGCGCAATGCCCTGTCCGGCAGGCGCAGGGCGGAGAGAGCGCCCAGCCAGAGCGCGAAGAGCGGGACCCCCGGAGCAGCCCCGCCCAGCAAGGTACGCAAAACGACACGCACGACCCCCAGCACGAATGGCACCCGCGGATCGAGGACGGCCAGGAGAGTGAGCAGCGAGGCGCCGATGAAGACCCACGGCCGCACCGCCCGCCGCCGCGACATGAGTCCGCGCCGCGCGGAGCGCCTCCGCGCGACGACCCCTGCAGGCTGGCGCGCCGGGGGATGCGGACGTAGCCGGCCTTCAGGAAATGGCTCCATGGCAGAGAGTTTACCGGAAAGGCCTTTGATCCGTCGGCCCCCGCCCACTCCTGTCGGCCGGCGGGGCCGCCGGGCGCGAGGGTAGTTGCTCCCGTTGGATGCGCCGACCATCCCCACTCCCCTGCAGACCATCACCCGTTCGCATGCCGATCGACCCGTCGTGGCGAGGGGCAGGTTTCCCGCGTTATGGTGCTACCTCTGAGTCCAGGCACGCGGTGCGCCGGGGCACACGGCCCGGCGCTGGCGCGGGCCACCGGGGGAGGGGGGCAGAGCGACGGCAGTGCGTGTAGCGGCTCACGGCAAATGTGTGGAAGCCGCTCAAGGTAGGGGCGAGGGACGGCGCCCCGGCCAACCGGGCCTATCCTTGGGCGACAAGGAATCAAGGACAAGGGCCTGCGGCCCGCTACGCGCCCTTGATGCCCCGCCGCCCAAGGGGGACAGGCATTGCGGGACGCCGTCCCGAAAATCGCCGGTAGGGTGCGTGAGCAGGATTCGTTCACTCGCACGGATCGTGAGCGGCTACAACGATGACAGAGGGCCGGTCGGCGCAGGATGCTAGCCCGTTCTCCCCGTCGCCCATGGCGGGCATGGAGATTCGTGCCCCGCCCACGGGGGTGACGCGTTGTCACGCGACACAGGACCCGTGCGTGACAGGGCCACTCCGCCCCCTCCCCGCGACTTCGCGGGGCACGTGGCCCTGGTGACGAGCGCCGCGGGCGCGCCAGCGCGCTGCGCCTCCATCGCGGCGGTGCCGTCGTGGCGTGCCTCGACCGCGATGCAGCCGGTGTGGAGAAGTTGGTCACGCGAATTGCAGCCGAAGGGGGCGGCGGGCTCGCCGCCGGGTGCGCTGTCCCCCCGGACGCGGAGGTGGTCGAGGCCGTCGGCCGCACGGCTGCGAGATGGACAGGCACGGAGGTGGCGCCGGCCGATACGAGCGCACGGCGAGCCGGAGCAACAGCCGCAACGGTAGCCGGTCGCGGGCTTGGGACACCACAGCCGGGACTGTGCACTTGCAGATCCCCAAGCTCCGTCACGGCTCCTTCTTCCCCGCCTCGCTCGAGCCGCGCCGCCGTGCTGATCGCGCGCTCGCCAACGTGGTCGCCGAGGCCTCTGTCGCCGGTGTCAGCACGCGCAAGGTGGACGAGCTCGTGCGCGCTATGGGCATCGACGGCATCGACAAGAGCACCGTGTCGCGGATGGCTGCCTCCCTCGACGATGAGGAGCAGGCTTTTCGTAAGCATCCGATCACGCAGCCTTAGCAGACGGGACAGACGGCGTGTGCGAGGCGCTGCGCGCCCGGCGCGCGCCCGGCGTGGTGGCGGATTGCTTCGCGCCGCTGCCACCGGGACGGTGGCCGGATCCGGCCGACGACGCGAACGTCATCCTGGGCCTGCTGCCGGCGCGGGCGTCCCAGCTCGGCGAGTGGTTTGCGCCCTGGCGGGACGCTGGGGGCGTGTCCTCCCGTAACGGCAACGGCCGGGATACCCGGGTCCGGTGGCTGGTTGGGGTGCATCACCACGATGCCCGGGTCACCGCCGCCCAGGTCCAAGCGGTCCAGCCCGAGACCCTCGGGACGGGGGCTGGCGCACGGTGAGCGTGAACCGGCCCTGTGGGACAAAAGTGGGCGGTCGGCGTGCGAACGCAACAGACCAAATCCCTAAACACCTTGGGCCAGAAAGCGCGCCCGGCAGGACTCGAACCTGCGATCCGCCGATTAGAAGGTAGTTCCGGGCACGGGCGTTTTCCCGCCTGTGCCCGGAATGGCAACGGGCCCAATAACAGCAGGCAAACAAGTGGTCCCGTGTAGGCCCGTGTTCACTCATCTCAAGGGCCTTGAAATGCAGCACGCGTGCAGCACCACATACATTCATTCGCTTGACATATGAACATCCGCACGCGGGGCCAAGGCATCCTGCCACCGCTGGAGCATCGCAGGGGATAGATCCCGCAGGGGCACGTGGGCGAGCGTGGGCAGCACGCAGAGACGGATTTGCTGCGCGTAACCGTAGAGGGTCTTCGGTTTCAGCCCCTCCTCGCGCTTGTGCTGAAGCCACGCATCTAAGTACTCCCCGAGGGCCTGGCCACTGGGGTGGACGTGGCGCTCATGCAGGTGGTCCAGGTCGGCCTTTTGGCGCCTCAAACGCCTGAGCCTCTTTCTCCGTGTCGAATGTCCAGGACTTGCGCGCTGGGCGCCCGGTCTTCGGGTGACGCCCCTGGACGATCTGAACCTGCCAGGTGCCATTGGCCCGCTGTGTGACGGCCACCGACCCCCCCCCCCGCGCCCCTGCTTACCCCCCCCACCGTCACGTCTCCTGTCTCCTGCCGGCCAGAGAGAACAGGAGGCATCACGGGGGGGTTATGCCGGCGGGAGCGGGTTGCGTGGCCGACCGCCCCGGCGGCGCGGCGTCTCCGATGTGGGTGGCAGGGCCAGGCGCCGCATCACCCGGTCGATTTCGTCGAACGCGTAGACCCGCTCGCTTCCAATGATCGCCGGGTGCAGCAGCGGGGCAATGTGGACGCGGAACGTCTCGACTCCGCGCCCGCAGTATGTGGCCGCGTCCTGGGTCGATCCGTATCGCTGAGTGAGCCCCGACCGTACAGCCTTGTGCATGTTCGTCCCTCCGGCACCGCACTATAGCCAGGTCCGCGAAGCAACCCCGACAGCGCCCGTCTGGCGTGGGGGACGTGTTTTGAATAACCCCCGTCTGGGGCAATCGGACGCCTGTCCCTTGGTCCCCAAGGCGAAGCGGCCCTATCCAAAGGCGCGAAACAAAGTGGCTATAGTGCGCCACCGGGTGATGCACTATGGCGGCGGCGGAAGGATGGAACGACGAGGATTGGGCGCGGCTGCGCACAATGGAAGGTCTCGGGATGGTGCTGGTGCCGGTGTGCGCGCCGGACCACACGGCGGAGTGGGCGGGCTGCCGGTCGCCAGGGAAGGTGCCGATTGACCTGGCGACCGGGCACCACATGCGGGAGTGGACGGCCCGGCGCGGATCGGTGTCTGGGCTCGACCTGGACGGCTTCAGGCGCGTACAGGAGTCGCGGGCCAGGATGGGTCGGGCGCCGTTCGGCGTCGGGGTGCTCACGGGTCGGCCGCTGGCGGACGGGAGGCGGCTGGTGTCGCTGGATATGGACGGGGCCGAGGGGCTGGCGGACGCCAAGCGGTTGCTGGGGCCGGCCCGCGCGCCGACCATGGCCTACCGGACGGGGAGCGGCGGGTGGCACTTCCTCTATGCGGTGCCGGGCGACGGGCCGGTGCCGTCGCGGAGCGACGATGGCGGGCACCAGGGGATGGCGCTGCAAGGCGATGGGCGGCAGACCGTGGTGCCGCCGAGCGTACCTGTTCGGTGAACTGCGTTGGGACCGCTACGCCTGGTGGGTCGACGGCACCCCCGTGGCGAGCGCGTGCCACAGCTAGTGGCTCGGCACGCACTTCACCGAATGCTTACCGCCGAGCGGGCACGTCTCGGGGACGCCGTATCGCTGGCCGCGCGTCGGCCCGTGCTGGGAGATCGCGGACCTGCCGGCGGCGCTGCGGGAGTGGGCGGCCGAGCGGCCGTCGCTCCCACGGGCTCCGGCGGTGGC
>JAJZZC010000053.1 GCA_021797775.1 Bacillota bacterium
AATCTCGCAGTGTCAGGCGGACGCTGCTGGCGCAGAATGACCCCGCGACGCGAGCGGGTGAGGTCGTGGCGAGGGGCAGGCCCCTGGGCACCAAGGCGACCGGCCGCCCCTTTGCGAAAGTCAGGTTCAATGGCCGGTAGCGTATGAGGCGGTGGAGGGGGGATCGGCCTTGGCGGCAAGCGGCGTGAAAGAAGGCGGGCGGCTTGGACCGTTCCAGTACGAAGACCTGCTGAACATGCCCGACGATGGCAGGCGCTATGAGGTGATTGAGGGAGAGTTGGCCGTGAGCCCGTCGCCGAAGTGGTGGCATCAACGCCTGGTCGTGCGCATGATCGCCTTCCTGGCGCGGGCGGAAGCGGCCGATTTCGGCCAAGCGGGGACAGCGCCCATGGATGTCGTCCTCGCAGAACACAGTGTTGTCCAACCAGACGCTTTCTTTATCGCGCGCCCACACCTGGGGATCGCCGCGGAGGACCATGTGCGGGGCGCGCCCGATCTCGTGATCGAGGTGGTGTCGCCCAGCAGTCGCAGGCGCGACGTAATCACCAAACGGCGCATCTATGAGCGCTTCGGGGTCCGGCATTACTGGATCGTCGACCCCGACGAGGAAACGGTCCGCGCCTTGACCTGGAAAGACGGGGCCTATACCGAGCCGGTCACGCTGCGCGCCGGCGACGCCTTGACATGCCCGCTCTTCCCCGGCATCGCACAGGCGGTGTCAGATCTCTTCGCTCGGGCGTGACGCGGACACGGCATGTGGTGCGGGACGCCGCACAGGTGCGCTCCCGCATCGGCCTGGCCGGCCAGCAGGCCGCAGTGGACGAGTTGCTCACCGGACGGCAGAACCGGGAGATGGTCGGTCGCCTGTACCATCTGCCGGGGAGGGCCGCCCGGCGCCGGGCCGGCGAACTACTGGAGCGCTTCGCGCTGACCCCGGCGGCCGACCGCATCGCCAAGACCTACTCCGGCGGGATGTGCCGTCGGCTGGACCTGGCTGCCAGCCTGGTCGCCACCCCCCCTGTGCTGTTCCTGGACGAACCGACCACCGGGCTCGATCCGGCGAGCCGCAGCCAGATGTGGGAGGCAGCCGTCATGTCCGTGCGCATCGCGCTCCTGGGGTCCGGCTTCGTGGCGACCTTCTACATGCAGGGCCTGCGCGACGTTCCCGGCCAGAAGGTCATCGTCAACTACTCCCGCACCGCCGACCGGGCCGAGGCCTTCGCGCGGCGCTGGGGCATCCCGCACTGGACGACCGACATGGAGGAGGAGGCGGCGGCTCGGCCGGACGTCGACCTCGTGCTGATCGCTCTGCCCAACGACCAGCACCTGGAAGCGACGCGGATGGCGATCCGCTCCGGCAAGCACGTGGTCTGTACCAAGCCGCTCGGGCGGTCGGGGGCGGAGGCGGCGGAGATGCTGGCCCTGGTCGAACGCGTCGGCGTCCTCCACGGTTACGCGGAAACGGGGGTCTTCTCGCCGGCCGTGGTCCGGGTACGGGAACTGATCGAGGCCGGGGGCATCGGCCGCATCTGTACCATGCGCGCACGCGAGGCCCACTCCGGCCCGCACGCCCCGCACTTCTGGGACCCGGCCCAGTCCGGCGGTGGCGCGCTGATGGATATGGGCTGCCACACGTTCGAGACCTTCCGCTACTTCCTCGGCAAGGAGGACCGGCCGGTGGAGTGCCTCGCCTGGGGCGACCTGCTCGTCCGCAGGGACCGCACCCCGGCTGAGGACAACGCGGTCGCCATGGTCCGCTTCGCCTCCGGGGCGTTGGGGGTAGCCGATGTCTCCTGGACCGCCCTGGGCGGCCTTGACCTGCGCAACGAGGTCTACGGCGACCGCGGCGCGGCCTTCACCGACGTCACCCACGGCACGCCCGTCCGGGCTTTCACCCGGTCCGGCGGGGGCTACCTGATCGAGAAAGCGGACGCGGAGAGCGGCTGGGTCTTCCCGGTCCCGGACGAGGCGCGCGTCTACGGCTCCCAGTCAGAGATGCGGCACTTCGTCGAGTGCGTGGCGGCCGGGCGGTCACCGCGCGAGACGTACACGGATGGCCTCGTCATCAACCGCATCATGGACGCGTGCTACCGCTCGATGACGTCCAAGCGCTGGGAGCCCCTGGAGGACACGCCGTAGGTGGCCGCTGCGAACGTCCTCTTTGTTGAGGCCACGGCCTCCTTGCCCTTGTGCCGCAAGGCCCCCTGGCTCCGGTCCGGCCGCCGCCTGGGACCGTGCGCTCCGAGGATGGGATTTCCTGGACCAGAGTGGCCCTTGGCCGCCCTGTTGTGAGAGCGACGGCCAGAGCGAAACGGCTGCCGTGCCCGTCGCGGAAACCGTGGGGTTCATTGACCGTGTGGCGGTGGCAGCACCCGGCCGGCGATCGCCTGGGGCAGGGGATGGGGGGCAGGCCGCCCTGCGCCGATCGCCCCCCGAAATGTCGCCCAGCTCGGACACCTTCTCCGGTCGCGGCTGTGGATGAGGAGCCGTGCCCCTGCGACAGCCCGGAAGGGCCGTCGGCGAGCACTGCCGATGGCAGACACGAAGGCCGTGACCTACCGGGTGTCGCGTCATGACGGGCGGGTCCGCCCAAGGACAGCGATGGCCATTCGCGGGCAGGATCCCGCCGGAGGCGCCGCCGAGGCGGCGGGTCGGTCGCACCCTCCCGCCCGGCCGCCAGCGGACACCGGGCCACCCACGCAGGAGGACTTTTCGACGCCGTTCGGTAAACGCTGGATGAGGGGCCGCCGCGAGAGCCCGATCGGGCTCGCCGCGCCAACCGGCCTCTCGGGGGAGGCGGGTTCATGCCCGAGAACGAACGCCACATCGGGGCCATGGTGAAGGGGGCGCTGATCGGCACGCTGACCGGGTCGGGGGAGGTCGGCAGCGCCGCGATCGACGCGGTGCGCAAGATCGTCGTCACCGCCATCCGCGGCACGGCTGACGTCACCACGGAACTCACCCGGTCCGCGGGTGAGATCGCCGGAACGGCCGTCACCACCGCGGGCGAACTGGGTGCGGACGTCACCGCGGCCCTGACCACGACCACGCGCGGGGTCATTCACGCGGCCAGCGACGTGGGCGGAGACCTCGGGAGCACGGCCCGGGCCGCCGCGCGCGGCGCCATCCAGGCTAGTAACGAGGTGGGGGGGGACCTCGGCCAGACAGCCGTGGCCGTGGTGCGGGGAAGCATCGCCGGGACAGCCCATGTGGTGGGCGATGTCGGCCACGTGACCGAGCAGGCGGTGCGCGGCGTGCTCGAAGGGGCGGGCGCACTCGGCGACACCGCCCTCAAGACGGTGGCCCACGCCCTGCAAACGGGAATCGTCGAGTCCCGGGAACTCGTGAGCGCGGCGGTCAAGAAGCACCAAGAGCGCGCCCAGTAGCCAGACGATGGGGGGGCCCGAGCGGACGCGGCCACAGGCCGCGTCCGCAAGCCCACGTCCGTGCCGTCCGTTCGGCGCGGGCTTGCGGACGCGCGTTGCCCGGCGGGCGGCGCCTCCGACCAGGACGGTTGCGCTCGGCCGGGCCCGCGCCCCCGGCTCGGCCAGGACAGGGGCCCGGCCACGTCCTCGTCAGCGAACGCGCGCAGCGTCCCGCGGCCGCGGCGCGCCGGTGCGCGCTACGCTGTCCCCACGCTGGGCGCCCAGTTCCAGCGTCCAGGGTGACCGCCGCCCTTGCCGGCCAAGGCACGTGCCCATCTGCCGGAACTGGACGCGACAGCCGTGAGGACGAACGACGAAAGCAGGCCGGCGTCACCCGGGGCGGCTGCGGCTGTCCCGTGGCTCCAGGCCGATTCACGCCCGGCGCCCACGGGCGGTCTTCGCCCCCCGGCTGCCAGCGTGGCCAGGGGCCATGCGGGCGAGCACCTGAGGCTCCAAGGGGGGCGACGGCGGCAGCAGCACCCGCTCCCCCCCCCGCCGGATCCGGCCCAGTCCAGCACGCCCGGGGAGTGGGAACGCCCCGCTCGGTTCCCCAGCCACGGGCCCCGCACATGCTGTACGTGAGCCTGCGGCGCGCCGCCCATGTACCGCGGCTTGGGATGGGGGGGGCGTAGTGGGCGGTCTCTGGCGCGTGTCCAAGGCGTTTCTGGCGCGGCTGGACCGGGACGAACTGCCCGCCTACGCCTCGGCCCTGACCTACAGCCTGCTCTTCGCGCTTTTCCCCCTTGCCCTCGCCCTGGCCGGCGCGGCCCGTGCGTTGCACCTCGCCCCCGCCCAGCAGGGGCTCGTCTCTGCACTCTCAGCGGTCGTGCCGCCGGAGGTGCTGCACCTTGCCCTGCAGCCGCACGCCGCGGGCGGCCTCCCGGCCCGCACGCTGGCAGTGGCCGGCGCCGCTGGCTACCTCTGGGGTATGTCCTCCGCCTTCCGCCGACTGATCGACGCCTTCAACCACGCGTATGAGTACCGGCCACCCATGCGGCGTGCCGCCTGGTGGACCCTGCTCCTCTCCGGGGTTCTCGCGTTGACGCTCGGGGTCGGGCTGGTGGCGGCCATGGTCGTGGCCACCGTCGGTCAGTCCCTGGCCACCGTCCTATTTCCGGCCGCCGCCGGCCCCGCGCTGCGGGCGCTCGGGGGCCTGGTCCTGCTAGCCCTCGCCTTGGTGATGCTCGCCGTGCTCTATTGGGTCGGGCCCGACCGGCCACAGCGCTTTCGCCTGTTTACCCCGGGCGCCCTGGCGGCCATCGGCGTGTGGCTCGGCATCTCCTTCGGCTTCTCGCTCTATCTCGCGCACTTCAACTCCTACGACATCCTCTACGGCGGCGTCGGCGCCGTGATCCTCCTGCTACTCTATCTGTACTTCCTCAGCTATGCGCTGCTGATCGGCGCGGAGATCAACGCGATGGTGGACGCGCGGAAGGCGGGAGACAGCAGAGCGCCGCGGTAGGGCGCCGGCCCCGCCGAGATCCCGGCCGCGACCACGTTCCGCGGAGCCATGGCCTCACCCTCCATCGTCCGTCTGCCCTGCCGCGTCGAGGCCCGCAGGCACACCCCGAGGGTCCGTCCCACGGCGATGGCCGCACGGCAGCCATCACTTGATCCTAGCAACGCGGCAGTCGGGCCGCCATGCGCCCAAGGGCTCCGCGCTCCAGAGAGAACCACTCTCTCCACCTACCGAAGAACACCGCCTATCCGTTCTTCCTCGGAGCCGGCTTCTTCGTGTTCGGCTTCGGGCTCGTGTTCTCATGGTGGGTTGTGGCTGCGCTGGGCTTTGTCGGCATCGCTGCAGCGCTCGTCCATGCCTGGTTCGACTATGACGAGCACAAGCACGTCCACGCCGACGTGATTCGCGGCCACGAGGCCGCCCTCGGGAGGTTGCCCGCGTGAGCAGCCTGTCGCTGGAGAGCCCCGCGGCGGAGGACCGGTTGCCACTGGAGTGCGCCGACGAGGAGCAGAGCGTCCATATCGCGGGCTTCTGGATGTTCCTGGTGACCGACTTCCTCATCTTCGCCAGCCTCTTCGCGTCCTATGCCGTCTACCGGCCGATGGTCGCCGGGGGTCCGACGGCCGCTCAGCTCTTCCACCTCGGACCCGCGGTGCTGGAGACCGTGCTGCTGTTGACTTCGAGCTTCACGGTCGGCATTGCCGTATGGTGTATGCGGCGCGGGTGGCAGGGGGCGATGGTGGTCTGGCTGGTCATCACGCTGCTGCTCGGGATCGGGTTCGTGGGGACCGAACTCCACGAATTCATCGCCGACGTGGCGGGCGGAGCGTCCTGGCAGACCAGATCCTTTCTCTCGGCCTTCTTCTTGGTGAGCACGCACGGCGCGCACGTGACGTTTGGCATCCTCTGGGCGCTGGCGCTGTTGCTGCAGGTGGCGCGCCGCGGGCTGAACTCCATCACGGCGCGGAAGGACGCCACCCTACTGAGCCGGCCCCACGGGAAGGTGTGCCTCGGTGCGGCACCGAAGGCCACGGGACCATCACGCACCCGGGAGGCTCCCGCATGCTGCTGCGCGGCGCCCGCATCCTGATCATCGGCGGCACCCGCTTCATCGGCCGCCACACCTGCCTCGCCGCACTGGCGGCGGGGGCCGAGGTCACCCTCTTCAACCGGGGCCAGTCGCCCTCCGACTGGCTCGCCGCGCACCCCGGGGTGCACCAGGTGCACGGCGACCGCGACGACCCGGCGGCCCTCGGCCGGGCCTTCGGCCAGGACTACGACGCCGTCTACGACATGATCGCCTACCGTCCCGAAGAGATCCGCCCGCTGCTTTCCCCCCCCTACGCCGCGCGAATCGGCCACCTCGTCGTTTGCAGCACCACCAGCGTGTACGCGCCGGCCCTCTACCAGCCCATTGATGAAGCCCACCCGCGGGGGCCTCACCCGGCCTGGGGTGACTACAACAAGGGCAAGAACGCGGTGGAGGACATGCTCGCCGCGGCACAGGGCGTGCGCGCCACGGTGCTACGCCCGCAGTGGGTGTTCGGCGCCCACGACTACCAGCAACTCGCTGCTTTCTATCTCATGCGCCTTGCAGCCGGGCTGGCGCTATGGATCCCGCACGCCGGCGTGGCACAGCTCAACTGGACGTATGGGCCGGATCTCGCCCAGGCGTTTCTGGGGGTAACGGGTCTGCCGGAGGCGGCGGGCCACGCCTACAACGTCTGCTGCGACGAGACGCTGACGACGGACGGCTTCGTCCGGCTGTGCGCCCAGGTCCTGGGGGTACCGGCGGATATCCGCCACTACCGCCCCGAGGAGCTCCTGGGCGAATTGCGCGGGCAGCGCGTGGGCCCGGTCCGCAACCTGCCGCTGGCGTGCTCCGCCGAGCGCATCAAGGCGCTGTGCGCCTTCCGGCCCACGCCGATGGCCGAGGCCCTGGTGCGCACGGCCGACTGGCTGCGCGAAACCGGGGCATTCGACGCTGAGCCCTCGACGCCGGTGGAGGAGTACCTGAACGCACGCATCTGATCGGCCCATCAGGGGCGCGGGCCGGCCGGCGTGCCGGGCTGCGGCGCCTCTCCCGGCTGCCAGGCCGCCCCAGTCTGCAGCGCGCGCAGGCGGATTGAGCCGACGGCCTGCTGCAGCGCCTGCTCCACCGGCTCGCCAGCGCGCAACTCCGCGAGAATCCGCGTGCAGGTGCCCGCCCCCGTGCGGCAGATCGCGGCGGTGGCCGCCAGCGCCTGACGGTAGGCGAGCGCCACGTCGGGCAACTGGTCGAAGTGCTGGGTCAACTCGGTCCAGGTATACACCCCGCCGTCAAAGCCGTTGTCTCCCTGGACCCAGACGTAACCCGTGAGCCGCCAGTCCTCGTATTGCGCCAACCCCTCGTCCAGCCAGCGCGGCGTGCGTCCCCCGCTCAGCAGGGCGTCGGCCATATGCGTCAGTTCGTGGGCAACAGGCCCGCTTTGCGCGTACGCCGCGGCCAGGCCGGACCCGCTGGGCAGAAAGGCGCTGGGCGCCAACAGCCAGTCCACGCCGTCGTAGTACGCGCCCAGTGGCGGATCGGTGGAGGCCCCACCGACGAAGCGGGTCATTTCGGATGGCGTCACCACGACCAGCACGGCGCGCGGGGTACCGGCGCCCAGCCCATAGTCACGTCTGACCTCCGGCCAATACGTCTCTGCGGCCGAGGCGACGACCCGTGCATCCCGCGCCAGGCCGGGGGCATAGTAGACAGTAAGACGCGGGTACGTGAGGTGGGGCCAGCCGCGCACCTCCAGCAAGACGCGCGCACGCTGGGCGTCGCGAATGGCGGTGTTGGCGGCCGTGCCCACCGCCGCCACGACCGGACGCGCCCGCCCAGAGAAGAGCAGGAGCGCGCCTACCACCGCCAGGCAGCTGCCCAACAGGAGGCTGCGCCACCCCGGCCGTCCCCTGTTGCCGGCTACGGCCTTCATCATGGATGCCAGGCTAATGCCGTGGCGCCACGGCGTCCTTGGCGAAAGACTGGGCAGGCTGCCATGGTGTGGGCACCGCCCGCCCGGTGCCGTCGCCCGCTCGGCACCGGCCCCCTTGGGCCCGGCCGCGGGAAAGTCGCCCCTCTAGCGCGACTTTTAAGAGGTCAACCGAGACCCGACGTGAACACGCACATCTGGAGTGCAGCCAGCCGTCGCCGCACGACCTCATTGCGGCAGGTCTCGCGGTTGCCCCGGACGTCGAACGCCAGGCACGGCTCCACCACGGAGAAGACGCCGACCAAACCCTCCGTCACGCCGTCGCGCTGAGCGATCTCCCGCGCCCGATCCAGGTCTTTCACGCTCAGCCCTTCAACGGGCCGGCCGTGGAAGTGGACGCCGCGGTTGCTCGCCACCACCAGCGCGACTTCAGGGGCCGACGGACCGAGGTCCGCACGCGCCATGAGGCCTGCCGCAGCCCCGGAGGCCAGGTCGCTGGGGGAATTGACGGTCACCGCGTTACCCGGAGGGGCGCCCGCGCCTCAAGTCGCCGGCCCCGTGGCCGGTCTCCGCACAGTCTCTCTGAGCACACGCTCACCGCGTACCTCCGCAGATCCCCACCGCCCCCTATGCTAGCCTAGGGTCCAATCCTACCGTGGTCCGATCCCTGCGCCAGCCCCCCATCGCTGCCCGCAGCCAAGTGACCCGCCCCCAGGCCAGCGCCCCGTCCGGGGCGCCGCCCGGCACTGCGGGCGGGGGCTCTGGCGCCCCCGCGCCCCCCGCTGACCAGGGAGCGGTGGGGCCAACGACAGTCCCACCGCTCCCTGGTGCTGTTCGGACGGGATGATCGCAAGCCGGCCGTCCACCCTGCCTCGGGAGACCACCGCTGATGCGAACATACACAGCGAACCGGGCATGATCATGGTTTCATGTCGGCACCGCCGCAGGTCCGGAATGGCGCTGGCCAGATGAAACCCCGTTTCCTCGTCACCGCCGTTCCTCAGCCGCAACGGTCACCCACGGGTATGTGAGGGGACCCGTTTCCTCCCCACCTGCACGCCTGCCCGCTTTGCGGGTCGGCAGCGTGTCGCGCGCAGCTCCGCAGTGGCGTTCAGCACCGGATCTCTGCCGGAGGCACGTGGATTTCCCACAGATAGCTGCTGCGCCGCTGGTTGTCGTTCTCCCCCGCGAAGAAGCGCCCTCCACCGGCATAGGTGAGGTCGTGCAGGCGCTCGGGGCGTTCCCCGTCCCCAGCGACGATCGGGCCGACTCGGTCCACGCCCCCCTCCCGCACGCGGAGCAGGTGCACGTCGCCGCCGTCCCCGGTCACCCCCCAGAGCGCCTGCGCGGCGGCGATGAGGGCGGGCAAGCGGCCCCGAGGCGACTGCTTGCCCAGGTATTCGACGGCGAACGTCTCCCCGTGCACACGGCACAGGTTCGCGGACTTGTCGGCCAGGTACACCCAGTCGCCCCAAGCCGCCAGCGCGTCGCTGCCCGGGTCGTCGCCCGGTGTCTCGCGCGGAGGGAGGCAGCTCTCCAGCCAAGTCAGGCCATCGGTAGCGGGATCGTAAAGGAAGGGCCGAACGGGGTAGAGGTTGGGCGCATAGCTCCACCCGTTGCGGATGCCGTAAGTACCCCACACCCGGCCGCGTGCGTCGCGGGTCAGGTTGTGGGGTTGTCCGAGTCCCGTCCCCTGCAGGTGGGCCAGATACCGCGTGCGCCCCGTTGCGAGGTCGTACGCAAAGAACACCTCCACGGGATACGTGCACCCATATACCGTGGCACATTCCGGGTCCAGCAGCGTCGACTGGATGTACTGCCCCCCCAGCGGGAACCCGGTCGCGGGCCCGACGGGCACCGCGCAGGCTTCCACGCGGCCACGTTCCGTGTCATACACGATGATCTTGCCGCCCGGCGCAGCCCCCTGGTCCGGCGCGTCCAGGAAGGACGCGGTGCCGAAAATCAGCCGCCGGCCGTCAATGGCGATCCCCTTGTGGATCTTGACAGCGAAGGGCTCAATGGCCGTGTCCAGAGCGGCGCGCTCAAAACGCGCCGTGGCGAGGTCGAAGCGGTGCAGGATCCCGTGCCGCACGGGGTCGAGCACGTTCAACCCGCACCAGATGGACCCGGCGGCACCGCTCAGGGGGTCGAAGGCCACGGCGTCGAAGGACACCCAGCCCGCCACCAGCGCGCTGTCCTGGAGGAGGCGCCGGAAGGTCCACGCGCTCGGCGCCGAGGGCCAAGTGAACGCGCTCTGGATCTCGGGCAGGCGGTGATAGCGGACCGCCAGAGTCTCCATGTACGCCCCTCCCTTTGATCCTGAATCTCGCCGTGTCAGGCGGGCGCCGCGGCGCAGCAGGACCCAGCGCCGCGAGCGGGTGAGGTCGTGGCGCGGGGATGGCCCCTGGGCGCCAAGACGACCGACCGCCACTTTGCGACAGTCAGGGTTGATACGGCACCCGCTCGCCTCCCGCGTCATCCGGGCACCCGCCCGTTGGTCGCCGTCCAGCCGGGGGTGCCAGACACGGTCGCACACCCGGCCGGTCCATTAGCCCGCGGCCAGCACGGCGGCATCGACGCTCACCACGGTGTAGGTATCGAGCACCGGGACCACCACCTCCCACGCGGTCTCGCCAGCCCCCCCGGCGGTCGGCACGGGCGTCAGGTCTGTGCCCGAAGCCGTCTCCTCGCCATCTGGGCTGTAGAGGCGGACACGCCACGGCCCTGCGGCCGCTCCCGGATCCCGCGACCGCGGGGGCGCCTCGAACGCCCCGCCCGGATGCCGCGGAACGGCCGGGGACCGCCATGACACCACGATGCCGTCCCGCCACGGCGACGGGACGAGATTGACCAGATGGACCCGGTAGCCCTCGGCAGGTGCCCGCAGCCGGCGTACTTCTACCAACACCCCATGCGGTGCGCGGACCTCCACATCCAGCGGCCCTGCCGCCCAGCGCGCTGCGGCCAGCCAGCGCTCCGCGTCAGCAGGAGAGCGCCACGGATACCGCTCGCCCGCGCGTGCGCCCGCCGGTCCGTCCACGCGGACGGCATACACCACCCGACCATCGCCGGCATGATGGAAGGTCAGTCCGGGCACACGCCGCGCACGCTCGTCCACCTGCCCGAAGATCGGATCCTGGAAGCTGCGCATGCCGGGTCGTGGGCAGGGGACATCCGGCCCGAGTAACTCGCGCAGCAGATAGTCCGCCCGAAGGCGGTACCAGGAATCGCGCAGCGAAGTGTCGCCGGTCAGCAGCAGCCCCCCACCCCGGCGTACAAAGGCGGTGATCACGGCGGCCTCGGGCTCCTCCAGGCAGGACACCCCGGGCAGCACCAGCAGCCGGAGGTCCGGCGGTAGGCGCAATGGCCCGTCCGCGCAAATCAGCCGGAACGGAATACCCGCCTCGATGAGCAACTGCTCCAGCAGGTGCGCGCTGCGGTACGGCTCACCGCTGTCCAGCATCAGGGTACGGGGGTGCCGCAGGACGGCGACCTGCGCGGCGCTCTCCGTACCAGCGTAGAGCGTGCTCCGCCATCGGCGGTAGAAGGCGGCCCAGGACGCCAGATCACCCGCGAAGGGTCCCTCGTCCAGCAGGGGCGAACCGATCATCCCAGCGTGGCCGCCGTTGAAGGCCAAGACCTCGGCGAAAGAGCGCCTGACCTGATCCCGGCCAGGTCCCTTGACATAGCTGAAGCAGACGTTGTCCAACGCCTCCGCGTACTTGTACTCACGCACGCGGCTCACCACCCGGCCATCCCCATCCAACCGCGGGTCGTTGTGGGACTCCGTCCAGAAGGCGTCGTTGCGCGGTGCCATCGCCGGCAGGGAGACCCCGCACCGCTCCCGGCCGTTCTCCTCGATGGGGACCATGGTGTTGAAGGTCACCGCCACCGCTGGCGAGCAGGCCTTGGCGGCGGCGGCGAGCCGCCGGTGGATGTCCTCGAAGCGCGCGCTCCGGAAGTCGAGCCACTCTTGGCGCAGCGGATCGCGCACGACGTGCTCCCGCCCCGGGGCCGCGAGAGGGATCTCCATGGCTTCGACCCGCGGGTGCCCGAAGCGCGCTACGCGAGAGGCGGCGTCGGGATAGCGGGCCTGCAGGAACGCACGGAAACCCGCCGCGCACGCCTGGCAGCGGCAAGGCGTCGCCGTACCCCAACTGAACCCGTCGAGGTGGATCAGGTCGAACCCCACATCTCCCGCCGCCAGGCGCACGAGGTCCTCCACCCGCTGCACATACTCCGGGTGCTGCGGGCAGACCAACCGGCGAAACTCCTGCCCGTCGTATGTGGCGATCCCGCCGGCGGCATCGCGCTGAAACCAGTCTACCGCCTGCGGCACCTCATCGAGGTATGTCTCGTAGGCGATAGCGTCGACGCGCAGGTAGGCCCCAACGTGCAAGCCCAAGGCACGCGCATCCCGCACCAGCGCCGCGGCGCCCGCGATCTCCTCCCGCTCTGCCGCGAGGCCGAACCCCTTGTGGAAGTGGGTGATGATCAGGTTGACCCCGAGCGCGCGCAGGCGGCGCAGGGTCTCCGGCCGGTGTTCCCGCGTGTAGATGGCCTCCTCGTCCACGGCGGCCAAGCCGGCACGGCGCCGGAAGGCCAGCGGCTCCCAGTTGCCGACGAACATCAGCCCTTCAGCAAACCACGCCGGGACCTGCGTTTCGCGCCGCACATCTCCCATCCCCCTGTCCATCTGCTCGGTGTGACATCGGCGTCTCGGGGCGGCGAGCCCGCGGGGGGGCACGCCGCGGAGCGGGTCCGCCCCCCGCCCGCCGCCCCGGCCAGTCCGGTTCCCGGGTCACCGCCCGCGGCCGGGGCGGCCAATCCTGTGTGGCCGGCCGCCCCCCCTGGGCCGGCCACACGGGGACCCCGCGGCGCGCACCCAGAGGGCCAGCGCCTCGACGCGGGTGCGGTGGACATGGCCGCAATGGATCCCATGCTGAATGCGTTCGCGTGCCCCGGCACATACACACTGGAGTTGGGCACCACGTCCAGGATCAACGAGTCGGGGAGGGAGGAACTCGGATACGACCACCCCTGCTCCGCTTGACAAATCGCCAAGGCCTGTGACGACTCTGCGGGGGAGCTGGGCCCGGCACATCCGGGCGCGGCAGTGAGAAACATCCGCACAGGGTCCCGCCATGCCAACACATCATTAGCACTGGACGACGCGAGTGCGGCAGGGACCAGTCGGGCGGGTCCTTCACGCCACTGCGGGCGCTGATCCGGCGGCGCAGGGCTTCCGCCCGCCATACCGCACGCAGGGGCGGCGCACCGTGGCGGCCCGGTGCATGTCGCTGCGTTCCACCCGGTTGGTGGGGAAGGGCACGTAGAGTTCAACCTCGCCGACCTGGCCGAGCCTGCGTTCCACCCGGTTGGTGGGGAAGGGATGCTCCCTGGCGCGCGGCGCACGGTGCTTTGGGGGCGATCGCCTGACACGGCGTGGTGAGGTCGAGGGGCCCTGCGGGAGACACGGCACGGGTCGCGGTTGTGGAAACCGGGGGAGGCGCCGCTATCGACTAAAACTTCTCAACCAACACAAACAACCCCTCCATTCTCCCTTCGTACACCCCAGGACGAGGCCTGTACGCGTATACAGCCGGGCGGGTAATGGGGCCGCCTCTTTATGGATACGTCCCTAGCACCCCAGCACCATCGAATCCGTTCTCGACCGCCACGGGCCAGCCGGCCCGCACGCGACGGCCGAAACGGTGGCGCAGCGGAGCACGGCGCGAGTGTGACACACCCGACTGGATGCTGTCAATCCCCCATCGGTACATCGCCAGCGGCACGGCAAAGTCGAAGGCAGCCGGGGCCGGGAGGCGCGTGAACGTAGGCGGCGGGGGACAGCGAGCAGGGGAACAGGGCACGGGATGACCTTGGTGCCGCGGGACAAGGAAGGGCGGCCGGCCGGTGCCGACAAGCGGGGAGCGTCTGCGTGACGGGCAACATGGCCCTGCTGGTGCGCGGCGAGCCTTTCACCCCGAGTGGCCCGCTCTTCCCACGTGGTCACCGACCGACCGCGGGGGACAGCTTCGCCACGAGGCGCGGGCGCTCCTGCACGCCTCACGGCGGGTCTGGCGTGGCGGCATTCCGCCCCGGGGCCTGGGGGTACGAACGATGGCGCACACGGCCGGGCGGTGGTGGGCGGGGCACCCCCCGCCAGTCCCGGTGTCTGCCATCGCAACGGCCGCACGATTTCGGCGAGGGCCGCCCAGGGTGGCGGTGCACAGAGGGGCGCCCCAGAGCCGCCGTACGCCCCAGGTTGTCGCCAACCGCTGCTGGCCCGTGTCGCTGAGGCCGTCCCCCGAGAACGACGCGGCCCTCTCGCGGCGGGTCCAGGGCGGCGGCATTCCGCCCCGGGGCCTGGGGGTACGAATGCCCACGACCCTTGCCCTCTCGACCTGACGCTGGTCTGGTAGGTCGGGCACACCACCGGCGCGAACGTCCCGAACCCGTCGGCCCCCACAGGAGTCGGGTAGTCCGACCGTGTGTGAAGGGAAGGGCGTGCACGATGAACACGCTGGACCAAGTGACCGTGCAGGAGGCCCTCGGCCTCGGGGAGACGCACGCGAGTTGGCTCGGCGCCATCGAGTCCGGGGGCGCACCCTCGGTGCCCCTGCGCCTGCCATCGCCACATGCAGCGGCGGCTCTCCTCATGCGGCTGGGAGTGGACGCCCGCGATGCGGAAGAGGTGGCGGGCACGCTGCCCTCAGCGCAGGGGCAGCCCGCCCTCTGGTGGCTGCTGGAACGCTCCGTACACCTGATGCGCCAGCACATGGGCGAGCCAGAGGTGAACACCCACTGGCCGCCCCTGCCGCCTGGCCTCGGGGCGCAAGGCCGGCTCTTCCTCGCGTACCTCTTCCTCGCGGTCTTTGAGGATGTGCGGCGGTGGCATGCCGCGCACGGGGTGGACGACGCGATCTCCTGGGAGACGCTGTCCAGCCTCGGGCGCGCCATGCGCATCCACCGCGCGCGTCAGGGCGAGGGCGGGGTCTTCGAGCACGGGTGGATGACCCTGCCCTTCCGCGCCTGCCTGTACGAAATCGGGCGGTTGCAGTACACGCCGTTCCGCGTCACCGAGCAATGGCTGCGGCGGTGGGCCGATCCGGCGACGGCAGAGCCTTCGGTCCCTGGCGTCGCACCGGGTGATCCGGCGGTGGGCATCCACATCCCGGCGTCGGGGCCCCTAACGCCAGCGAGCGTCACCGCCTCGCTGCTGCGCGCGCGGGCCCTCTTCGCGAAGCCAACGCCCTGGGGCCCATGCCGTATCGCCGTCTGCGGCTCATGGCTGCTGGACGAGCAACTGGCCGCGTACCTGCCGCCCAGCGCGAACATCATCCGCTTCCAACAGCGGTTCACCATGCTGCCCGGCGCGGGCAACGGGGACGGCAGCGTGTTCACCTTCGTCTTCCGTCGCCAGGGATCGCCGGCCTCTCTGGACGACCTACCGCAGCGCACGGCGCTGGAGCGCGCCATCGTCGCCCACCTACGCGCGGGCGGCCACTGGCGCACACGCACGGGGTGGCTCGCGCTGTAAGGTGCTCCGACGGGTTGGCCACGGCGTGGAACCTCCACCACCAACCGCGCGATAACGGACACCTGGTCGGGGCGACTCGCCGGATTCGCAGGGTGCAGCAGGGACACATGCTCGCCGCAGCGGTGCCGGCAACCCAGCAGAGGTAGCGGTCTTCACGCAGTTCACCGAAGAAGTACCTCAGCCGCGTTCCGGTGATGCGCGCCCGGCTCCTCCGCCCTGGCGGGGCCGCTCGGCGCGGGCCGGGCGCGCCCCTCACACCTCGACGACGACGTACCGCTCAGTGCGCACGCGCTCCCGCCGCTGCGCGGCCTCCTCCGGGTTCACGGCAGTGCGCTGGAGCATGGCCTCGCTTTGGGAACGGTGGGCGGCTGTGGCCGCCATCTTGGCGGCCAGGCCCGCCTCCACGTCGATGGTGCGCACCTCCAGACCTGCCCCCTCCGCGAGGCGCGGCGAGATCATGCAGTGTACGCGCGGCCGCTCCGCCGGCGGGAGGCGCCGCACCGCGGCGATGGCGGCGGCGCCCACGGCGCAGTGGTCCGGGTGGCCGCCGAACTCGGGGTGCTGGGTGATGAGCAGGCTGGGCTTCACCTCGGCCAGGATGGCGCCGATGCGGCCTGCCAACTCGTCCCTGTCGCGGAACTCCGAGGTCTTGTCCCACACGCCGAGGAGGCGGAGGTCCCGCACACCCAGCGCGGCGCAGGCCGCGGTCAGCTCGCGCACCCGCAGATCCGCCAGGGTCTCGCGGCTCGCAAAGGAGGGCTTGCCCATGTTGCGCCCCATCTCACCGCGCGTGGCGCAGGCGTAGGTCACAGGCACCCCGGCCCGCGCATACAGGGCCAGCGTACCGCCGCACCCGAACGTCTCATCGTCCGGATGAGCGAACACGGCGAGCACGGCGCGCTCAGGCGAAGGTGGTGGGCCCGCCGCTGGCGCCTCCTCGGCCACCGGCGGGGCGATGCGCCGCTGCTTGCCTTCCACCTCGAAGGGGGTCGGGCTGAGTTCGCAGCACACCGTGACACGGCCCTCGCCGTCGTAGCCGGCCATGAGCAGGCGCCCGCCAGCGTCCGTCTCCCAGTCCGTCAGCCCCTCGGCGTAGACCCAGCCGGTCTCGGTCTCCAGGCCTGCCCGGTAAGGGCCGTTCCCGCGCACGGCAGCACCGCGCACCACGATGCGGGCGTTGCGGATGAAGGCGCCAAAGCCGCCCTCTGTGTAGGCGCCGGCCGTCGTCTCCAGGTGCAGGTACCACGTCCGCCCGCGAAGCGCGTCCAGTGCGCGCAGCAGGCCGGACACCTCGATCCGTTGCATGGCGGGTTCCTCCTCGCGCCGTCCTGGCAGGCCCAGGGGCCTCAGACCGGGTGGAACAACGGGCCGCGCACATCGTACGTCTGCGGGGGCCGGCCCGGTTAACAACGCGTAGACAACTTGGAGACCTGGCGCGCCGGACCCGCCACCCGTGTGATGCAGATTGCCCCTCGCGGCGGCCTAGCCTCGCCTCGGGGAACCCGCCCGCGTGCGTCGGCTCTGCGCCGACGGCGTGACCGGCTTGGCACGGGCAGCGACTGGTCTGGACCTCCGGATTCCCCCTGCTGCTCATAGCCTGCGAGGGCAGGCCAGCCGCCGCGCAGCGCCGCATTCCGGCGCGGAATGTCGGACGCGCGCCCGCCCGGGCGAAGGCAACGCGCCGTGGCGCGGGGTGGACCCGAGGGGTAGGCGGCCCCCAGCGCAGAGATGGCCGCGCCCCGGGGACGCGCCGAAGTCCTCTGGCGACGCGCGGTAGTAGAGGCCGGCGGTTGGGTGGCCGCGCGTGCACGCGGCGCCGCCTGCTGCCACTGCACCCCGACTTGGCCGTGACCTCGCGACCCGCCTCCTCCCGTGGTCACCAGGCCTGAGGCGCGCTATCCTGATGGGCGAGACCCTGGGGACCACGGGGACGCACGCCGTGCGCCGAAAGGGGAGCCTGCCGTGTCCGCCGCCGTCGAGGCCCGCACCGGCGAGCACTATCGGGTGCGTGTGGAGGAGTATCGCACGTTTCAGACGCAGGGCTTGCTCGTCGTCCGGGGGCTGGTCCCGACCGCCGAGGTCGAGGAACTGCGCGCCCACACCGAGGACATCCTGCACGAACGGGTCGAGCTGCCGGGCGTGCCGACCGCGGCGTACGGCGACGGGGCGGCGCACTCAGGCATTCTCGACCCGAGCCGCGTGAGCGAGGTCGAGCGACGCTACGTCCGCATCCACATGCTGCATCGCCACCTTGCCATCCACGAGCGCTTCCTGCTCCACCCACGCATCCTCGACGTGCTTCAAGCGCTGATCGGCCCGGACATCATGGCGATGCAAACCATGCTGTTCCTCAAGCCGCCGGGGTCCGACGGCCAGGGCTACCACCAGGACTCCTACTACATCCCGACCCTGCCCGACACCCTGTGCGGCGCCTGGCTCGCGGTCGACCGGGCCGACGCGGGCAACGGCTGCATGCGCTTCACAGTGGGCAGCCAGCATGAGCCGATCTACCCCGACGCCCGCAACCGGCAGAGCCACTACCCGTCGGGGGAACTGGCCGACCTCGCGATCATCGAGGGCGCCAGCCACACGGACGAGGCCCGCAACGGCTTGACCCCAGTGGCCCGCCGCTATGCGGGGCGCGAGGTCGTGGTGCCGGCCGACCCCGGCGACGTGGTCTTTTTCGGCGGCCACATCCTGCACCGCTCGCTGGCCAACGACAGCCGCGACCGCTTCCGCCGCTCCTTCGTCGGCCACTACGCCAACGCGCGCTCGTACACGCAGTGGGGCGGCGGCAACGCAGAGCACATCCTGGCCCGTGGCGACACCCACCTGCCCTACGCCCAGCCGCGTTTCGGCACCCCGTGCGCCGCCAACCGGCCTCGGGCCCGGAACGCGGGGGCTGCGCCCGCCCCGACGATGATGGCGGACGGCGAGATGATGGCGACCACGGCCACCGCCGCAAAGCGGCTCGACCCGGCGGGGGAAGAGGACTGACCGGTGGGCCGCTGGGCCGGTGACCGCTCACGGCTGTGGGGCTGAACCCCACGGGAACAGGAGGTCGCCGCCCTGCTGGCCGCGGGTCGCTCCCGTCGCAAAATCGCCCCGGCCGCCGGGCCGCCGCCTCTTGCGCACCGGCCACGTGCCGCGCCACGCGGCCGGTGGGACCAGGCGGCCAGGCGGACCATACCCGCACGAGCCCTGGCCGATCCGCACCGGCTGATGCCGGGCCGGTGGCACTGCGGGCCCTCGCAGGCGAGCCCGGCCTGCTCGGGACCGTCCGGCGCCATGTACGCTTGCCAGAGGCGCGCGTCAAGCCCGTCACGGCCAGCGGGTCGCTGTGCCTCCCGCTGGCACGGCCTCCAGGAGCATGGGCCATTCCGGGCGGACCGGCCAGGGGTACGGTCGGCCGTCGAAGTCCCCGTGGACAGCGCGGACCCGAAAGCCGGCGGCACGCAGGAGCGACTCCACCTCCTCCCGGTAGAAGCTGCGCAGCGTCAGTCGCTGGCGGAAGGTGACCGCGGGCCGGCCGGGACGCAGGAGCCGGTACTCCTCATCGTAGTGCGAGATGTGGGACCGAGGTTCCACGGTCACCGACTCGTACATTTCGAGCTGGCCGTCCTCGCACGGGCCGCTGGCCACGAAGCCGCGTGGAGCGTTCGGCTCACCGAGCTCGAAGGGCCTGACCTGAAAACCGAAGATCCCACCGGGCGGGAGGTGGGCCATGACACATCGGAAGCAGGCGAGGACTTCCTCGTCGGTGAGCAGGTAGCCAAGGGTGTTGAAGGGCAGTATCACGAGCGGGAACAGCCGCGCCAAGGCAAAGGCCCGCATGTCGCCAGACACAAAACGCGTGCGCGCTGCAACCCCGCCGATCTCCGCGTTGGCGCGGGCACGGGCGACCAGGTAGGGCTGGTTGTCGAGGCCAACGACCTCCCAACCGGACTTGGCCAAGTCGATGGACACGCGCCCCGCCCCAGAGCCCAGTTCGAGGATCGGTCCTCCGCTCTCGCCCGCCAGCCGCCGGTACCACCGCACGTCGCGCCGCTGGGCGCGCAGCAGCCGCTCGCATTCCCACTCGTAGAAACGGCTAACGGGGAACACCGCACCGTCCGGTACGAGCGCGTCAGGCAATACGGCACGCCGCTCCTCTCAGGGGGCCCGCACGGGGCGTCGAGTGCGACGTCCCGAGGGATGGTGGGTGCGGCGCGCGGGCGCCGGTCAGTCGGCAGTCGCAGCGCGCCATGCGGTGCCCCGGCTCGGGACGCTCCCTCCACGCCACGGGTGCGTGGTGCCAGCCGGAGGCGGGGGGATGCGAACACACGTGTTCCCGCTGGTGCTGGGCGTGCCCGTTGGGTGCACTCTGCCCGCTGGCTCCCGCGGCCAGACGGAACGGCAGTGGGCCCCTGTGCGGGAGGCCCGCTGACCCGTAGAGACGCCATCCCTGGCTGCGCACCGCCCAGGGTCCAACTCGGCGCCGTCGCGGTGGACGCGGCACCCGTGCGGGGCTTCGCCCGCTGTGCAGCGTACATTACCGCCACTCAGGGTCCGAGGACGCACGCAGCGACCGCGCCGGAGAGGTCGCGATTCCCTGCCCGTGTTTGCTCTGGCGCAGCGCGGCGCCGTTCGCCCCGACCGCAGACTGTTCACCGGCCGGGCACGGGTCTCCCGCAGCTCAATCCGCCGCCGCCACGACGGCGTTGTGGAAGCAGGCGCGCAATCGAGGCATGGCGGGGAGGCCCACCGCCCGCCCCATGTGGACCGCGTTGGTGAGCAGCACCGCCCAGAGGTCACGCGCGGGGTCGATCCAGAGGCTCGTCCCGGTGAAGCCCGTGTGCCCGAACGAGCGCTTCGACCAGAGATCCCCATACGGGGCCAAGATCCGTCCGGCCCCCTGCCAGCCGCGCGTGCGGCTGTCACCCTCGCCGATCACCACCGGCTCGGCCATGGCGGCCACCGTCGCCGGCGCCAGCACCCGGCGTGGCACCCCCAGGCCGCCAACACCGCCCGCGCGCAGCATGTCGGCGAACACCGCCAGGTCGGCGGCAGTGGAAAAGAGCCCGGCGTGGCCCGCCAGACCGCCCAGGGCCCGCGCGTTCTCGTCGTGGACCACGCCGCGCAAGTGGCCGGCGCGCCCGTCAGGCGCCCACTCCCCCTCGGACCACTCCGTCGCGGCCGCGCGCGCTCCCAACGCCGCGCCGGGGTTCCAGCGCGTCTCGGTCATGCCCAGCGGGTCGAAGAGCAGGGCGCCGCATGCGGCGTCCAGTGGCTGGCGCGCCACCTCTTCCACGATGCGACCCAACAGGATAAAGCCGAGGTCGCTATAGACGGCGCGCTCGCCAGGCGGCGCGGTCAGTGCCGTCCCCGCCACCGCGGCCAGCCGCTCCTCTGGGTCGCCAGCGACCTGCCGCAGGTTGCGATGCGCGGGCAAGCCCGAGGTGTGCGTCAGCAGGTGGCGCACCGTGACGGAAGGGCGCCAGTTCTCGGCTTCCCCGGGCTGGCGCACGGAGAACGCCGGCAGGAGCGCGGCCACTGGCTCGCCGAGCCGCAGGTGGCCCCGCTCGACCAGTGCCCAGCAAGCGCTCGCCGTCCCCACCACCTTGGTGAGCGAAGCCAGGTCGAACAGCGTGTCGGCGCGCGCCGCCTCCCGCTCCGCCGCGGGCGCCCGGACCGCATCCCCGAAGGCACGCGGACCGATTGCCACACCGCCCCGCCCCACGGCGGCCACCGCGCAGGGCACGGCCTCGGTCCCCGCGGTACGCTCCAGCACCGCCCACGCGCGTTCCAGCCGCTCCGCGTCGAACCCGGCCTCCGCCGGTCCGCCCCAACGCACGCTGCTCTCCCCCCTGCGCAAGACACCCGGTGGGCCGCCGCCAGGTGCACCCCACCCCGAACGCCGCGGTCGACATGCTTCGCAGGCCGCGCGCGCCCTCCTCCTGGCCATCGCTGCGGGGCGGCGTCATTCCGCCGGGGGGCTAGGGGGTGCGAACGATGGCGCACACAGCCGTGCGGTCGTGGCCCGGGGCACGCGCCGGTGCCCGCCACCGCCACGGCGGCACGATTTCAGCCGGCCGCGCCCACGGCGGCGGTGGTCGGAGGGGCTGTGCCGAGCCGCCGTCCGTCCCGGGTTGTCGCCGTACGCTGCCCGCCCTTGTCGCTGAGGCCGTTTGCCGAGAACGCCGCGGCCCTGGGCCATCGCTGCGGGGCGGCCGCCGCTCTGGCGAGCGGCGATGGCTTCGGGCATGATGTCCGGCAAAGGGTGGAAGGGGGCGGGGACGCCGTGACGACGCTCATTCTGCTCCTGGTGGCCGCCGCTGGCCTCGCATTCTTCCTCTGGAGCCCGTCCTGGCTCGGGCCGCCCGACGACGGGCCGGCCCCGCTCGGCCGGGACGCCGGCGCGGGGCCGGATCGGGGCGCCTGAAGGCCACGGCGCTGCGCGGCGTCCACCGGGCGGCGCCGCGGATTCGCCCTTGCCACGGCGCGGTGACGGCACAAGGGCGTGGCGAGATCGCCGGCCGGGAGGGAGTTCGGCGATGGCACGGCCCACGTCGGACCGCGCCGCGGTGACGACCGGCGCGGCCCCCTCCCGACCCTCGGCGGCGGCGCTGGTCCTGATCGGCGACAATCTGGTCTGGGGCGCGAGCTACCCGGCGACGTCCCTCGCTTTGGGCGGCATGTCCGTCGGCGCGCTCGCCATCCTGCTGGCGCTGTTCCTCGGTCGCGCCCGCGCCCCGCTGCCCGCGCAGCCCGCCCCAGGACGGCGTGGCTTACGCCGGTGACAGCCACCGCGTTCGCGCTGGTGACCGCGTCCGCCATGTTGCACGTGTTCTGGAACGCCGCCGTCCGGCACGCGGACGGCAGCCGCCGCTTCGTATGGCTGCTGACCTGGGGCGCGGGGCTCGCCGGCCTGCTCGCCTCGGGCGCCTCGCTCGGGGCGCCCGGCCTGTGGCACGCCTGGCCGTGGCTCAGCGCTTCCATCGCGCTCAACGCGCTCTACTTCCTCGCACTCGCCCGGACCTACGCCGACGGCGAACTCTCCTGGGCCTATCCCCTCTCGCGTGGCGTGGCCGTGGCCGTCAGCGCCCCGCTCGCGCTGCTGCTGTTTGACCAGCGGATGGGCCCGGCGACCTGGGCGGGCCTGGGACTGGTGGTAGGGGGGCTTGGCCTGCTGGAGGGCCGCGCGGCCGTGGCGCGGGAGCACGGTGGCGGGGAGGTGCGCAGGGGCGCGGCGGCGCCCCACGGCGCGGGCGTGTCCGGAGGCGCGGGGGCGCATGAGGCCGTGGGGGTGCCCGCGGGCTTGGTCGTACCCGAAGAAGCGGGGACCGGCCACGCGGTCCCGCCCGCGCACACAGCCGTTCCCCGGGGTATGGGGGCACCCACCGGCGCGGGGGCGCGGGCGGGCGTGGCTGCGCCCGAGGACGCGGGGGCGCCAAGCGCAGCGGTCGACCCCGGGGGCGTGGCCGCGCCAGGGCGCATGAGGCGACGCGACGGCGTGGGCACGCGGCGGGCTGTGGTTGGGCCTGAGGACGCGGGAGAGGCCTGCGAAGTGGGCGTACCCGCAGGCGAGGGGGCGCCTGGCAGCGGGGCCGCGCCAGGGGGCGCAGGGGCGACCGCAGGCGCGGTTGGGCCACCTGGCACGGCGTCGCCCCGCAACGCGGGGACACCGGGAGACGCGAGGACGTCCGACAAACCGGTCGTGTCCGGCGATCGGGGGGCGACCGGCGCAACGGCCACTCCCGGGGGCACGGAGAGGCGCGATGCGCCCGGCCTGCTGTGGCCGGTGTGCGTCGGGCTGCTCGTGTCGGGCTACTCCCTTGTCGATAGCCAGGGGGTTCGCTCCGCCCCTCCCCTACCCTACGCCGCCCTGGAGTACCTGGGCAGCGCGCTGCTGATCACACCGGCGATGCGGGGCGCGCCCCGGGTCGCGCGACCAGCGGGCGCCTTGGCCGCGGGTGCGCTCAGCCTCGTCTCATACGTCTGCATGCTCTACGCCTACCGCTTGGCACCGGTGGCCCCGGCCTTGGCCGTCCGGCAGATCGCTCCCGCCCTGGCCCCGCTCGCCGGGGCCCTGCTGTTGCGCGAGCGCATCACCCCCCGGCGCGCCTGGGGCACCGCGGCCATCGTGGCGGGCGCGGCGCTGATGGCGCTGGGGCGGTGAAGGGCGGAAGCATACGGTGAAGTGCGTGCCAAGTCACTAGATGTGGTACACGCTCGCCGCGGAAGTGCCGCCGACCCATCAGACATTGCGGTCCCAACGCAGCTCACCGAATGGTACCGGAAGACGGAGGACACATGCGAACCTGCCGGACGGCGCGGCGCGCGCCACCACGGCCGCCCAGGGGCCATCTCGCTCGCCACGCCGCTCCCGTCAACCGGTTGAACAGCATGCGCACTGGCACGGCGGCGCCGAATAGGCGCGTCTCCGTCTCCAGTCAACCCTCCTCGCCCCGCCGCCACGGGTCCAACTGGCGCTCCCTGCTCGGCGGGAAACCACTCGCACGGCACGGTGAGCATCCCGTCGGCCTCTTGGCCCTTCGCCCGCCTCCCCGCCAACGGCGCTCGCCTCCTTCAGGGCTGGCCGCAGAGCCGTCCGCGCTTTGCGCCCCCCCATCCCGTACCGCTTCGCTGAGAAGCTCGCCACGCTTTGCCAGCCCCCTCCCGCAGCCTACTGCGCACCCAGCACGGCCTCGACATCGCGCACGTAGCGCAGCGTCTCGGGGATCTGCCGCCAGCGCGCCGCGTTGGCGGGGCCGGCGTTGTAGGCGGCGAGCACCAGGTGCAGCGCGTGCCGGCAACCCGGCGCGAGCACCCCGGCCGACCAGCAGGACGCCGTCAGCCCGAAGCGCCGTGCCAGTTGGTTGAGCAGCCGCGAGCCAACCCAGAGGTTGACCGCGGGCACGGCGAGCAGGGACGCCGCCACGCCGAGCGAGGGCATAATCTGCATCAACCCCACCGCCCCAGCGCTGGACACCACGGCGTGCTGCCCGCCGCTCTCCTCGGCCATCACCGCGCGGATGAGGTCGGCGGGAACGGCCGGGGTGGCCACGACGCGGACGAGCGGATCCCAGCGGTGCACGTCGGCGAGGACCCGCTGCAGGAACCCCAGCGTGGCGGACGGCTCGACGGGGGGCGGGGTCGCGATGGCGAGCAGGGCTGGGGGCACCGCGCCGAAGGGGGAACCCGCCGCGGCCTGGTAGACTGCCGCCGTCACCGACGCCGGGGGAACGAGCTGGGCCAGGACCGCCTGGCTGAGGAAGAGGCTCCTGCCGCGGACCGCGACCGCGCCCGGCTGGCCCAGCGTGACGGGCGATTGGTTCGGCGGGTAGACGAGCCAGGCCGAACCGTGATACGTGATCCACCATTGGCCGGAACTGCTCTCCATCACCTGGCCTCCCGCGGCCGCCACGTAGGGGGCGACCGCGACGAGGCCGGACGGTACGGCGCCCGCCAAGGTGGCCGGCGCGGCGCTGGCGGAAGCGGGTCCGGGCGCGGGCGCCCCGCCGCCGGACGACACCCCGGCGGCGGGCGATGTGGGCGAGGTCGAGGCCGGCTGCTGCGCGGGCAGCGTCCCCGGGCCCCCGGCCGGCGCAGCCGAACCGCCATGGGACGCCGCGCCGCCTCCCCCTACCCCCGCGGACGGCAGGAGCGACTCCAGGAGGGCATGGGTGGCGTACAATCTCCCGTGCTCCACCGCCACATCCGCTGGATCCCCGATCGTCACCGGCGACGCGTCGGGCGGGTAGAGCAGCCAGGCGTGGGTCTTCGTCACCACCCAGTACTGTCCGAGGTTCTCCATCACCCGGCCGCCCGCCGGCCGTACGTAGGCGGCAACGTTCACCAGCCCGGGCCGGACCGCCTTGGCGTGGACGGGGGGAACGGTCAGCACGCGATCACCCGCCTGCAGGGGAGAATCCACACGAGGAAGCGCGGAGCCGGAACGGCCCCGCCGCCGGTCCCGCACAGCCGCGACGTGCACCGGCCCGTCGCCTTCCCCGAGGGGTATCGGCACGATGCCGGCAGCTTTTGATGGGAAGACCGCCGCCCCTGGTTAGAAAAATGTGTACAAACCGCTCTTGCGGTCTTCCACACGTCCGCCCGACCAGGCTTTCGCCCCTTTCGGCCTTGGATTTGCCCCTTGCGGGGCTGTAGGCAACACGCGGACTCGGGCTACACGGCGGTTGTCCGCCGCGCCCGCCGGGGCTTCCACCCGGACCGGAGAGCCTTTGCTCGGCCCGCGTCCGTTGCCGGGATCGGCCCGGTCCCGCGCGCCGCCCCTTCCCGGGTCCCCGGTAGCCTGTTAGGCTCCCCTACGGGTTTTC
>JAJZZC010000054.1 GCA_021797775.1 Bacillota bacterium
GCGGCCCGACGGCCGTGCGGCGGCGCCGCAGGCAGACCCGGCGGCACCACGCGCCGCGCTCCCGTGGCAGGCCGCGCGCGGCGCGGCCCCAATCGGGCTGCCGCGGCCGCCCAACACAAGCGCCCACAGCAGGACGCCAGCCACCAGCAGCGAGGCCGAGCCTATCAGCACCGCCCGTATCCGACGCGGCATGCGCCCACCACACCGTTCGCAACGATTCACCGGCGGGTCCTGATCGACCGAAGGAACCGCCGCGGTGGCCCGCTTCGGGCCGGGAGACCGCGGGCCGGGCGCAGGGATCAGCCCGGCGCCCCCGCCACGGCCATGGGCAGCCCTTCCCGCGCCGAGTGTACACCCGGCCACGGGCAACGGGGGAGCGGGATGCGCGCGCGTCTGCGCGGCGACGTGTTTATTGTACGCCAGACCGGCGCCCGGTGACCGTGGTTCTGGCTGGCGCGCGCAGAGCCGTTTATCGTGGGCCGGGACAAGGACAGCGCGTCCGAATCGTAAACCGCATGGGTTGAGTTGGATTTGCGGATCTTGAGCCAGTATGTCGGCGAGCACGATGGACCACTTGCTCATGCCGGCCACCCCGACGTAGGATCGGAGCGTCCCGCCCGCCGGCCGTGCCCCCGGCCGGCATGCTCCGAAATCAGTGGCCGACAAGACCGAAATCTGCAGGGTGTGTAGCGGAATCTCGCCAGCGGCGGCCCCGGCGTGGTTCCAGAAGCGGCAGGGTTGGCCTTGCTCGGGGGAGGGGCGCGGCCGCCCGGGGCGAAGGGGCCAGGATCGCGGGGGCGAATCGCGAGCATCTGGTGCCGCCTGCTCTGGGCCCTGGCCGCCGCGGCGGCCTCGCTGTCGCTGGCGGGCTTGGGGCCGGCCGCCTTCACTCGCAGCGAAGTGGGGAGTGGCAGCCTGACGGTCAGGCCTGCCCGAGGAGCCCGGGTGGTACGTACCGTGTACTTCCCTGAGCCGGCGGAGGCGGTGCCACCGGTCACGTACCTGGCGCGTGTGTGGCGTTCCTGTCCCACAGGCGGGCGTTGCCTCTTCGCCGGCCGCCGGGCGGCTACCCTCCGCTTGGTCGTCCCCCGCGCGGGCACACTCGATCAGAGCGGGGTCTTGCTGCCGGTCCGCTACGCCGTCACTCTGCCGCTCGCCGTGGTGCACCGTTACCGGCCCGCCGTCGCCGTCGTCCGGATCAGTGTGACCTTCCACTGGTCTGCCTCGGCGTGCGGCGGCGGCCGCGCCAGGCGGCGCTGTGTCCCGCGCACCTGCTTGCGCGCGGAGTGCAGCGGTGGCTGTGTCGGCGCGGCCTGTAACCCGAGAGCCTTGGCGCGACGCGTGGGCGTGGGGTGCACTGGGGCCACGCCGATGCCTAGGCGGAAGACGGGGCCCGCGCGGCAGAGGCCGCTACCGACCCACCAGACCTTTGCGTTGCCCGTTGCGACGGTGGCGCCCCACCCGCTGACGTCCGAGGCGACGCGTCACGCCCGGCCTCCCGCCCGCGCCGCGACCGCGGCCTGAGCGGCCGGCGTGCCCAGCCAGGTCTTGGCCGGCTTCCGCCCGGTCTCGCCCTTACTCCGCCGCCGGATGCCGTACCGCTTGCAAGGCGGCGTCGGAGAACCCGTGCCGGTGGCGCCCGGCCCCGATGGTGCCCCCGGGGGCACGGTTTCGCTGTGCGCGCAACGGCCGGCGTTCGGGCAGGGGTGGTCAGGCCTGATCGGGCGGGGGCACGGGGCCGGCGGCGGCCGCCGCAGCGGGGACCAGCGGCCCCTCCGGGTCCCGCAGGTTGGCCTCGGCTGCGGCATCTGGCCGAGGCAGGCCCTGGGCCCCGCCCGGCACGTCGCCCGGCCTTGCGGCCAGCGCCTCGAAGCGGCGCACGTAGTGGCGCACCGAGTAGCAGAACGCGGCGTGCGACCAGCAGAGGGGCGCCACGGAGAGCGGGCCGCCGGTGTAGGGGTTGACCTGTTCGGGTAGGACGCCGGAGGGCATGGCGCGGCGGGCCACCCATTGCAGCAACTCGCGGGCCCGCGCCAGCTGCGCGCTGTCGGTCGCTACATCCACGTACCAGTCGGCCAGCCAGAGCGTGGTGATGAACCACGGATTTCCCGGTACGCGATCGAGGTCGTTCCATGTGGTGCGAAAGTAGTAGTCCCCGTGGTAACGGGCGATGCCGCCCACGGGGGTGCGCACCCAGAGCCGCTGCTCCAGCTGCTCCATCGTGGCGCGCACGCGGGGATCATCGGCGGGCAGCACGCCGAAACGGAAGATGCCGGCGATGCTGGCGTCCATGGTCGGGTCGCGGTGCACCGCGCCGTCGCCGGCCACCTGCAGCCCGCGCACGAAGCGGCCCAGGGCCGGCTCGTAGAGATGGCGCACGATGCCTTCGCGCACCCGGCGCGCCGCCTGCCAGTAGCGCTGGGCGCGGACCTCATCGCCGAGCAGCGTCACCAGGTGCCCCGCGGCCTCTAGGCCGGCGTAGACCGCGGAGGCCGTCCACGTGTGGACCCCGCGCCGCTCCTCCCAGAGGTCATAGGTCTCGCGCGGCAAGCCCAGGTGCGGGTACACGTAACCGGCCAGGAACTCGGCCGCCGGCGTGATCAGTTGCTGCACCAGGCGCAGGACGAGCTCGGTATCGCGGGCTTGCTGATAGTGCTCCCAAAGGGCCCAGAGCACCAGGGCCGTCTCGTCCTCCTGGATCGGCAGCTGGCGCCGGCCGTTCTGGACCCAGGGGTGCCAGCACGAGCCGGCCGAGCCGTCTGGATTGTACTTCTGCAGGAGGAAGCCCCCCGTCGTGATGGCGCGCGCGCAGAAGTCGAAGAAGGGCGCCACCAACTCCGGGTAGCCGGCGTGGGTCATGGCGTGGGCGACCAGCGCCCCGTCCCGCGGCCAGACGTAGGAGTAGTGGTCGCGGTTGTACTGCAGGATGTCCGAGTCGTTGGCCGCTGTGATTGCCCCGGTCCGGTCCACGTGCGCGCGGACGATGGGCAGCGAGAGCTGGTAGAGCCGCTCAACCTCCGGCGGGAGGTCGGCGAAGCCGACGGCGTTCTTGTGGACCCAGCGGTGCCAGTAAGCGCGCACCTGCACGAGCAGCAGCTCGGGGGTGGCGGCGCGTACGAACTGGTCGAGCCGCAGGGTGCGGCCGTAGGTTGGGCCGACGGCGATCCAGTACCAGAGCGACTCCCGCGACTCCGCCCCGATCTCCAAGCGGAAGCTCACCGTGCTGTCCACCGAGCCTTGCGAGATGGGGTTGCATTCCAGCCGACCGTCCTCGGCGTCACGCCAGGTGCCCTCCGCCCCATGGAAGCGCTTTACCCCGGTGGCGAACTGGTAGATGCCACCCTGGGCCGAGGCGCCATCAATCATGAAGTAGCGATCGCGCTTGTAGTGGTACACCAGCGACGCCGACGGATCGTAGACCGCGGTATCGCCCACGTCGGTGTCATCGATGGAGAAGTCCTGATGGAAGAACACACGCACCTCGCGCACCCGCGACCGTAGATTCTCCACGATCACGTGACGGAGCAGGACGTCCTCCTGGTAGTGCACCCCCGCCGCGCAGCGCAGGATCACGCCCAGACCCGCGTGCCGGTGCTGCGACTCGCTGACCAGCGTCGCACCCGCGTAACCGACCTCGGACTCCCACCCCGGGTCGCCGAGCCAGGAGAACTCGCCGTCGACCCACACGCCCATCCCACTGCGGTGGCCGCCGATGTGGTTCCAGAGCCCCACGTATGGGTAGAAGAGGTCACGCAGGCCCTGGCCGGCGTCCAGGGTGACGAGCAAGCGCCCGTTGCCCAGCACCAGGTCGCGCGGCAAGTCAGCCAACCCCCTCCTGCGAGCCCAAAGCGGAGCCCAGCACCCGTCCCAGTCTACCGGCAGCGTCCGATCGCTGTCGAACCGCATCGCACAGTGGCGGCTCGTGCGGCCGCGCCGGGAGCCAGTCGGCGCCACCCCACCGCGGGCGCACGGCGAGCCACCGGGCCGACGGCCCCTTGCTCCTGCTTCAACCTCCCGCCCCTAGCGAAACCCGCCGTGGCCGCCCGATCGGGCGCGGCCGGCGGGGCGCACCAGGTAGTCTATGCCCATGGCCCGCTGTCGACGCCGCTGCTGGGGAATGCGGGCGAGCCGCGCCGTACGTGACGGGTGGTCCCTGCTGCGCGAGGATTCCAAATCCGCCCTCTGCGGATGCGTGCGCGACGGCCCGCGTGCGGGAAAACGTCGCGGGTCGCGAGAAGGATCGGCCTGCGTCAGCCCCTGCCTGGTCGGGCCCGGGCCCCGCCGGCAGGCGCGGCCTGGGCCGGCGTCCCCAGAGAGCGGTTCGGACCACCGCGGGTCGGAGTGGCCATGCAACAGCTTGCCGCCGATGCCGAGAGCGGCGGCTCGGTACCGCGTTTGTCCGCGACTCGCGCGGGCCCCCGCACAGGGACGGACCTCCGTGCGCGGCCCGCACCACAGGCGAGCCCACCGCGCCGTGGGTGACGGCCGTGAACGGCCCACGGCTACCCGGGGGTGTCCAGGGTGCGGTGACCACAGGTGCGGAGCAGAGCGCCGACCGGGACTATCGGGACGGAGTACCTCGCGGAGCAGGCGGGGCGGCTCGGCGGCAGGCCGACCACGCCAAGCGGCACGGGCGGAGGCTGGCGGAAGCCGCGTGCGCCCACCGGCAGGGCATCCGGTCGGGGCGGCATGGGCTACCGGGAGTGGATCCGCCCTGGTGGTGGACTGTGCGGCTGGCGCGGGCAGGCACGTTCCACGCCCCGCGGAGCCGTCCGCTTAGGGAAACCCCCTGCCGCCAGCCGCCTCGCGCCATCCTCACGCAGGCTCATGTTTTTCGGATCGGGGCGGGACGCTCCCACCCGGACCCGCGCCCCGCCCCGCGGCCAGCGGCACGGGGGCGCCTCGTGGCAGGCGAAACCGACCTCGGCTGACGGGTTCGCCACGGCCCCCGACCCCCGGCCCCACACACCAGGGTCTCCGCCCACCGCGTCAGATCCCCCACTTCTCATTGAGCCAGCGCTGGTAGACCTCGACCTTGCCGCTCAGCACGTCGTCGACGCGCACGGCCTGGCCGGTCGCTGCGGACTCGTAGATGGCGAAGGCGATGGCCTTGGCCTGCAGGCCCTGCTCGCAGGACACCTCCACGGGCCGGCCGGTGGCGATGGCCTGAGCGAAGTCGTAGCACTCCAGGGTGAAGCCGTTGGTGAAATCGTGCGGAAAGAGCCGCTGGCGACGGTCGGGGCCGAGCGTCGCCACGAAGCGCGGGTAGAGCGCCTCCAGCGTCTCGGTCTCCCGACCAGGGATGCTCACCTCGGCTTTGCCGTGCGGCCCGTGGAAGACATCGCCGGAACGGTCGACGATGGCGCCGCATTCGGCGTAGTGGTCGCACTCCGACCAGTTGTGCCCCGGCAGGGTCGAGGCGCGGCTCCAGACGCCCACCACGCCGCTCTCGAAGTTGATGGTGGCGGAGAAGTAATCCTCCTGCTCGTCGAAGGCGCGCAGCCCGTCCTTAACCATGGGGTGCGGCCGCAATTGCTGCACCCGCGCGTACACGCTGTGCACGTCGCCGTACAGGTAGCGGATCGTGTCCATGAAGTGCGCCCCTGAGTCGAGGACCCAGCCGCCGCCCGAGAGCGTGCGCTCGGCCCGCCAGTGCCAGCGCGGTGCCTGGGTGGGGTCAACTGGCCCGCGATATTGCACCCCCTGGACGTGGAAGGCGCGGGGCCGGCCCATCAGCCCGGACTCGTTGAGCAACCACCAGGCGGTGCGCTTGGACGGCTCCCGCCGGATGTTCTCGGCCGTGGCGGCGATGACGTCCCGTGCGGCGGCCGCCTCGACGACCCGCTTGGTGGCCTTTACCGTCAGACCGCTCGGCTTCTCGATCTGGACCGCGACCCCCGCCTCGATGCAGGCCAAGGCCACGCGATGGTGGAGGTAGTGCGGCGTGCAGATGTCCGCCGCCTGCACCTGGCCGGCGCGCAGCATCGCCGCCACGTCGTCGTATACCGCCGGCCGCCGGCCCTGGAACTCGGCGACGCGATCCGCATAGCGCTCCGCCGCGGGCCGGATCGCGTCGCACACCGCGGCAATGTCCACGAGTTCTGGTTCCTTGCCGTGGATCTCCTTCCATCCGTCGTAGTGCGCGCCAGCGATGCCGCCGCAGCCCACGACTGCCAGGCTCACCTTCGCCACCGACCGGACCCTCCTCCAAAGCGGGATGGCGCCGGGCTTCGGCGGGAGGCGAGGAAGTCCTGTGGGCGGCGGACCGGGAGAGGCTGCCCGGCAGGGGGGCAGACAACGAGGCGCACGTCGTGCCGGCAGCCGGGGGGCGCCTCTGAACAACTTGAACGATTGCGCCAGCCGCGTGGTGCGCGCGGGCGCGCGGGCGCGCAAAGCGCCGCTGGCGCGTGGGGCGGCCGGCCCGCTGGGGTGGGCGGGGTGGTGGGGTGCACGGCACGTGGCCCCACTGCCGCTGGCGGCGGCCGGCGTCGTCGGCAGGCTTTCCGACCATTCCCGCGCCGTGCGCCTGCGGAACACTCGGATGCCGCTCCCGACAGCGCCCCGTTTCCGAATCAACGCCATGAATTTATCATCCATGTTAGTCGGCCCCCCCACAGGGCGCCGTGGAACGAGGTGAAATCCCCCTGCGCGTGCTGGCGGTGCGCCGCAACGCCGCTCTTGGTCCGGAGGGTCTCGACCGCGCCCTGACAGGCCTGCCACGGCCGGAACGGGACCGCCTGCTGCGCTACCGCCGCCCTGAGGATCGCCACCGCGGGGTCCTTGCGGCCTGGCTCGCGCGCCGGGCCCTGGCCGAGGAGGTCGGGCGGCCGGCGGAGGCGCTGGACGTGCGGCGCGAGCCTCCCGGCCGCCCCTACCTCGCCGGTGCGCCCGCATGGACCGGCGACTTCAACGTCTCGCATTCCGGGGAATGGGTCGTGTGCGCGCTGGTGCGCCGGGGGCGCGTGGGGGTGGACGTGCAGGAGGTCCGCGCCGTGGCCCCGGGCGTCGCGCGCCACTGCTGCAGCCCCGAGGAGGCGGCGGCGCTCGGCTGCCTGCCGCCGGAGGAACGCCCGGGCTACCTCCTCGCCCTTTGGACGTTGAAGGAAGCCGTGCTCAAGGCGGCTGGGGTCGGCCTCGCCGTCTCCCCGGCCCTTGTGGGCCTGGACACGGACAGGGTTTGCGGCGCCGAGCCTGTCCTGCGCCGCGCCCCGCCCGCGGTCGGGGATGGTTGGCGCTTGTGGCGGGCTGTGCTGGGGCGCGGCTACGAACTGGCGCTGTGCGCCGACGAGGAGCTCTGGGACGGCCTGGTCGCGCACCTTGGGCACGAGCACGTGCTGTTCGGGGCGCCGGGGGGCGCGGCGCGGGGGCCGGGGGTCCAGCGTTAGCGCCTGTGGCCGTCTCCGCATACGGCGGTACGCCTCAGCGCCGTGTACGGGCGGGCGTCC
This sequence comes from Bacillota bacterium, assembly GCA_021797775.1. GTDB lineage: Bacteria > Bacillota > Sulfobacillia > RBS10-35 > JAJYVN01 > JAJZZC01. The sequence continues at coordinate 7,446 of JAJZZC010000054.1, forward strand.
ATGCCACGCGTCGGCGTCCAGACCCGTGATCTGACCCAGCCGCCACCGTTTGCCGTCGACTACTCTCGAACACTGTGGCCTCCCGCCGCAAATGGGCGACTACGGGACGGGCACCGCCTGCCCGTGCAGGCCCCAAGGGAACGAGCGCAGGGCCGCCGCTGGCTTCCCACGGGCCATGGGGGATGCGATCGGCGGGTGGGCGCCGACGATGTCTGGTCCTCCGCCACCCGCTCCGGGGGCGCAGGCCTGGGTATCCCGCGGCCCAGGGACGCGTTCCCGTCGCCGGACGCTGGGAGGGGGAGGTGCAGCCCGAGGACCGGGAAGCGGCGAGCCCCCCCAGTCGGACCTCCCATTGGGAGCCGGGGACCGTGCTGGGCACCGAACTCCCTCGCCGGGGGTGCGCCGAGCGGCGCGGGCAGCGCGAGGCCGCGACAGCCCGCGCCGTGTACCCGCGCGCAGGCCTTCAGGCTGGGGCTGGCGCTCGCTGACGGATGGGTAATGCGTGCCGGCGCGGGGGAACGGGCGGGCTGGAAGTACGTGGGATCGCCCGATCGAGCGCGGCCGCTTCGCGTTGGTGGAAGGCCCTCGACCAGCACGGCGGGCATGGTGGTGTTGCGCACGACGTAAAACGGCGCCTTCCACACCCCGGCGTTCCGCAGCCCTGCACCCGCGAGCATGGCCCGTTGCACGTCCAGGGCCAGGGTCCGAGAGTCCGGCCGGTCGTAGCAGGTGCTGACCGCACGCCGCCCGGGGTTGGCGCCTGCGTTCTGGTGAAGCGACAAGTAGGCGGGTCCACAAGCCGCCGCTACAACGTCCCGAGCCTTACCCGCATGCTTCGGCGGCGGTGGCCGCCTACTGCTCCGGTCGCGGACGATCCGCTCCATCCCCTTCGGGCGGTGGGCCGGAGGGCCGACCCTGGCGGATTGGTGTCTTCTGGCGCCGTCCGCGGGAGCGGCTCCGCAACCCCCGGCCCGAAGGCCGGGGCGGCAGGCCGAGGCTTGATGCCTGCGGATCGCCGATCCTCCGCTCGGGGACGGGCGAGTTCTGCGCGCCAGGCCCGACCGGCATCGGAGGTTTCCGTCGAATGGCCGTTGCGCCGCCGGGGGCTTGGGGTGGTATAATTATGTTGTCTGTCCCGCTTCCGGATGAGCCATGCGCCAAGGTGGTGGCAGCGTCCTTGTTGAGCATCTCCGACGGGCTGTCCGGGCAAGCCCGGCAGCGCCCGGCCCACCTCGCTCTGGTCCACGGCGAAGAGCGCTTGACATATGCGGAGTTGGACAGGCGCGTGGATGCCGCGGCGCACCTGCTGTGGGGGCTCGGCATCCGTCCAGGGGACCGCGTGGCGACGCTGTTGCCGAACTGCGCCACCGCGGTCGAGCTGTTGTTCGCCGCGGCGCGTGCCGGCGCGGTGGTCGCGCCGCTTAACCCGCGGTCGACCCCCGCGGAGCTGGCACACGTGCTCACGGACATCGGGCCCAAGGTGGTCGTGGGGGTGCCTGCGGCCCTGGATGCGGCGCGGGAGGTGCTGCCGCCCGGCGTCCGCGTCGTCGCCGAGCGGTCCGCGGACGATGCGGAACCCGGTTACGCGCGGCTGCGCGAGGACCACGCCCGGGGGCCCTTTCCCGCCCAGGCGGGTGAGGCGGCACCCTGGGTCATCGTGTACACCTCCGGCACCACCGGGCTGCCCAAGGGGGCGCTGCGGAACCAGAGAAGCGACTACCTGATGGGCCTCATGCTGGCACCGGCGGCGGGCGTGGGGCCGGGCGATGTCGGCATGGTGCTGCTCCCGCTCTTCCACATCAACTCCATCTGGGTCGTCACGCTGTCGATGTGTATCGGGGCGACCTGCCACCTCTCTACCGCCGCCCGCTTCCACCCGGGCACCATGTTGGCGGAGTTGGAGCGGTCGGGAGCCACCTACTCCATGTTCGTGCCCACCATGCTCGGCTACCTCGCCGAGGGCCTCGAACGTGGGCAGATCCGTGGCGAGCGCCTGCGCGTGCTCATGACCTCCTCGGCCCCGCTGCCGGTGCCGCTGCGTGACCGGCTGCTCGCCGTGCTGCCCGCGGCGCGGATGGTCGAGTTTTACGGCGCCACCGAGCTTGGCGCGGTGACCCTCGCCTGGCATGACGCCGGCCAGCCGGGCGGCACCATCGGCTTTCCGCTGCCTGGGGTGCGCGTGCGCCTCCTGGACGCGGAACGGCGGCCGGTGGCTCCGGGGGAGCCCGGAGAGCTGTTCGTCGAGAGCCCGCTGGTGATGGACGGCTACTTCGGCCGGCCGGCCGAAACCGAGGCGGTGCGTGCCGGCGCGTTCGTCGGTGTGGGCGACCTGGCCCGTCAGGATGAAGCGGGTCGCCTCTACCTGGTGGATCGCGTCACCGACACCATCATCACCTCGGGAGAGAACGTCTACCCCAGCGAGGTCGAGTCCGTCCTGCTGGCGCACCCCGCCGTGGCCCTGGCCGCGGTAGTCGGGGCCCCTGACGAGCGGCGCGGCGAAGCGGTCAGCGCCGTGGTCGTCTGCCGGGAGGGCCGTTCGGTGGCCGCTGGGGATCTCGCGGCGCACTGCCGCGCACATCTCGCCCCGTACAAGTGTCCGCGGACCATCGCCTTCGCCCCAGAGCTGCCGCTGGGCCTCACCGGCAAGGTGCTGCGGCGCAAGGTGCGCGAGGCCTGGGCCCAGGGGGTCTACGCCGGGCAACCGCAGACCTGAGACCTCGGGGGGGCGGGCCCGCGCGCGGGGCGGCCCGAGGCGTGGGTGGGGGTCCTTGCGTTGGGGCGGCCCCGCGGCAGGAGCGCGGGCCGGTGCTCCGGAGGCGGTGGCTTCCGTCGCGCCAGCGGTTGGGCGGCTCGGTGGCCGAGGGTTCCTTGTGTCCGATGGTTGTCGCGCTCCATCTTACCGGCAGTGACCTTCGGCCACTGCATGGCCACGGGCGGACGGTGGGCCACTCCCCGTGTTCCGTTGCGGCCCCTCCTCCACCCACGTGCGATGACGTCTCTCCACACCCCTCCGTCCCGCCTCCACGCTCCCGCCGGGGTTCCACCCACCTCACCGTCTCCGCGTGTCGTCCCACGAGCAAAAGCGCGCGGCGACCTGGCGCGGCGGTTGGCCCATCTGCAGGAACACGCACAGAGGCTCAGGGTACTTCGCATCTCGTGGAGATGACGGCCGTAGGTTGGGGCCCCCATGGCCGTCGCCCCCGGCCCCGGGCGGAGGATCGTGATCCGGGCGTGCGAATCCCTGGGCCGTCTGGGAGCAAGCGTCGGGCTGCTCGGATCCAGCCGCGCTGATCGTGCGGGCGCGGGGCCCCGTGTCAGGGCCGTACGCCCGCGGCTTGTTGCCCGGCTCGGCTTAGACCGCCGGCCCGAGAGGGGACCCGGCCGGGACGCGCTGCCGCCCCCGTGACCCCCGCGTCGCACGGGATGTGGGTGGCCAACGGGAGAGGCTCGGTGTCGGCCTTCCCCCGGGGTGGGCCGGTGCGCAGCGCTCGCCCCCAGCGAGACCTTGGGGAGAGGAATGGTGTCCACATGCCGCGCGCCTTGGTCCTCGGAGGGCTGACGAAGGGCTTTCACCAGTTCTGGATCAACGGGCCGGCCCTGCGGGACGTCCTGGAAGAGGCGGGCTTTGAGGCTTTTCTCAGCGAGGACCTGGAGGTGCTGGCGGCCCCCGGCCTCTCCAGCTACGACCTTGTGGTCAACTACAGCACCGGGCGCCAGTTGACCGCCGCGCAGTGGAGCGGGCTGGCCGCGTTCATCCGAGGAGGCAGAGGCTTGGTGGCCGTGCACAACGGCGCCGACACCTTCAAGAACGAGGCGGAGTACGTGGCGGCCCTCGGCGGGGTCTTCGTCACCCACCCACCGCAGCTGGACATCGCCGTGGAGATGGTGGACGCCGGTCACCCCATCGTGGCGGGACTGCCGGCGTTCACCGTGCATGACGAGCTCTACCTGCTGGACTGGCGCCCGGAGCGGGTGCACCTCCTGGCAGAGACCCGCAGCCACGAAGAGCGCGCCGTGCCCATCGCCTGGGTGCGGGAAGAGGGCGCGGGCCGCGTCTTCTACCTGTCGCTCGGGCACAACCGATCCACCTTCGACCACCCGACCTACCGCAGATTCCTGGCCCGCGGCGCGCAATGGGCCGCGAGCGGAGCCGTGACGGCCGAGTAGGGTTCGTAGCAGCCACGGGATCGGATGATGGTTGCTGCGTGTGGCTGCAGGTCGATTGATCCTGACTTTCGCGAAGGGGCGGCCGGTCGCCTTGGTGCCCAGGGGCCGGCCCCTCGCCACGACCTCACCCGTTCGCGTCGCGGGGTCCTTCTGCGCCAGCGGCGTCCGCCTGACACCGCGAGATCCAGGTTGATACTCGACCTAGTAGGCAAAGGCCCTGGCCTGATGGAGGTGGTGAACGGGCATGTCGCGAGGGAGGGCGGCCCGGATGCCGGAGGTGCGTGAGCGGTACGGGGTGATCCCGCTGTCGGCGGAGGGAGTTCCCGCCGCCCTTCCCCCCAGCGGCTGTGCCGGACCTGGGGGTGCCCGCGGCACGGGTGGCGTGTGGGATAGCGGTGTCGGATCGGTAGCCCCCTGCAAAGCGGCAGGTACCAAAGGCCGCGGAGGCATCGCGCAGCGGGCAGCGGCCCCCTCACCCCCGCAGGACCCGGCGCGGTCCGTGCGCCATCGTCGTGCTGGCCTCGGTGCCCGTGGTGGTCCCTCGAGGCCGGGGCGGCGGGAGTCGGATGCTCGTGGCGGCTGTGTCCGTCGCGGGTGCGGCGGGACCGTCCTAGTACCACCCTGGGAACTTCCTGATTATCGGATATGCCGCTGCCATCGAGGCCCCGTGTATACCCGTTCATGGCCACCGACTGCCTCTTGCCGAGGGTATGACCACTCCTTCACTACCGCCTCCGTCCCCAGTCGCTACCAGTGCTAAGGACCGTCCTAGTGGGGTGTGCAGCCGGAGGGACCGTCCCCCGCTGGCCCGGGCGCCCGCCGCCCGGCGGCGGGGGACCCGCCCCGCTCTGGGGGCCCCCCGCCTACCGCAGCCCCGCCATCTCCCGCGCCCGCTCGATGACCGCGATCTGCCGACGCACGCTGTCCAACGTGACCGCCACCGGCGCGCCCGCGCGCAGCGTGGCCTGGAGCCGGTCGTAGAAACGGAGCGCCGGCGAACGATCCTGCGTGGGCCGGACGATCTCCTCTTGCCAGGGCAGCTCCTCAGGACGCTGGTAGCGGCGGCCCGCCGCGGGACCCGGATCCAGGACGGGATCCGCCAGCCCCGCCGCGTCGAACCAGCGCACCTGCAGGCCGCCCTCAGCGCTCTGGATTGCCCCGCGCGTGCCGAAGATCGTCCACTCGGGTTGTGGCAGCGCGCAGCAGTGGCTCAGCTCGATGTCCACGACCACCCCGGAACGCCCCTTGAGGCAGAGCTTGACGTGATCCTCGGCGTCGCCGCCGCCCACCGTGTGCTTCAGGTCGGCGAAGACCTCAACCGGTCCCTCGCCGATCAGCAGCAGCGCCTCGTCGATGATGTGCGGACCGTTGTTAGACAGTTCGCCCCCACCGAGACGCCGCAGCATCTGCCAGTCCGCGCGCCGCTGGAAGTTGTTCTGCGTGTGTTTGACCAGCACGACTCGGCCGATGCGGCCGCTGGAGATGATCTCCTGGATCGTTGTGAAGACGGCCTGGAAGCGGTACGGTTGGTAGCATGTCAGCACGTGGCCCGTCCGCGCGGCGGTGGCCATCATGGTGTCCATCTCGCCGAGGTCTTGGGCCATGGGCTTCTCCACCAACGCGTGCCGGCCGGCCTCCAGTGCGGCTACGGCCAGCGGGGCGTGGCTGTGCGAGGGCGTGGCGATGACCGCGAGCTCGACCTGCCCGTCCGCCAGCAGGTCCTCCGGGCGCTCGTGCGCTGTGCAGGCGAAGCGCTGCCGCGCCTCGGCCCGGCGCTCGGCCAGCGGGTCGGCCACGGCGACTACCCGGTAACCATCGTGCGCGGCCAGCGCCTCGGCATGGATGTTCCAGCCGCTGCGGCCCAGCCCGGCGATACCCACCCGGATCGGCTCCTCGGACATGCCCGTTCCCCTCTCCGTGCTCCTGCGGCCGCAGCGCCCGCCGCCAAAACGCGCCACAGGGGCACGCCCGCCCCTCGGGTCGTCGACCCGAGCCGTTGCGGTGAACCGGATCCCATGTGCGGGGCCCCTGAGGGACATAAGCGGCGCGGAGCGCCCCAGGTCCGCGCCGCCGGGGGGCGGAAGACCCTAGGCCTGGGCCGGCCGAGCTTGGCCGCTGGCGCTGGGCGCCGTCCACAGCGCCGCGGCGCGCGCACTTCGCGCCGGGGCGACCAGCTCCTGCGGATCGGGCAGGGGAAGCTTCACGTCCCTGTCAAATGCCCTTGATGATGCCTTCACATCCGCTCCATACCATCTGGCCGTGTGCTGGACCGGGTGCACGAGCCGGCGAGTGAGGGGAACGCCGTGCGCAGCAAGAGGGACGCGGGGGCTTTACGGGTCCGGGGTGTGGGGGCGTGGCACCTGCGAAGGGCGCGCCCGTGGGTGGCGTGCCTGGCGGCCCTGACCATGGCGGCCGGCTTGTCGGTTACGCCCGCCCTGGCTTCGGCGGCGCAGTCCGCGCCGGCCGTGGTGACGCTGTCGCCGGCGTTCGGGCCGTCCCAGGGTGGCACGCAGGTGGAGATCGACGGCACCGGTTTCGTCGGGGTGACGGGTGTCCTCTTCGGCGGCGAGTCCGCACCGTTCGTCGTCGATTCGAGCAGTCTGATCCTGGCCTTCGCGCCGGCGGCGCCCGTGGGCGGTGGGTCTGTGCCCGTGCGCGTGGTGACGTCGGCTGGGACGAGCGCGCCCGCCCCCTACACCTATGTCGGCGTGCCCGCGGTGAGCGGGCTCTACCCGCAGAGCGGCCCGGTGGCCGGCGGTGTCGCCGTGACCATCAGCGGCAGCGGCTTTGCCGGCGCCACGGCCGTGAACTTCGGCGCGGGGCGCTCCGCAAAGTTCACCGTGGTGTCCAACACCGAGATCGAGGCCGAGCTGCCGCCGGACACGACCCTGCAACAGCAACAGCGGTGCGCGCACAGCCGCTGCCGAACGGTCCACGTGGAGGCCCCGGCCTCCTCCGCCCTCACGGTGGACGTGACGGTGGTGACCCCGGCCGGATCGAGCGCGCCCGGGACGGCGGACCAGTTCACGTACCTGCCCAGCCCCGTTGTGACCTCGGTCGCGCCCGCCACGGGGCCCGCGAGCGGGGGTACCCCAGTGACCATCGCCGGCAGCGGCTTTACGGGCGCGGTGTCCGTTACCTTCGGCGGCACGCCCGCCACGTTCCAGGTCGTCTCCGATGGCGAGATCCAGGCGACCGCGCCTCCCGGTAGCGGTACGGCCACCGTCCAGGTGGCGGCCGGTCCGAGCGTGGGGTCCGTCGCCGTCGGCGGCGACACCGCGTACGCGATCCAGTCTGGTGGCTCGCTCTGGCAGTGGGGCTTGCGCGCACCCCTGCCGGCCGCGGCAGCGGCATCTCCTCCGGCGTGCGCCTGCGCGACGCTGCCCGAGCAGGTTTCGGGCGTCGGCCCGGTGACCGCCGTCGCGGCCGGGACCGGCGCGACGTACGCCTTGGCGGCGGACGGTACGGTCTGGGCCTGGGGTACCGGCGGCCAGGGGCAGTTAGGGGACGGGCACTTGGCGGACAGGGCGGTCCCGGTACGCGTCTCGGGGTTGAGCCACGTCGTGGGGATCGCCGCCGGGTCGGCGGGCGGTTTAGCCCTGGAGTCCAACGGTTCCGTGTGGGCCTGGGGTGGCGACATCTCCGGTCAGCTCGGCTCGCTCGCCGCGTGGAGCCGCCCCTGTCTCTGCTCCGATGTGCCTGTCCAGGTGCCGGGGTTACCCGCTGTCCACGCCATCGCGTCGGGCGGGCTTACCGGCTACGCCCTGACCGCGTCTGGCAGCGTGTGGGCCTGGGGCGGAGGGGCCGACGGTCAGTTGGGCGTCGGCGCCCGGCGTGACATCGCCGCGCCGCAGGCCATCCCTGGGCTTGGCGGCATCACCCAGGTCGTGGCCGGACGGTCCAGTGCCTATGCGCTGGGTGGGGACGGCACCGTGTGGGCGTGGGGGGCGGATGGCCACGGAGAGTTGGGGCAACTCGATGTGACGCCCTATGCCGCCTGCGCGTGCGTGGACGCTCCCGCCGCGGTGGCTGGCCTGCCGCAACAGGTCGCATCCCTGGCCGCCGGGCGCGATACCGCCTACGCGCTCACCGCGGGTGGGACGGTCTGGGCGTGGGGCAACGGGGGCAACGGCCAACTCGGGCAGACGGTGGCGTCCGGCGCCTCGCCCGCGGCCGGCGGCCTGGTCTGCGCCTGCACCACCACCCCTGTCCAGGTACCCGGGCTGGTGGACGTCACCTTCCTGGCGGCGGGCGGGAACACCGCTCTCGCCCTTGGCGGTGGCGGTGCGCTGGTGGGCTGGGGCGATGGCGCCGATGGTCAGTTGGGCCCCACTACGCAGTCGAGTTCCAACCAGGCCCTGATCTCGTTGCCCTTCTGGAGTGACGCCAGCGCCGCGGGGCCGAGCGCCGCGTTCACGTACGTGTCCGCCGCGGCGCTGGCGAGCCCGTCGTGACCTGGCCCGGGGCGGACGGAGGCGAAAGGGGTGTGCCGCGGATGAGACGGGAACCGGGGGCCCTGGTGCGCGCGTTGAGGGCCGGGGTGCTGGCGGGGGCGCTAGTGGTTGGGGTTGGCTTGCCGGGCGTGGGGGAGGCGGCAGCCGCGCCGCCCTCGCACGTCCGGGTCGTCGTTGGTGGCAACGCGATGGACGTGCGGCCCGCGCCCGTGCTCGTACATGGCGTGCCGTACGTCTCCGTGCAGGCGCTGGCGCAGATCCTCGGTGTGCAGATCACTTGGGACGCGAAGACGGACACCATCGAGGTGGGTGCCCCCGCGGCCACGGGGCACACCTTCCTGTTCCAGGGCGTGCAATACGCCGTAACGGGGCTGCAGGAGCGCACCTACACGGGCGTGCAGTCGACGTCGGGGCAGTACTGGATCGTATCCTATCAATTGACAAACACGACAGGCACGGCGGTGGACGTTCCCGGGACGCAGCCCGGCCTGGATCTGCTGGGCCCCCGCGGGGCGCAGTACCTGCCGGACGCGACCCTGAGCGGACCGACGGCCGGCACGCTGAACCCGCACCTCAGCTTCGACAGCTATGCCGTATTCAACGTGCCCGCGGGCGCCAAGCCTCTGGGCTACGCGCTGGGCTTCGACGCCTACCGCGCGACGGCCAAGGGCTTCCAGCCCGCGCCGCTTGGGGCGGCGCTGCCCGCCTCCAGCGCGAAGACGACGACGAGCACGCTGAATGCCACCTACACGGTGAGCAACCTCTGGAACAGCGACGCGCAGGACGTGCTGCTGCGTTCCCTGGTGCGCAGCACGGCCATCCTGCCCGACCTGACCGCGCCCAGCTTTGACCCGACGACCGGCTTCTGGATCGTCGACTTCTCCATCGACAATCCCGGGTCGCAGGCGATCACCCTGGCCGCCTCGCAATTCTCCCTCCAATTCGGGGGCGGGGGCTCGGTGGCGGCGTACCCGGTGTCCGTCTTGCCCGGTTACGTGCCTTCGAACAACCTCTTCGGTGCCAGTGGCTCGTCGGGGTCCTCTTCGACTGGGGTCACGGTGGCGCCGGGTCAGGTCTGGACGGGTGCCCTCCTCTTTGAAATCCCGTCGACCGTATCCACGGCCCAGCCGGCGTTCTCCATCACCGCCAACGGCCAGCAGCGCGTCATGGCGTTGACGGGTTGCGCAGGCGGGGTCTGCCCGCCGGTGCAGGAGTGAGCGTACGACGGGCGGGTCGGTGGACCGCGACGTGCGGGCACCGCCCCGCCGCCGCCGCGGGTGGAGGTGCGCGGGGTTGAGCCGGATGGTGGGACGGTGGATCGGGATCGGGTTGGCCGTCGTGGTCGTCGGTGGGGGTGGGTTTCTGCTCGTGCGACACCTGCGTGCCGGGAGCACGCAGGCCGCCCCCCAGTACTTCGTGGTGCCGGCCTCGGTGGGCCCTGTGACCGTCAGCGTGTCTGGCACGGGTAGCATCGCGCCGGCCGAGACGCAGACGATCACGCCGTCGGTGGGGGGCGTCGTGTCCGCCCTGGACGTCAGCGTGGGGCAGAAGGTGCGGCAGGGGCAAACCCTCTTCACGCTCGCCGACACGCAGGGGCTCGCCGGTCAGGTCGCCTCGGACCAGGCCAGCCTGGCGAACGCGGAAAGCAACCTGCAAAACCTCCTGTCGCCCGCGGTCGATCCGCGCAGCGTAGAGGCGGCCCAGCTCAAGCTGCAGCAGTCGCAGCTCGCGCTGCGCCAGGCGCAACTGACGTTGGCCCAGGCGCAAACGTCCACCGGTGCCGCGACGCGTGTCGCATCGCCCGTCGGGGGGATCCTGCAGGCCGTCGACGTGGAGCCGGGGCAGCAGGTGAACGCCGGCACGGTCCTCGCCGTCGTCCAACCGTCCCAGCCGGTCGAAGTCAGCGCGTCGGTCCCGGCCTTCGAACTGCCCTACCTGCCCACCGGCGCCCACGCGGTGGTCAGCGTGGCGGGGGTCGGGGGCAACCCGGTAGCCGGCACCGTGGTGGAGGTGGCGGGCACCGGCAACGGATCATCCGCGGGCGCAACGGGGTCCACGTCTAGCCAGGCGCCCACCTCCGCCGGGGGTGCCGGGGGCGCCTGCGCCAACGCCAGTGGCTCCTCGGGTAGCGTCGTTGTCCGCCTTTCGGCGGCCCCGCGCACCGCCGTACCGGGCGCGGGCGCCAACGTCGTTTTCACCCCCGTGGGCTCGGCCCCCGCCTGCTATGGGTGGAGTGCCGCGGGCACCGTCACCTATCCCTCGGCTGTGAGCCTGACGGCGGCGCAGGCAGGCACCGTGACGGGGATCTCCGGGACGGTGGGTGGAGTCACCCATGTGGGCGCGACACTGGTCACCATCTCCAGCCCGCAGGCACAGGCCACGCTGCAGCAGGACACCATGGCGGTGCAGCAGGCACAGCTCTCGCTGCAGCAGGCCCAAATCGCGATGGAGCAGACCGCCCACCCGCAGCCGCCGACCGCGGCGGCGGTCGCGGCCGCCAAGTTGCAGCTGGCCTCGGTGCAGGACACGCTGGCGCAGGCCGAGCACAATCTTGCGGACCTCGTGGTCCGGTCTCCCATGAACGCCATCGTCACGGCGGTGGGTATCGTCCCCGGAGAGAACGTCGGCGCGTCGACGGCCGCCGTGTCGCTGGAGTCGTCCGGGCCCCTGCAGGCCCAGGCATCCATCGATGAGTTGAGCATCGGCCAGGTGCACGTGGGTGAACCCGTGGTGGTGAACGTGGCGGCCTACCCCAGCAAGACGTATAGCGGACGCGTGGTGCAGGTCGCGCCCGCGGCGGTGGCGTCCGGCGGCGTCAGCAGCTTCGCCGTCGACGTGGCGCTCAACCAGTCCACCGGTCTACTGGCCGGCATGTCGGACACCGTCACGATCCAGGTGGCGTCGGCGCCATCGGCGGTGCGCGTCCCCGCCCAGGCGGTCACGGTCTTTCCCAGTGGTGGTCGCGGCGTGGTCCGTGTGATGAAGGGCGGGAAGCCCGTGCCGACCGCCGTGAAAGTCGGTCTGGTCGGGGCCGCGTACACCCAGATCCTCAGCGGCGTGCAGCCCGGCATGCCGGTAGTCGCCGGTCAGGCCAGCTCGGGTAACGCCTTCGGTTTCCTGCGGGCGGCCGGTGGATTCGGCGGGTTCGGCGGCGGCGGGCGGCGCGGTGGCTTCGGTGGGGGGGGGCCGCGCGGCGGATAGGCGGTGATCCAGGGGGCGCGCGCCCGTAGCGGGATCCACCGAATGGAGCGCCAGCGCGTGCCCCCCCCGTGTTCTTGGCCCGGGCCCGGCCGGCAGAGGCTAGGGCCGTGGCCATCCGCCAGGGCGGGCCCAGGGCGGCACCTGAGGGGCGCATCGGGCGTCGGCAGGGGCCGCGGCGATCCGCCAAGCCGGGTTCGACGCGGCATTCGTTGCGGGAGAGCACGCCGTCGACCTCGCGGCGATCATGGTCTGGCGCTTCCCTGGCGCGGTACCGGTTGCCCCAGGCGCCCGCGGCGCGCTAGGGGCGCCCCTCCTCGTGCCAGCTGGTCGCGGTTGGGGCTTTGCGTTGCGGGAGAGGGGGGGGGCGGGCGTGCCCGCGGGGTCCAGTGGCGAGCCGCTGGTGGTGTTGGACGGGGTGGCCAAGGAGTACCGGATGGGCACGGTCCTGGTCCGGGCCTTGGCCGGGGTCGACCTGCGCATCGACGCGGGCGAACTGGTCGCGATCGTCGGCCCGTCGGGTTCGGGCAAGTCGACCCTGATGAACATCCTCGGGTGCCTGGATCGTCCGACGTCGGGCCGCTACATCCTGGCCGGCCGCCCGGTGGCCGGCCTCGGTGACGACGAACTCGCGGAGTTCCGCAACCGGACCGCGGGTTTCGTGTTCCAGAACTACAGCCTGCTGCCGCGCTTGACGGCGCTGGAGAACGTCGAACTCCCGCTGGTCTACCGCGGCGAGCCCACGGCGCGCCGCCGGCGGGCCGCGCTGGACGCGCTGGCGGCGGTGGGCCTGTCCGACCGCGTCCATCACCTGCCAACCCAGCTGTCAGGCGGCCAGCAACAGCGCGTGTCCGTCGCCCGCGCGCTGGTTGCCCGTCCCCAGGTGCTCCTGGCCGACGAGCCCACCGGCAACCTGGATAGTCGGGTAGGGGCGGAGGTCATGCGCCTGATCCAGGATTTGAACGCGGGCGGGATGACCGTGATTGTGGTGACCCACGACCACGGGGTCGCCCGCCAGTGCCGCCGGTCCGTGCGGGTCTCGGACGGGCGCATTGTGGCGGACGAGCGGATCGAGCCGCCAGTTCCCGCCGCGGTGGGCGCGGGCAGCGGGGAGGCGATGCGGCGGTGAGCGTGACCGAGGCCCTGCGGATGGCCCTGCGCGCGATGCGCTCCAGCGCGTTGCGCTCGGCGCTCACCGCCCTGGGCGTGATCATCGGCGTGGCGACCTTCATCACGACGCTGGCCCTGGGCGCCGGCTCGCAGCAGGCCGTCACCTCGCGGGTCGAGGCCTTGGGCACCAACCTCGTAACCGCCTTCCCCGCGTTTGGCGGCGGGGCGACCTTCACCATCCCCATGGCGCAGCAGCTCGCGCACGAGGTGCCAGACGTGGCCGCCGCCATGCCGGTGCTCCAGGGGCGCGGGGTGAGCGTGGCACTCGGGGCCACGAGCACGCAGGCCTCGGTGCAGGGGGTCTCTCAGACGTGGCCTGCCATGCACGGCGTGGGCATGGCGCAGGGCAGCTTCTTCACGGCGAGCGACCTGAGCGGCCGTGCCTCCGTGGCCGTGATCGGCCAGACGGTGCTGCAGGACCTGGGCATCCGCGGGTCCGCGGTGGGGCAGACGATCTTCCTCAACGGCTACCCCTTCACCGTCACCGGGGTCCTGCAGTCCATAGGCGCTGGCGGCGGTTTCGCGGCCTCCAACCAGGACGACGTCGTATTGCTCCCGTACACCTCCGCGGAGGCCGTGCTGGGAACAGTGACCCCCTCGGAGTTGGTCTTCCAGGTGAAGGCGCCACAGGACGCCAACCTGGTTGTGGGCACCCTGCAGATGGTCTTCGACCACCTCTTCCCGTCGGCGAACCCCGGATCCAGCTCGGTGACCGTGTCGAGCCAGAACCAGTTGCTGAGCACCCTGAGCGCGACCACGGAAACCCTCAAGCTGACGCTGAGCGCCATCGCTGCCGTCTCGCTGTTGGTCGGGGGCATCGGCATCATGAACATCATGCTGGTGTCCGTCACCGAGCGCACGCGCGAGATCGGCCTGCGTAAGGCCATCGGCGCCAAGCGCCGGGACATCATGCTCCAGTTCCTGCTGGAGGCGGCCATGACGTCCGCCGCCGGCGGGATCATCGGTATCGCCCTGGGGCAGGGCGGTTCGGTGCTCGTGGGGAAGGCGCTGAAGACGCCGACGATACCAACGCTGGACGGGGCGCTGCTGGGGTTCGGCTTCGCGGTGGCCGTGGGGCTGGTATTCGGCTTTTGGCCCGCGGCGCAGGGCAGTCGCCTTGACCCCATCATCGCCCTGCGCCACGACTGAGCGCGGGGGCCGGTGGCGCGCCGTGCTGCCGACGGATGCGAGCGAAAGGAAGTTTGTCTATGCGCACCATGCCCAAAGGTGCGGCGCGCGCCATGTCTCTGCTTGCCTTGGCGGGGTGCCTGGTGGTCCTGGCGGGATGCGGTGCCGCCGCAGCGACCACCTCCACCGGCGGAGGCACGGGGGCCGCGGCGACGCCGACCGCCGCCACGAGCAGCGCCCACGGCGCGCCGGCCGCTGGCGCCAAGCGCAGGTTCAAGCCCAATCCCGCGATCCGCGCCGCCAGCCAGATCGTCCTGGTGGCGCCGGTGGTGCCCTTCAGCGCCCAGCAGGTGAAGACCCTGGTGCCGATGCTGCAGGCCCTGGCCAAGGACCCCAAGCTCTCTGCGTCGGCGTTGGCGGCCAAGGCCAAGGCCCTGACGGCCGTCCTCACGACGCAGCAGACTCAGGCGTTGCGCAACATGCTCAAGTCACATTTCACCACGACCGGGCCGTTCTTCGCTGGCGGCGCCCACGGCGCCCGCGGCCGCCGGCGACCGGCAGGCGGCGCGGCCCACCCGCCTAAGGGTGCCCGCCACTTCAACCCCGCGAGCATCTACCGGCGCGCCATCGCCGTGCTGCAGGGCAAAGCGACGGGCGGCTTCGGCGCACCGGGCGCCAGTACGACCGCGGGGGCTTGACGGGCTGCGACGGGGCCCACACCGGCCCGCAGGGCCGCCGTTACCCGGGGCCGGGCGTCCGTGGGGCACGAGGTCCGGACGCGGGGCCGGCACCACCCCGTCGGCACCGCTGCCTTTGGGGAACGAGACGGGCCCGCTCCCGCGCGCGGGAGGCGCCAGTTGCTGCTTTGGTCGGGAGGCGCGCCGGTGCGCACAGGTGATATGCTGACCGAACTCGCGGTGCAAGCCCCCGGCTTTCGCCGCGGGGTGAGCCGCGCGGCGGCCATGGCCCAATCGCTCGTTCGGTGCTGCATTCGTGCCAGCAGCCTGGCAACCGAGCGCAGCGGGTTGCGCCAGGTAGTCCTCTGGCGCGCAAAACGTTCGAGGCAGCAAGCCTCGTCCTGGCGCCGCCGGCCTTCGGGCCGGGGGGTTGCGGAGCCGCTCCCGCGGGCGGCGCCAGGCGACAGCAATCCGCGAGGTGCGGGCCTTCCGGCCCGCCACCCGAAGGGGACGGAGCGGATCGTCCGCGACCGGGACAGGTGGCGGCTACCGCCGCCGAACAACGCGGGTAAGGCTCGGGATGTTGTAGCGGCGGCATGTGGACCCGTCGTCCGCGAGAGCCCGCCGGAAACCGGAACCCCCGGGCTTTAGCCTTGGGGAGGCTCAGTGCAGGCGGACAATGGCCCAGCCTGGTCCGTGGGGTGGCCCGGCGCCGGTCGCTCGGGAAGCCGGTCGCCGCGCTCCACGCCAGTCGGGTCCGCCGGTGCGCGTCCGCTTTGACGGCAGCCCTCCCGACCTTACGGCGCAGCCGTTCGTCCACGCCTTGCAGCGCCACGGCGACTGGTGGCAGTTCGACGGCGGCGGCGATGCCGGGTCCTTGCCGCGGGCGCTGGCGGCGTGGGGCGTGAGCGACATCACCATTGCGGAGCCCACGCTGGAGGAGGAGTTCCTGCGGGGGTACGCGGAGGTGCCGGGGCATGCGCCGCTGACGTCGGCGTTCGTCAGGGCCACCTGGCGAAGGCTCTGTGGTGGGCGTTGGCCTTCGCCGGACTCTGCGCCCTGGAGGGGGCCTTTTTCCCACGGTGCGCGCGCAGGCCGCCACCCTCACGGCCCTGGTCAACGGGATGCGGGCGGCCCTGCGCCGGGTCATGGGTGGCCAGGATCTCGGGCGATTCAGCGGCTGGATGCCCACCGAGTTCTTCACCTACTTCGGCCTGCCGGCCGCCGTCGCGGCGGGGTTGCTCGCCATGGACGCGGGGCTGCGCGAGCGCGACCGGGGCACGCTGGAAGAGTGGCTGGCCCTGCCCGCCTCGCGCGCGGCCTTCTACTGGTCGCGGGTTCACCCTGGGTGCGCACGCCGTCAACCGAGGCCCTCCGGTTCACGCACTCGCGGCGGCGGCGCAGGGCCGCGGCGTCCTCGGCCAACGGCCTCAGTGAGCAAGTCTGCAGCGCGCGGCGACCACCCCGGGCCGGACGGCACGCCGGTGCATCGTTGCCGTGGCGCGACTGCGTTCAGGCCCGAAGAACCCTGCCGGAACGACGCCCCCCTGCGCCGGCGGCAGGCCCGCAGGCCTCGCGCCGTCCGGCGCGAAATGGGGCGGCATGCGCCAACCCAAGGACGCAGGCCCTGCCGGTCCCGGACCCTCCCTGCCCCTGTACGGCGCGATCGACATGGGCGGCACGAAGACCGCGCTGGCCGTGGTCGGCCAGGGGGGCGCCGTCATCCGCCGCACGCGCTTTGAGACGCCCGCCCGCCCCGCCCCCGAGGCCCTGCTCGACCGCATCGCCGCTGCGTGGCGCGCGCTGCTGCCGCCCACGGGCGAGCCGGGCCTGCCGCCCATCGCGGCCGTAGGCGTCGCGGTGCCGGGGCCGACCGACGCGGCAGCCGGGGTGCTGGCTCAGGCCTTCGACTGGCCGTGGCGCGACGTGCCTGTCGCGGCGCTGCTCACCGCGCGACTCGGTCTGCCGGTACGCATCGAGAACGACGTGAACTGCTGCTGCCTCGCCGAACGGGCTTTCGGCGCCGCGCGCGGGGTGGACGACTTCGCCTGGGTGCAGCTGAGCACGGGGGTGGGCGCGGGGCTGGTCCTGGGGGGCCGGCTCTACAGCGGGGCGGCCGGGCTGGCGGGCGAGCTGGGCCACCTGGAGGTGGCGGAGGGCGGACCGCTGTGCGCCTGCGGGCGGCGCGGGTGCCTGCAGGCGCTGGTGAGCGGTCCTGCCATCGCGCGGCGCTGGGCGGAGGCCCGCGGGGGGGCAGGGGAAGCGCCCTCCGGGGCCGCCGAGGCGGCCAGCGCGCCAGGGGCAGGGGCGGTCTTCAGCCGCTGCGCTGCGGGGGATGCGACGGCCCAGGCCTTGGTCCGCGCCATCGCGACCGACTTGGGGCGCGGACTCGCCGTGCTGGTGAACCTGCTGAACCCGGCCCTTGTCGTGCTGGGCGGAGGCGTCATGGAGTCGTTGCACGCCCATCTGCCCGCCGTGTCCGAGGCGATGCGCGCCCGGGTCATCGGCGAGGCCAACCGGCGCATCCCCGTCACGCGCAGCGCCGTGGGCTACGACGCGGCTCTGCTCGGCGCCGCGGTGCTGGCCGGCGCCTGATACGTGTCGGACGCGGAAGTGGAAGGGACGGTCTGTCTTGGCTGAACCGGATGCGCGCGATGGTTTCGCCGACTATTTCGCCGCCTACAACGCGGAGTTCGACCGCGCGCGGGCCGGCATCCCGCTGCCGGCGCTCGAACAGTTGCTCGGCTGGCTGCGGGAGCTGCGCCGCGCCGGTGGCCAGCTCCTCGTGCTGGGCAACGGGGGGAGCGCGGCCTCGGCCTCGCACTGGGCCTGCGACTTTGGCAAGGGTGTCAACGTCGCGGGCAGACCTCGCTTCCGGGTGCTCGCGCCCGCGGATCAGGGGCCATGGCTGACGGCGCTGAGCAACGATGTGTCGTACGCCGACGCCTTGGCGGAGCAGTTGCGCAACTGGCTGCGACCGGGCGACGTGGTGGTGGCCCTATCCGTCTCCGGCGATTCGGAGAACCTTGTCCGCGCCTTTGCGCTGGCGCGGGCGGGCGGCGCGCGCCTTTGCGCCGTCGTCGGTGGAGCCGGCGGCCGCCTGCGGGACCTGGCGGACCTGCCGATCGTCATCCCCTCGCGCGACTACGGCGTCGTGGAGGATCTGCACATGACGATCAACCACGCCCTCACCCAGTTCCTGCGGCGGGAGGGGGAACGGCTCCCGGCTTGAGCCGACACCGTCAGCGAGGAGCGACGGTGCCCAATGACCTTGCTGACGGTGGCGAGCGGGACACCGGCCGCTAGCATGATGGAGACAGCGCTGTGTTTCAGAGCCTTTTCAAAAAGTCTTTAGGGGTTATAGTTTGGATTCCGAAGTTGGCGATGGCAGAGATGGTTCGGCAGGGGAGGCGCCCAGGGTGGCTGCAGAGGGGATGGC
>JAJZZC010000317.1 GCA_021797775.1 Bacillota bacterium
GGACCGGTCCCGCTCCCACCCTCGCGCCCGTACCGCGCGCACCCGTCGCACCACCCACATCCCCGCCACAGCCCGCCTCGCCGCCACCAGCCACGGCGGCCCCCCCCCCCCCCCCCCCCCCCCGGGCAGCAACCGTCCGCAGACAGCCGCTACCCGCGAGCCCTCAGCCCCGCGCCGCCACCGTCTGTTCGATCACGCTCCACACCGCAGGGGTCTCCTGCCCCAGCGCCCAGATCGCGATGCCCCGCAGATGCAGGCTGCGGGCGAGGCGCAGGCGTTGCGCGACCGTGCGGTTGTTCTGGAACCACACGATGTGGGGCGTGCCCGCGGACGTGGTGTAGCGGAAGAAGGGGTTCCCGGACGCGCGGTCGATCACGATGCGGGCATGCTTGCGCTTGGCCAGCGCCACGATGGCATTTAGCGGCAATTCGTTGGCGCTGGTGCTTCCGGCCGGCCAGTCGTACCCGTATACCCCAGCGGCAAGCACCAGCCGGTTGCCCGGGATCCCGGCGGTGTGCAGGAACCACTTGATGTTGGAGACGACCCAGGGGTAGGGCGACACCGGTCCCGCCGGGCCCCCGCTGCTGTGGCGATCATAGAGCATGATCACCAGGTAGCTCACATAGCGGGCGAGCGCCACGTAGTCATACGCGCCGTTGAGGCTGGACGGCACGCCCAGCTTGGGGAAGACGGACGCGGACAGGACCACGGTGCGCGGCAGCACGCGCCGCAGGTCGGCGATGAAACGCGTGAAGTCACCGCGAACCCCGGGCGGCAGCAGTTCAAAATCGACGTTGACCTCCTGATATCCGTTGCGCGCCACGAGCGCCGCGATGGCCGCGGCCGAACCCCGCCGCAGCGTCGCCGTGCGCAGCATGCCAGCGTTGTCCCCGGAGGTGCCGGCAATGTTGTTGATCAGCACGCCCATGCGCATGTGGTGGGAACGGACCCATGCAGTGACCGCCGGTTGGGGCGCGTGCGCGTGGAGTCGCCCGTTGCCGTCGACGCTGTACCAGAAGGCGAGCACGGTGTTGATGTAGCGATAGTGGGCGCGCAGGCTGGGGAACGAACTGCGGAACATCTGGCTCCACCCGTTCTGGTAGAAGCCGATGACCTCGGGCAGCGCGGGGCCGGGTTGCAGGCGCGCGCCGGGCCCGCCCAGGGCGGCGGCGACGATGATCAGCAGGCCCAGCACGGTCGAGGTGAGCGCAGCACCGGCACGCCAGCCCCGCAGGCCGAAGGGGCGTGCCAGCGCGGCCAGTACCTGGCGCAATGCTGCCGGCGCCGCCCGGACGATTGCCCCGGCCTGCCCGCCGGAGGCGGGAGCGGGCAGGCGCCCGAGCACACCGCGCACGCGGCGCGCGGTGGCCTGAGTACCGGCCGCCAGTCGCCGCGCCCACGCGCCCGAACGCGTCCGGGCGGCCAGCCCCGCGCCCCGGGATGCGCGACTCCACAGTGCCACCCACCGCCGTGCCGCACCCTGGGCCATCGTCGCGACACGCCGCCACCACGGGATCGAGCCGCCCACACCAAGCCACCCCCCGCGGTGCTAGACTGCCCGCAGCGAGGGGGGTTGAAGCGAGGTGGGCGGGGGCGTAGTGACGCTGGACGAGGCCTGTGCCCTCATCCGTACCGCTCTGCCCGCGGCGTGCGGGGGTGGCGCGGAGGGCGTGGAGGAGATGGATCTTGCGAGCGCCCTGGGGCGTGTGCTGGCGCGGGACGCGCTGGCCCCCACCGACCTGCCGCCGTTCGACCGCTCGCTGGTGGACGGATGGGCGCTGCAGGCGGGTGGACCCACTCGGCTCCCCGTGGGCGGCGAGGTGCGCATGGGGGCTCCCGCGCCGCCCCTTCGCCCCGGCACCGCCTTCGCCATGCCCACGGGCGGCATGCTGCCCGCGGGCGCCGACGCGGTGGTCATGCTGGAGGATGCGCGCCTGCTGGGCGGCCAGGTCGAGTTGATCCGCCCGACGGAGGCAGGGGCCCACGTCATCCACCGAGGGACCGATGCCCGCCGTGGCGATGTGGTCGTGCCGGCGGGGCGGCGGCTGCGGCCGTTCGAATTGGCGATGCTCGCCGCGGCGGGCGTGGCGCGGGTGGGGGTCCGTCGCCGGCCTCGCGTCGCCCTCCTGTCCACCGGTGACGAGCTGGACACGCCACCGGCCGTGCCGGGGGAGGGGCGCGTACCGGACGCCAACGGCCCGGCGCTGGCCGCCTCGCTCCAGCGGGATGGGTGCGTCCCCGTGTTCCTTGGGCTCGTGCCCGACGATCGGGACGCGCTCTGCGCCGCCGTGTCCGTGGGCTTGCAGCATGGCGGGTTGATTTGCACGGGCGGCAGTTCGGTGGGCGAGCGCGACTTCGTGCAGGAGGTGTTGGCCGACGCCCTCGGCGTGGCCCCGCTCTTCTCGGGCGTCGCTGTGCGGCCGGGGCGGCCCACGGCGGTCTTTGTCGCCGACGCGCGTTGGGCGGTCGCCTTGCCGGGGCACACGGTGTCGGCGTTGGTCGTGTATGAACTCCTCCTGCGTGAGGCGTTGCTGCGCTGGGGCGGGGAGACCCGGCCGCGGGCTCGCGGCTTCATCCAGGCCGTGCTAGCCGACGCGGTGCGCGCGCCAGCGGACCGTGAACTGGTGGCGCGCATCCGCATCGACCAGGGGGTGGGAACGCCGCGCGCGGTGCCGCTCTTTGGTCCGTCGGCCGCCGTTGGCACGCTGGCCCTAGCGGACGGGCTGCTGCGCTGCCCGGCGGGCGGCTCCCTCGCCGTAGGCGCGCTGGTCAGGG
The DNA here is from genome assembly GCA_021797775.1 of Bacillota bacterium. Taxonomy (GTDB): domain Bacteria; phylum Bacillota; class Sulfobacillia; order RBS10-35; family JAJYVN01; genus JAJZZC01. The sequence goes on from JAJZZC010000317.1 coordinate 2,776, forward strand.
TACTGTCTCTGGACTAGACTCTCTGCCCGTGAGGAGGCGGCGCGCCGTGGACGACCTTTACGGCCGGGTGGTGACCTACCTGCGGGTGTCGGTGACGGACCGCTGCAACCTGCGCTGCCGCTACTGCATGCCCGTTGACGGCGTCCGCTTCAAGGACGCGCGCGATCTGCTCTCCTGGGAGGAGTTGCTGCGGGTCGTCCGTGCCGCGGCCTCGCTCGGCGTGCGGCGCGTGCGGATCACCGGGGGCGAGCCCACCACGCGGCCGGGTTTGGTCGACTTTGTGCGCGCGGTGGCGGGCACCCCGGGGGTGCAGGACGTGGCCATGACCACCAACGGCATGCTGTTGGCGGACCTGGCCGCGCCGCTCCGGGACGCGGGGCTCCGCCGCGTCAACGTGAGCCTGGACAGCCTCCGGCCGGAGAAGTTCCGCGAACTGACCCACTTCGGGGATTGGGATGCCGTGTGGAGCGGTGTCGAGGCCGCACTGGCCGCGGGCCTCCATCCGGTCAAGCTCAACTGTGTGGCCCTGCGTGGGGAGAACGAGGCCGAACTGCCGGACTTCGTCGAGTTGACACGGGAGCGGCCCCTGCACGTCCGCTTCATTGAACTGATGCCGCTGGGCAGCAGTCATGCCTGGACGCGCGAGCGCCTGTACCCCGCGGCGGAGATGCGCGCCCGCATCGCCGAACGGTTCGCACTGGAGCCGGACACCCTGGAGGGTGGGGGGCCGGCCCGAACCTACCGCGTCCCGGGGTTTGCCGGTACCGTCGGCTTCATCACGGCCATGACCGAGAACTTCTGCCACAACTGCAACCGCGTGCGCCTCACTGCGGACGGTGAGTTGCAGCCGTGCCTGGGATCGCTCCTCGCCATGGACCTGCGCGGTCCGCTGCGCGCGGGCTGTACGGACGACGAACTGCGCCATCTGGTGGCGCGCGGCATCCGCGCCAAGCCCGAGCGGCACCTCATGGAAGAGTATCTGCAGGAGACGGCAGGTCGGCTGATGTGGACGATCGGCGGGTGAGCGGTGCGGAACGGGACGGGTCAGAGGCCGGCGGGCCTGCGTCGGCGGGCTTGGCCCACTTCGATTCAGGCGGCCGTGCCTGGATGGTGGACGTCGGCGGCAAGGACGAGAGCGAGCGTGTGGCGCTGGCCCGTGGGGCCGTCCTCCTTGGAGAGGAGGCCTTCGTCCGCGTGGCGACGGGCACGGCTGGCAAGGGCGATGTCCTTGGCGTGGCGCGAGTGGCCGGCATCGCGGGTGCCAAGCGGACCGCCGACCTGATCCCCCTCTGCCACCCCCTACCCTTGACGTCGGTCCAGGTCCGGTTCCGCCTGCGGCGCCCGTGTGTGGAGATTGAAGCCGAGGCGCGCACGGTCGGGCGGACGGGCGTGGAGATGGAGGCGCTCACCGCGGTGGCCGCCGCGGCGCTGACCGTCTACGACATGTGCAAGTCCTATGGGCGTGGGGCGGAGATCGCCGAGATCCGGCTGGTCTCCAAGTCCGGGGGCCGTTCGGGGCCGTGGGCGCGAGAGGGGGAACCCCCGTGGCCGGCGACGGAGGTCCGTTGAGCGGGATCCGCTTCGGCGTGCTCACCTGCTCGAGCAGCCGTTCCGCACCTGAGGACGGTAGCGGCGATGTCTTGGCCGAACGCCTCGCCTCCGCCAGCGGCGTGCTTGTGGTGCGGGCGCTCCTCCCCGACGATCGCGCCGCGATCGCGGACGCGCTGCGCAGGTGGTGTGACGCGGGGTGCTGCGACGTGGTGTTGACCACCGGTGGCACCGGCCTTGGCCCCTTTGACGTGACCCCCGAGGCCACCCGTGATGTCGGTGAGCGCGAGGTGCCCGGCCTCGGCGAATGGTTGCGGGCGCGGGGCGCGGAGAGGACCCCGTTCGCGGTCCTCTCCCGTGGTGCCGCGGTGATCCGCGGTCACACCCTGATCGTCAACCTACCCGGCAGCCCGCGCGGGGCACGTGAGGGCTTGGAGGCGCTCTTGCCCTTGCTGCCCCACGCGTGCGCGGTGCTGGCGGGTGCTGGCCACGGGCCGCCCTCCCCCGCCGGCTGAGGCCGCCGGGCTCCCGCGATGCCCCCCCGTCCTCCTGCGGTGCGGCGGAAGGCAACGCTTGGCCCACGCATGGCGCGGAACCCGAGAGAACGCTCCCGTCTCCGCTCGGCTTGGCGTGTCAGCCCAGAGATGCAGCCTG
>JAJZZC010000318.1 GCA_021797775.1 Bacillota bacterium
CCGACCAGGTGGAAGAGTTTGCTCTGCAACGAATCGGGGGTGGTGATCATGGCAAACGGTGCAATCTCTGGATGGGCGGGCACCACCACCTCGTTGTGCACGACGCTGGAAAGATGGGCAAGCAGGGTCGCGAAGCTGTGCACATCCTCGCCGTCGGGGGTGCGCTTGGTGTGGGCCTTGGCCAGCGCCGAAGCGGACCGCAAGGCTGGCCGCACGACGGAGTCGTCGACGTGCTGCCCCGGGTGTTGGTCCTCGAAGAGGTAGGGGGCCCAGGTCTGGCGTAGGTGCCATTGCACGTAGTAGGCCAGCATGCACAGAAAGATGTGTGCCCGCACCCGCCGCGCCGTCCAGTGACGAAGCGGGCGAAGGCGCAGATCAACCGACTTGAGATTGCGAAAGGCCTGCTCGGCATGCTGCAACGATTTGTACGTGGATACGGTCGCCGCAGCGGACAGATCCGTGGTGGGTACGCTGGTGCGCACGATGTAGATCCCATCCAGGGCGGCTTCGTGTTGGATACGGTCATCACGGCGCTTGTAGGCGAAGTGCCCTTCCGACACCTCGCACTCGAAATGCTTGCCGACCTTGAAGCGGTGCAGAATGCGCCCCAGTGCGGCGCCGATCTTGGTGGTCTGCTTCAGGCGCCCGGCCGCGACCCGCCGAGCCAAGCTGTCCAACAGGCGCTCCGTCTCCGCCAGGAGTTCCTTGCGGGTTCGGGCGCGATCATCGGCCAGAAACGGATTGCGACAGACCAGCAGCCGTTCTCCGGGGTAGTCGGGTGAGGCGATCTCGACCAGGTCCCGTTGGTCAAACAAGGAGCGGGATACCGCGCCGGCGTCGGCCAGGGCCTGGATGTCCGTGGCACGCAGGGCGCTGATCCAGTCGATGCCGCCACGCTCGCGCAGGTCCGCGATGCGTGCGCTGGTGAGCATGCCGCGGTCACCGACCAGGACGACGTGAGCCAGGTGGTACTGCGTCTTGAGCTTGTGCGCCTGATCGGCCACCGTCTTGGGATCGGCGGTGTTGCCGCGGTACACCTGCACCGAGATCGGTCGACCCTCGCCGTCCAGGACCAGACCGTAGTTGACCTGCTTCTTGCCCTTCTTGCCGTCACGGTTGTAGCCGCGCGCGGCCAGGGGGCAGCAACGGCCTTCGACGTAACTGGAGCTGAGGTCATAGAGGACCAGGCCGCCTTCGTGGAGATGGCGGCCGGCCAGGGCCCGCTCGATGTACGGCTGACGTTCGAGCAAGTGGTCCATGGCCTCGTAGAGATGGTCGGTGCTGGCCTCACCCACGGCGGGTACCAGGGACAAGGTGGTGTTCTGCCACCAGCGGGCGGTGGCCAACTTGGACGCAGGGGCGACCACGCGGGCAATGATCAGGGCCACCAGGCGTTCGCGGACATCGGAGGGCAAGGGGCCGAGGAGTCGGTCGAGTTCGAGGCGGCGCAGCATGGCGCCGACGGCGGCCACATGGCCATGGTGCCAGGAGCGCCGGACTTCCAGAGCCTCGTGGTCTGGGATGTACTTCTGGCCGTGGAGGGCGGCGCGGAGGATGGCGATGGCCTCTGGGGGAAGGGCGCTGAGGTTGCCGAGGGTCTGCTGCTTGACCTTGCCGTCCTCGCGATAGGTGCGGCGCAGGAGGTAGCTGGTGTAGACCTTTTCCTTGTAGCGCGTTTTGATCTCCGCGACGTAGACGGAGCCACGCTTATTTGCCATGAGAGCACGGTAACACTTCGTTGCGATCTCGTCTAGGGAACTGCCCGCTTTTACTGTCTACACTTACCGGGAGTGCAGGGCCAAGAAATGGCGCAACGACAGGCAAAACAACCGTTTTTGCCGGCGTAACTTCGGCCTAAACTCTGGCCCCGACCTGAATCACCGTATGGTGGCACGTAGGGGGAAGGCGCGATCCCGATTGAATCTGCGCACGGCGTGAAACCGGCGGCTTGTCGCGTCGTGCAGCTGTGAACGTCGGGCCGTGCGGTGCCGCGGGTCGTCCGCCGACACGTGGTCCACGAACTCGCCGTCGATCTCCCACGGGTGCAGCCCGGCAAGTCGCGTTGGGCAAGAAGCTCGGTCTCAGGATCTCTGTCCGAGGCGCTCACCCTGTAGGCTGAGACCCTCACGCGGGCCACCTCCCGTAACAGGCCTGCGCCGTCCGCGGCGGCCCCAGGGCGGCCGTTCGAATGATCCGCTTTCTCGACGGGAGCCCGCCCGTTCTCTTGGCGACATCGTCCAGGCCCTCGCTTCGCAGGTACCTGCCATCGCACCGCCACTTGACCCCGGGTGGGGCAGACCCAGGGCCGCCGCAAGTTCCACCCTGCGGGCTCCGCGACCAATCGATCAAGGGCATCGATCTCAACCCACGCGACCGGCGTGTCCACCAGATCCCGACGGGGACTCTATCCTGACCCCCATACCCCACCCTCCAGCGGCAACCGGGCTCACGAAATGGCCACCGGTCGCCAGCAGGAACCACACGCTGCGGAACACCGTTGCGGCGGATGCGGCAGGGCTCTGCACGTCCGGGGCGAACACCCCCTCGCCGAAGCAGCACAATGGTTCACGGGGGGATTGATCGGATGCGCAGACACGGTACCGCCCCCGCACGCGCCCTGGCCCTCGGCATCGCCGCGGCGGTGCTGGCCGGGTGCGGCAGCGCGCCCGCCGCGGCCAAGAAGACGCCATCGTCCAAGCCGGCGTCCTGCGTGCACGTTACCGAAGGCGTCATGCCGGCCGGCGCCACGGCCGTCGAGTCCACGAACAACAAGCCGATGCAGCTGATCCACGGCCACACCCTGGCACAGGTCTTTTCCGCCACCTCGTCCTTCAAGATCGTTGCGCCCAGTTCGCCCACGTGGATCACGACCGGATCCGGGTACACGCTGATGCTGCGCAAGGGATCCGGGCTCAAGGGCCCGGTGATAGCCTGCGCCATCTACAGCGATGTCCACGACAACAGCTGGGTTCCCTTGCAACTGAGCAAGTCCGCAGCCCCCGGCACCTACACCCTTGAAATGGCGCACCCCAGCGGCACCGCCCAGCACGCCTGCCCGGGTCACACCACCGCTCCCAACTGCGCCTCCACGCCCAAGTCCGGGAAACACGGTGGGTTCATCGGCTGGTGGGCGAACAGCACCGCGAGCGTTTCGGGTGCCCAGGCCCTGGCCGACGGCAAACCCGTCCAGGGCACTTTCCTGTTGGAGTATGCGTCCTGAGTTCGGCGCCCGCCGGATCGTTTCGAGACTCCAGGCTCGACTCTGTCCCCCGCGCCGCGGCGCGGGGGACAGACGGGCCCGTCACGGCTCCAGCCGGCTGCGGTCGCGTGGAAAGAGGCTGGCCCGGCGCACGTTGCGGATGCCCAGCAGCTGCGCGGTCAGCCGCTCAAGCCCGATCGCAAAGCCGCCGTGGGGTGGCATCCCGGTGTCGAACGCGGCGAGATAGGCGGCAAACGCGCCGACGTTCAGCCCGCGTTGCGCCATCATCGCCCGCAGGGGGCCGGGCCGGTGTTCGCGCTGCCCGCCGGTCGTGACCTCCAGACCGTGCAGCAACAGGTCAAACGAGTGGGTCAACCCGGGCGCATCCGCCCGCTCCATCGCATAGAACGGCCGCTGTGCCACCGGCCAGTCGGTCACAAAGACCAGCGGTCCCAGCCACTCCCCCAGCAGCCGTTCGGCTTCGGGGTCAAGGTGCGTACGGCCGATCCCCTCCAGTGCCTCCGCGAGTGTGACGGCGACGGCGGCCGCTGGGTCGGGGAGCGCACGCACCCCGAAGCGATCCAGCGCATCGCCGGCGTCGGTCTCCACCTGCGTGAACATCGCCCGCAGCAGCCCCCTTTCCAGTTCCAAAAGCGGGCCCGTGCCGCCGCCGCCAAACAGCTCCGACTCGACATCCAGGCTGATATACTCGTTCAGATGCCGCGCCGTGTCGTGCGGCTCGGCGCGGTAGGCTGCCCCCACCTCATACACCCGCTCGAATCCCGCTCCCACCAGCAGCTGCTTGTAGAGTTGCGGGCTCTGGGCGAGATAGGCCCGGCGCCCGAAGTAGTCGACGGCGAACACCTCGGACCCGCCTTCGGTGGCCGTTCCCGTCAGCTTCGGGGTGTGCACCTCGGTGAAGCCACAGGCATCCAGATACCGCCGCAGGCCACGCACCAAGGCCGCCTGCACCGCAAAGGCGGCCCGCTCGCGCGGGTGGCGCAACGACAGAGCCCGCTGCGCCAGGACGACCTCCAGCGATGCGTCGAGGTGGTCCCGGTAAAGCGGTAGGGACGGCGGCTGCGCCGGCTCCACCAGCACTTCCAGGTGTTGGGCCCGCAGTTCCACGCCGCCGGGTGCGCGTGGCTCCGGCCGCAGCCAACCGCTGACGCGGACGATCGCCTCTCGTGGTGGTATGGGTCCCGCCGCCAGGTCCTCCCGGTCCAACACCACCTGGGCGGTGCCGCTGCGGTCGCGCACCACCAGGAACGTCAGCCCGCCCAACCGCCGGACCTGGGCCACCCACCCATACACACACACGCGGTCTTCGCCCTCCGCCGCCGCGCCCTGGGTGCCCCGCGCCGCGGCGCGCGCCACCAGGGACGCACACAAGGCCCGCTCCACGCCACCACCTCCGAACATCCAGCCGGCGGCCGTCCCGGTCCGCGACGCGACCGACCAACACAAAAAGGCCCCGTCCCCCTTGGAGGGACGAGGCCTGCTCGCGTTGCCACCCGCCTTGCCGGTGCGCCAGCGCACCGACCGCTTGCGGCCCGCTCACGGGGGCCAACCGCCTGCGCTGCAGGAGACTCGCGGGTGTCCCGCCGCGCCCTCCCCGCCGACTTGCACCGGCCGTCGGCTCTCTGCAGGGGGTGGGGGCGCGCGTTCCCGTTCACCGTCTGGGCCAGTATGCCACCCGAAGACCCAGGTCCGCAAGCGACCGTTCGCGACCGGCCGAGCAGCCCGGCGCCCTGCCGACCAA
>JAJZZC010000319.1 GCA_021797775.1 Bacillota bacterium
GTGCGCTGTGCCTTTGCGCGCTGTCTGTCCGCAATCGGTGACGGACGCTGCGGACACTACCGGGAGGAGTGGTTCCGGTGGAGGCACCAGCGCCAGGAACGCGCCCGGCCCAACGGATAGCGCCCTGACCTGGCTGCGGCAGCCGAGCCTCCTGGGTGGACGCGCGCGGCCACGCCCATTGCACGCGCTGCGTGCCGCCGCCGGCCGAGGAGCCCAGCTCGGCGGCGACACGCTAGGCCCGAGCAGCCCTGGCAGCCCTGAGCGCCGCGTCGGCATCCACCGCCGCGACCAGCCGCATGGACCTGCCCCGCCAAAACTCCTCCCGTTCTTGCCGCGCGGCCTCGCGGTCCCGGCGATACGCCCACGGAGCGACCATCCGGCGGACCCAGCCGACGACCCCACGGTACTGCCGCACCCGATCCACGGCAAGCAGAGGGCTACCCCCCCCGTCATGCCCCCAGCAGCGGAGCGCGGGTGGGCTGGCCCCTGGGCCTCAGGCGGAACCCAGTGGGCGGGCGCTGGGTACCAGCAGCGGGCCGGGGCATGGCGGCGGGAGGCATCACGGGGTGGTGGGCGGGATGGCGGCCGGACGGTGGCCTTGCGGCGGGGCGGTGGGCTTGACCAGGCCCCCTCCAGCCCCGGCCCCTGGGCCCTCCTCCAGCCCCTCGTCAACCCCGGCAGAGGGCAAAGCAGGATAGGGGAGGCCCACGGCGGGGGGACAAGCCCCCCGCCCGGCCAAGGGGCAGAAGGCCGGAACCGTGGGGCGGGGGCGGCCCATGGGGCCGGGGAGGCGGCCCATGGGTGGGTTCGGCCTTAGGGGCACAGGGTTACCGGGGTGGCCCACGGCCGCCCAGGGAGGGTGAACGGGTGTGGCAGAGCTGCAGGAGGTCAAGACCCGACTCGGCCCCGACGACGTGGCCGAGCTGGAGGCGGCGGCCCTGGTCGCGGCGGTCGGGGCGCTGCTGGTGGTCCGGTGAGGGGGTGGGTTCGGGGCACGGCCCATGCTCTCCCTATAGGGGGAGTGAGTGAGGTGGCCCAGCGGAAGCAGGACCCAGCCCACCGAGCCGGACCCGTGGTGACGTACCGCTTGCCGGGCGCGCGCGTGCGGCCCGGCGCCAAGGCCCAGCAGGTTCCACTGTTCATTCGGGCGGCGCTCGGCGACCCACGGCAGATGCTGGACCCGGCGGCCCTGGCCGGCCGGGCGCAGCAGGACCAGGGGCCCGAGATCGGGGGTGAGGGGCGGGGGGCAGGGGGCCGCGACCGGCGGCCCCGGGGTGGGTTCGGCGGCGCGGCTAGGATGGTTGCAGCCCCCCCGAGGGGGCGAGTAGGAGGCGGCGCAAAATGGCCACGACTGCGGCGCAGATGGAGCAGGCGCGACGCGAGGCGATACCCGTACCTGTTCGGTGAACTGCGTTGGGACCGCTACGCCGGGTGGGTCGACGGCACCCCCGTGGCGAGCGCGTACCACAGCTAGTGGCTCGGCACGCACTTCACCGAATGCTTACCGATACCCGCTGGTGTCGGGTACGCGCCGTGTGTGTGGGAGGAGGTCTGGGTGTCGCGCGACCCGGAAAACCCGCACCAGGTAGTGCATCCCACAGGGAGCACGGTGTTTGACGGCCTTGCCCCCCTCCTGGGCTTGGGCGACGGGTTCTTGCATCGCACCCGCGAGGGAGTCCCGGTAGACGCCGACGACTACTGCTGCCTGCCGCAGCAGGGGGCGCGCCCGCGGCAATACGGCCCGGACCAGTGCCCCACATGCGGGCAGACGACGTCGCCGAGTTTTGGCGCGGACGGTGAGGAGGCAGGCGAGGGCAACGATTGCCAGGCGTGCACGGCGCGCTGGGAGGCGTGGACGCCCGACGCACGCTAACTGCCGCCGCCCGAAAAGGGGGTCGCCATCGGCGGCCCCCTTTCCCTTCTCCCCCTGTCCCCGCTCCCCCCGCCCCAAAGGATGTCCTTCCGGGCATCGCGGAGGTATTCGTCCAACGCACTGTCGAAAACTGTCGGACGCCTTCTGGGCCTGCAGCCCAGGAAGCGTCCCGCATTCCGCGAAGCAGCATCGACGACGAGCAGGTAGGGGGGCGGCGTCGGCGTCTTAGGGACAACCGGAAGACGGATAGTATCGGCGACAGACGAACGGTATGTCCACAGATGGAGCAAAGGAGGATAACGCCGAAGCGGTATCCTAGGTGAGAAGGGTACTCAGGCAGTTGCTATTCTCAAGGAGGTTTGTGTGCTGTGATGTCGTTTGGCGCTAAGGTGGCCCTCCAGGCCCGGAAACACTTCGCCGTGCTGCTCGCCACAATCCTTGCTTGCGCCGTGGTGTCGCTCACCTCTCCTCTGGTGTTGGCTTCTGGCTCCGCCACCGACCCCTCGTGTTCTGCCACGGTCGAGGATACTTCCAACTATCCATTCGTGTTTTGGTACCTGGAGGTCTTCGGCTACTACTCGTTGAACTCCAATGGCACGATTGCATACGGAACAACGGCGTATCGAGACAGCGCGTCGTATCCATACAGCTGGAGCGGCACGTACTCGGATTGGGCGTATCAGACCCCAACCTCTGGCGTCGCAGAGGCCCAGGGCATCATCACGGAGCAGTACTTCCCTGGTGGACCCATCACATTTCAATCTCATGTATTGACGAGTTGTCGTGTCCCTGTATGAACGTTATCAGGGCCGACCGGCTACACAAAAGATATGCGCGGGTGTCTGCGGTGACTGATGTCTCGGTGTCCGTTGCCAAGGGAAGCATCGTTGCCTTGCTCGGTAGCAACGGATCTGGAAAGACCACAACACTGAAAATGCTGGCGGGGCTCGTTCGGCCGGACGGCGGCCGCATCGAGCCCCTGCCGCCCCAGCCTAATGTTCTCCTGCTTCCTGACGACCTCGGTTTTTATCCCCATCTTACGGGGCAGCAAAACCTTGATTTGCTCATGCGAGTCAGCGGCTATGTTCCCGCGAGCCTAACGTTGGCGCGCGCGCTTGACGCAGTGGGTCTGGGGCGGGGCATGGCCGGGCGTGCGGTGGCCGGCTACTCTCAGGGAGAGCGGCGACGCCTTGGTTTGGCGCTGGCCTTGCTGCGCCACCCGGCGCTGCTGCTCTTGGACGAACCAACAGGAGGACTGGACATCGACGGCATCACTCTGCTGCGCAACCTAGTAGGCACCTGGGCACGTGAAGGTGCCGGTGTTCTCATGGCAAGCCATGAGCTATCAGAGATCGAGCGCATCGCTGATCACGTGGTCCTGATACGTGCGGGGCGAACGATATGGTCGGGGACGCTCCGGGAAGTCCGGGAGCGCGGCGGGCGTTGGCTCTTACGGGTCTCGCCCCAGGACGCGCCAGGAGCGCTGACCATCTTGCGGCAAAGGTACTCCGGGCAGGAAAACATCTTAGACGACAGTGAGTCCCCTGCGGGGCTGTTCACCTTTTCCCCGCAAGCAGAGGAATTGAGTTCTGTCCTTACGGACCTCCAGAGAAGCGGAGTGGCCGTGGTCGAGTGGCGTTACGCGGCATCCACGCTGGAGAATCTCTATCACTCATTTATGTCCTTGCAGGAAGACACGAATGAAGAGAGGGCTTAACTCTTTGGTACGTGCTGAACTGCGAAAACTGCTGCGAATGAGGGCCCTGGTGGTCATTCTCGCCGTTGTCTTGGTCCTCCTGGTCTATTTCTGGGGCCAAACTGTCGCGACGGTCGAAGGCCGCATATGGCCACAGACTTTTCTGTCCCCTGGTGGGGGCATGTCAAATACGTTGTACCTGTTGTCTGCTCTCCTGGGGCCCATTGGTGGTGCGGTTCTTGGAGCCGTGGCTACCGGATGTGAATTCTCTTGGAGGACGTGGCCCATGCTGCTTGCGCAAGGAACGCGTCGTTGGCGCATCGTTGTCGGCAAGTGGCTGGCGCTGGCGACCGTAACGACAGGCATTGTGGGCATTGCTTCCCTAATGGGGTGGATCCTCGGACTAAGTAGTGGCCGTTCGGGTCCAGGGCTGTGGGTGAGTCCGACTCCCGCGTTCTTGCAGTTTGTTATCAGCGATCTGGTGTTGCTGTTTTGGACCCTGTGCGGTAGCGCCGTGGCCTTCTTGAGCCGGTCCACCTCTACGGGTATCGTAGCGGTCGGAGGCGGTGCTGTACTCATGCAAGCTGCCTATAGCGTTGCTTGGATGCGGGTTGCCCTTCCGGCATGGAACGCATTATCCATCCTCTATGTGGTCTTCGGTGCGGTTGCGCGTCTGCGAACGCCCCGCTTTCCATGGCCCTTCGCGCAGCCTTTGGTTGGCGGAGCCATTCTGTTGATGTACGGACTCGGACTCTGCGGGCTAGCCCTCCTCCGCGCAATGAAGGCGGATGAGTGAGGTAGTCTATGGCAACAACCTGTCCAACCATAGGGCCTAAGATAAGGCGTGACCAGTGTGCCATCGCGAGCCCGGGGCCAGGCGGGGATAGGGGGCCCGGGCGGCCCGGCGCCCCCGCTGACCACGGGACGGCGGGGCCGACGGCAGTCCCACCGGTCCCTGCGCCAGCGCAGCCGACAGCCCCCCCACGTCCTTCGGGCACCGGCAGGACGCCCCGCCGACCCGGCGAACTGCAACACCCGAGCAATCTGCTAAAGGGGGGACCTAAGGGGGAACCGCCGCGGACCCCGAAGTCCGCGCACTCCTGGAAGCCATGCGCACCGAGATGGGCGCCATGGAGCAGCGTGCCATCGCCCGTGACGCCGAGACGCGCGCCGAGGCCGCCGCGACCCGTCTCGCCCCGGAAGCCAAGATCGAAGAGGTGCGCAAAGAGGGCCGCCAAGGCTTCGAGGCCGCCAGCAGGGAAGCCGGCGCCCTGAACGACAAAGCCCTTGCCGCCATCAAGACTCTCGGCGACGGGCTCGCCATGCACCGCGAGGCGGTGGAGCGCCACGCCGAAGACCGCGA
>JAJZZC010000055.1 GCA_021797775.1 Bacillota bacterium
CCTCCCAGCCCTTCCCATTCCGGGTGCCGGGGGAGTCCATTCCTGGCACGCGAGGTGGGTCAATTACCTGGCGCCGGGTGGGTCAATTACGTGACGCACCCTGGGTCAATTACGTGACGCGCAACAAGGCCCTGACGATGTGCGTGAGCGGCCAATTGATGCGTATGATGCGTACCGTAAAGCGGCGATACTAGGGTTGGGGCAGGACGCGGAGTTTGTGCGTCAGATTCGGGAGAATGGAATGCCGTGGGGAGTGATCTTGGGAAAGTTAAAGGAAGAGCTGCCTGGGGTGATCGAGGAAACTGAGAGAGGAAACATAGCACATCAGCTCGTTGCCCGGTTTATGGACGAAACGTTCGGACCTCAGGGTAAAGCCTGGCGGACCGAGAGAAAGCATGGTCGGAGCGGACGTTCGACAGCCTGGGTGATAGTCGCGTAGTGCTCATCGCAGTGCGAACGCCGCCCCGGCAGAGCTTTGGGAACTGTGCACGGTGCGGTGCACGTGGGTGGTGCTCGCACCGTCGATGTGACGAGCATCAAGGTCTATCCCGCGGGCTGTGCCGGCAGCGCACCAGCAAGGCGGATGACAGGCTCGGTGAAGGAGGACGGCGACGCCGCGCGGGCGTGGCGCTAGCTCGGGTGCAAGGGTTCGGGCTCGAAGCGAGTAACCGTCGTGCACCAGCCGATGAGAGATTGGCCGCGCGGACTGCCCGTCCGAGCGCGAAGTCCATTGGGCGTCGGGCTTGGGCGACCGGCCCGCCGGAAGTTCCGAGGGACAAGTCCTCTGGCGCCCGCGAGGGTGGGACTCAGCCAGGGTGACCGGCAAAGTGTAGGCGGGGGTCCGTGGTGTAGGGGCCGTGGGAGGGTCAAGGGATGGGGGTGTGAGGCTCTTGGGGCCGGTGGTAAGGCAGCGCGGCACGTCCGTCGCGCGCCCGCAGCGGTCAAGGGGCGCGTGTTCGAATTGGTTCACCGACAGCGTCGTCAGCGTGACCGATGAGAGAGGTGGCGGAGGTGAACCCGGGTTGATTACAGCCCGAGCAACTGGAAGCTACGGCGGTAGTCCCAGGCCATCCAGCGGAGTGCGGATGCGATGTTCTGGAACCCAGCAAGCCGAAGGATCGAGATCGCGAGATTGCGTACCGTCGCGAGCGCTTGGGGCGCGGCGCCCTTGCGCACCTGGCAGCGATCCTCATCGAAGGTCCGGTCCCGCACGTAGTGGCTGCGGTTCTCGATCCCCCAGTGACCGCGGATGTAACACGCAAGTTGCTCTGGGTCGGCCTCGTGCTCATTCAGGTCGGTGACGTAGAGCGAGGTCTCGGTAGACGTGATGCGACCGCTAAGGTCAGCCCTCTCCCGACGGACCGCGACGAACTGGGCCACATGGGGAAAGCGCGGCCTCGGCCTGAGTGTCGGGTCAATCGCTACCACCGAAACGTAGCGGTGCTCGATGCGGCCATGCCCCCGGTCATGGCTCTCATAAGCAACCGGACAATTAGCCAGCAGGCGTTCCGCTAACGCGGCCAGCGTCGGCTGGTTGTCCTTCAACCCGAACACGTAGTGCGCCTGCTTCTCATCGACGAGGAAGCGTGCATGGGCGCGTTGTGTATGGAGCGGATCTGCCGTCACGACGCAGCCCGCAAGGTTCAGGGGATCCAGCAACGGGCGGAAGGCGGTAATCTCGTTGGTCTTAGTGTCGACGTTGCACTGGGCGATCGTTACGCCCTCGTTGTGGGTCAGCACAGAGACGAGATGGACCTGGCGGCCCCCTGCGATGCGGGCCCCGCGCAGTGTCTTGCCGTCGAGCGCGACCGCCGGGAGTAGCACGGGCGCTCCGGGAGGACCGGATCTCGTGTCGTCAGAGTCGTCGTCGGCCTGCTGAACGGACTCGTCCTCTTCAACGATCGCCGCCAAGTCGATCTCGGGCACCCGATCTGCTTTCAGATGCCCCACTGCGACCTGGGCGGCGAGCCAGGTGTTTACGATCTTGTCGAGCGCATCCGCATTGATCGCGCGGAGCGTCCGGCGGATCGTCGACTCTTCGGGAGCCTCCCGCAGCCCTGTCGACGGGGAGACCCGACATCCAAGGCGTGTGAGCGCTTCGGTTTCAAGTTCCGCCGCGACTTGGCCCATGGCGAGCAGGCTCGTTGCACCGCGCAGGGCCGCGATCACCGCGACGGCGAGGATTTGGGGGAGACGATGGCGTATTCCCCGGCGTCGACGCGGGTCTTGGAGCGTGTTGAGCGCGGCCAGCAGGGTCGAGAAGTCGAGGCGGTTGAGGTCTGGGGCGGCCATGGCTCTCCTCCGCGAAAGGGCAGGGTGATCGAAAGCAGCAGTGAGCAACGCGGTCGCGTCACGCCGTAAGGGTCGGAACCAATATACCTTCTTGACTCCATGGTAGACGAAGCGCCCGGAACGGCGTCCATAGCCCGATGTCGTACCGAGCGCAGTGAAGTTCGCCGCCTGGTAACAGGTACCGACGTGCAGCGCCGGGTCGGTGAACGTCTCGACCGCCAGCACCGCATGGCCCCACCGTGCTTTGAAGTCTGACGACAGACGTCGCAGGGTACGACCGAGCACTGCTGAGGCCAGGTTCGGTCGGCGGCGCGCCGCGAGCACGCAGAAGCGCTGGTTGTTCGTGATGAAGGGCAAACGCCGCTGGCGTTGCTCGTCGCTCCAGCCCAAAAGCGCCTCCCGACTGCGTACGCACAGTGCAGAGGCGCCGAAACCCAGCAGTGCACACCACTCGCCGTCTTCGGTGGCGACGTACCGCAGTACCTCCCCGACCAGTCGCGCACCGAGCCAATGCTCGGCTTCCAGCGTCTCATCGAAACGCTGCCGCTCCTCAGTCAGGATCGGCCGGACCACCAGCGAACCCATATCTCTTTCCTACCACATGCAGCACGCCTGCGCCAGTCCCGGCCCGTCCCCTATGTCAGCCGCCCCCCGACCCACTTTGCCGAGGCCCTGGGGAGCAGGGGAAGACGACGCAGCCCGCTGCCGCCGCGCCCGGTGGTCTGCCGCGGCGGCCGGCGCCGCTGCGCGTCATCCGGCGCGGCGGGAAGGGGACGCGGGACGCGGCGGGAGAGCCGTAGAGGCAAGGGACCGGGACTTCCGTATAGATGTGCGGCTTTGTGCGGCACCCCCCCGCCCCTTCCCGCCTACCTGCTCTCCGCTCGGGCGTGGCGTCTCGGCCCCTTCCCCTCGCGCCCCGGAATGTGCCGGACATGGACGGTGGCGGTCGCCACGCCGACGCGTCTCCGGCAGCGGCCCGAACACTCCCGCCCCGGGACCGGTCCCGTTTGCCGCCGGGGCGCGGCCGCGCCCGACGGACCGCGACCGCCAGGTCAAGTTGGTTGGTCCCCGGGGCCTCTGCGACTTCCGTCAGCAGCGCGTCCTTGCGGTGCTCCACCGGTCGGCGGCCAGCGCCCCACAGGGCCGCAGCGACCGCCACCACCTTCGCGCGTTCCAACTACGGGTGTCACCTTGGTCAGCACACCTCCCGATGTGACGCAGGCACCCGGCGGCCTTCCGTACCTGTGCGCACCGCCCCGCGGGGCACCGCAACCGAGGGCAGGGGTTCTGGCCCGTTGCTGCGGGACGCTCGTCCGCTCGCCATGGGCACTTCACTTCTTCGACAACGCCGCAAGAAAAGGAAACCTCGCCCATCACGCCGTACTGTCCTGCGTGGGCCCGCACATTTCGCCCGCCGAACCGCGCGCCGCCGCCAAGGAGGTGCTCGACATGCCAACCGACCCGTCGGCCCCCGCGGCCCTCCCCCTGGATGTCGCGGCCCGCCTGATCTTTGATCACCTCCCCGTCCCGCTCTGCGTGCTGGACGGCGCTCAACGCATCGTGGCGATGAACCCCGCCGCCGAGAGGTTCTGGGGGATGCGTGTCGACGAGGTCGCCGGCACGGAGGCAGCCGACGTCCTCGGGGTACGCCCACTCCAGAACACCGACGATCCCGTGAGTCCACTCCAGCAAGCCGTGGACGGAACGACCGAAAGGGTCCCCTGCCGCATCACCGGGCGTGATGGCCTCACGCATGTCGCCGCCTTGGTGGGCATGCATCTGCAGCAGGGAGGCTATGCGGCCATCGGTGTAACGGCGGAACAGACGGCCCCGGCATGGGCCTTCATCGACCCAGTCACGGGGATCCCGAACCGCTTGTCGTGGGAGAGGGAGCGCGAACGCTGGGGCACGATGCCCGGCGCCGCCATCCTCTTCGACCTGGACGACCTCAAGGAGATCAACGACCTGTATGGCCACCGCGCGGGCGACCAGGCCCTGGCTACCGTGGGGCAGGCGCTTCGCGAGACCCTACCCGAGCAGGCATGCGCCCTACGCTGGGGCGGCGATGAGTTTCTTGTCCTCGTCGCCGACGCGAGCCTGAACGAGGCCCAGCGCCTGGCAGCCTCCGTGAAGGCGCGTGCCGACGAACTCGGCCAGACGGCTCTCCCCCTGCGTCCCGTCCTGAGTTTCGGCACCGCAACCTTCGCCCCAGGAGACCTTGCCGCCGGCGTCCACCGCGCGGACGACGCGCTGTACGAGGCCAAGGGCGTGCTGCTGCGAGCCGCGTCCGGGGCGCGGCTCGTGCTCACGCGCGAAGGGCGGCGCATGGTCCGCGCCTACCGGGATCCCCCCTCGGCGCCGCCCGCGAATTACGCGGGGCGATTCACCTCCGCGTTCGACGCGCAATTTCGCGCCATCTTCGAGCGCGCGGCCGAAGAGGCCCGCCGCTTCGTTGCCTTCGCCGCCCCCCCACCGGGTGGCGCGGTGGTGGAACTCGGGGCCGGATCCGGGCGCCTCACCCTGGACGGGGGTCTCGCCGAGCGCGTCGGCCCGCACGGTCACCTGCTGGTGACGGACCCATCGGACGCGCAACTGCGCGTCATGCGCCAGCGCCTCGGGACGGCGGCGCTCCCCTGGGTGCACATCATGCGCGCCCCCGCTGAGGCGCTGCCCCTGGCCTCGGGCTGCGCCGACATGGCCGTCGGGGCGATGTTTCTGCACTTCACGGACCCGGAGCGGACCCTGCGCGAGATCGCCCGCGTGCTGTCCCCCGGCGGCCGCCTGGCGCTGGCCAGCCCCCTACCCTTCGCCTGGCCCGCCTTCTGGCGGGAGGTCCTGGAGCCCGTGGCGGCGGCGGCGCGGCCGCTGGGGTTGCCGTCACGGCACTGGGCCGTGCCGGAGGACGAGATCCTGACGGCCACCACCGCGGCCGGGTTCCACCTGGAGGCCCGCGCGCACGTACCCGATCGCGGCACGTTTCCATCGTCGGCGGTCGCGACCGCCTTCTTCCAACAGACACACGCCGTGACGCTGATGCTGCCTGGCGCCCCCGCGGCCGCCGTCGAGGCCGCGGAACAGGATGTCCTCGCGCGCATCACGGAGCGGTGGGAGGCATACGGCGACGCCGACCGCACCACGGAATGGGTGCAGTTGCACCTGACCGCCCGCAAGCTGTAGCGGCACGCGCGCCCCGGCGCGCATGTGGGGCCGCGGGGTCACGAGAACCGGGGATCCCCGGCCAATCCACCGCCGGGGAACTCGACCAGGAGCCCAGCGTTCAACCGCAAGGGAGGATCCCTGCTGAAAGCCACCGGCATCGTCCGCCGCATCGACGACCTGGGCCGTTTGGTCATCCCAAAGCCGATCCGAGAGGCGATGCGCCTTCGCATCGGGGATCCGATGGCACTTTTCGTCGATGAACAAGGAGGCGTCGTCCTGCAGAAGTATTCGCCGGTGGCCGCCCTCGGCGGCATGGTGTCTCGCTTGGCGGAATCTCTGCACGAGACCACGGGGCATGTCGCGCTGGTCACGGACCGCGACACCGTCATCGCCACGGCCGGCGCGCCGGAACTCCTCGGGCAACCGGTGGGCCCGGCGATCGAGGCCGCCGTTGCACGCGGCGAGGCCACTCCGTCCAGGCCAGGGG
This sequence comes from Bacillota bacterium, assembly GCA_021797775.1. GTDB lineage: Bacteria > Bacillota > Sulfobacillia > RBS10-35 > JAJYVN01 > JAJZZC01. The sequence continues at coordinate 5,939 of JAJZZC010000055.1, forward strand.
ATGCTGCGGACGAACGGGCGCTGGCTGGCAGAGGCAACCTCTCTCAGGACAGGGATCCCTTCGCCTCCTTCGTCATCGCGCCGATTCGCGCCGGCGCCGTGGTCCTGGCCACGCGCGAGGTGGCACAGGAAGTCGGCGAGACGGAGGCCACCGTGGTGGGGGCCGCAGCGGGCTTCATCGGTCGGCAGGTCATGGTGTGATCCGGCGGTACGGGGCGGCTGCCGGCCCAGGACCGACGCCGTTCGAGTGAGCGCTGTTGTCTGCCGCCTCTTCCTGGCCGTCGACACGCCGTCGCCACGCCCCAACGCATGCAGGAGCGCCCGTGCCCTGGGCGAAACAGTGCCGCGCGGTCGGTCGGTGACCACGTGGGAAGAGCGGGCCACTCGGGGTGGAAGGCTCGCCGCGCACCAGCAGGGCCATGTTGCCCGTTACGCAGACGCTCCCCGCTTGTCGGCACCGGCCGGCCGTTCTTTGTCCACTTCGGCCGTCCGCGCCAAGGCCTCGAACGAGATATAGCCTCACTTGGCGTGTACGATCCGCCCGGTCCCCGCGCCAAGACATGTCGCTCGACCACCCGGGTTGCGCCGCGGTCCCCGGCCTGCGAGACCCATACTCCGATGGTCCGGGCAGGGCCCACGAGCGCACGACCGCACGACCGCAAGTCGGGCGTCGGGCCAAGCGTCCGGGTTCCCATCGGCGAGCGTCTCGCCTACCGCGGCCACAGCGAGTACGGTCGGAACGGGACCGCGCTTCCCCGGCGCGGCGCACCACCGGTGGTCGGCTAGCCAGCGGAAGAGCCAAACGCAGCCGTGGTGGGGACCGGCGTGGCGACGAAACCATCGGGCAGGAACGCCCCCGTCGACACGAGCCCGCCCGGCCAGGTCGACCGTCCGCTCGCCAGCTGCCCGCTCTACCGCCCCGTGGAACGCGGATCGGCAAGCCGGACCGTCTTGCCGATCCGCGAGACATGCGCTTGCCGCGCTGGCCATTCGGCCCCGCGGCGCCGTTGCCACAAAGGGAAACGCCTTGGGGTCCATCGAGACGGCGCGAACCTCACGTACCCGCGCCATCATCGTGACGGTGCCCGCCTTCAGGGTCCGGCCGGGTTCGGTACAGCCCGCGACGCAGGAACGCAGCGGCGTGCGCCAACGCTACGGGTAGCAAGGGATCCAGGGAGACCAGCGGCTGCGCTGATATCGCGGCGACGGCCGTCGCCTGCTCCGCCGCTTGCAACGCCCGGTCATACGCATCGCGAGCCGTGGGTCCGCCCAGGAGGGTCTGCTTGGCCGCGCGCGCATGATCCCATAGCTGCTGCGATCGCTCTGGCGCCGTGTTGGCCAGCGCATTGGCTTGGCGCGTCAAGCGCTCCACGGCAGCGCGGATGGCATCGTCGTCAGCATCCCGACCAAGCGAGAGGATCTCGTAGAGATTGACCGCCTTCACTTGCCACGCCCCCAGATCGGCGACTGCCGCCCATTCGGCGTTGCGGCCCCCGCAACCACCAACCACACCGAGGGACTTTATTGACTTGGCCTACTGACCCCTCTTCAGCGTCCTGCCCGCGATGATGGTCACACTCCGACCTTCCGCCGCAAGTCCAGAACTCCATGGTTGGTCGGCGTTCCACACTGTGATCTTGAGGCGGTCGCCGGGTCGCACCACCCACTTCAAGCGACCGTATAGGCCGCCGAACCCCGCCACGACGATGCGAAGAGGGCGCCACACAGCCACCCGCACCGTGACCAGATCGTGGCACCGCCCCCAACAACGCGGCCCATGATCCCAGTGGTCCCATCCCGCCTCCCAGCCGCCGGTCAGGTCCTGAATACGCAGGTAGTTGCCGGTTCCCTGGTAGGGCGCCTGCACGCCAAACCCCAACCCGGTGATCACCAACTCAAGCGATGTCCCCGCGACACGCTGCCCGACGGCCCGTATCTGCGGTGCCGTGCTGGCCGAGGCCTGGGCCGCTGTAGACGCCGCGCTGGCAGATGCGGGCCCGGACGGCGCGCTGGTTGGTCCGCATGCCGTGGCGCCAAAGAGGATTCCCAGCAAGACTAACACTAAGGAGGCGCGACTACGACCACGCAAAGGACATCCCTCCACCTGCCGCCTTCCATCCTACTAGCGGTGCCTTGGTCAATGGGTCAGCGCGTTCTCCACCACCAGCCGGAGGGCGTGGGCAGATGGAGACAAGGGACCCAGCTACCCCCGCATGCCCACGAGCTTGCGGACGCCAGGGCTCGAACCGACGCGACTGGGCCTAGGCCCTAGTGCCCGGCGCCTTTGGCGCCGTTGCGCCCGCATGAAGGATGGCCAGGGACGCCCGATTCAACGCTGCGTACACCACCGACACCGCTGCAGCGACCCCGAGCGCGCGGACGCCCCGCACATTGCGGCGCAATGTTTGGCGGAGCAACTGCCCACATCTCAGGTCAGCCTTGACCTCACTCCCCATGTCGCCCAGCACGGCCCCGAGGGCGGCCGTGCTACCTGCGGTCTTCCCGCTATCAACATACCGCGCAGCAACCGCGAGTCTAGCGGCCAGCAATTTGCTCATGGCGGGAGAGTCGGCTGCCCGCCCACAGAGGCGGACATCATGGCGCACTCCTGCGAGCACGGACGTAAGGCTCCGATCCGCCTTTAGCAACGTTCGGATGTCTGCGGCAGCAGCGGCGTAACGGTGGTCCGAGATGGCGATGAGGGCGGCGCGCGCCCGGCCTGATACAACTCCTCGAAGTTCTACCGTCTTTAGCACGGACCTCTCATCCACCAAGTCTCGGAGCGCCTGTGGCAGGGTTAATCTCGCGGCGGTGGCAGCCCCCGCCGCGGGCGACGCCGCCACGAAGCAAGTGAGCACGATTGCGCACGTCATTCTCACGGTCGTCCGCGAGAGCTTCCCGACCAAGATCTTCAGCCTGCCTCCGACTACCACCGCCCCCACCCCCCGGAGCCCTTCCGTTGTGTCCTACGAACCAGCCGGTCGCTGCCGCCGTGCTCGGCCCGCCCGTCCAGAGGCTGGGCTGAAGAACGCTGCCCCCTTGGCGCGGCCCCGCGGATGGTCACGCTATGTGTATCGTCCGCACAGCATCCTCCGCCACCGCGTCACCCTGCGTCACAGCCGCCGTGCGTGTCACCGTGGTTTGGCTCTGCACGCCTGAATGCTCGTCCCTGGCTGTGACTTCCAGGATGCCGTCGCGGTTGTACCGCAGGGTCAGTGTCACCGGTTGCTGCGCCGGCCGGCCGCTGGGAAGGCCGGCAACGACGACATCGGCCACCCGAGTGCAGAATTGCGGGTCGGTCTCTTCGCCTTCGAGGATAGGCACCGTGACCTGCTCCTGCCCGGCCCGCGCGGTATAGAAGGTGCGACGGCTCTCGGTCCCCAATGGGGTGTTGCGCGGCAAGACGATGCTGTTCATGGCATGGCCGCCCTGACTCGCGGGCCGGTCATAAACCAGCACGCCGAGGCTGTGCGCAGCCACATCGCTGAGACTGAACCCTTTGAGGTATTCCCGCGTGTCTTCACCCAGGGTGAGGAGATCGCCGGCCTCGATCTGGCGACGGGCCGCGAAAAGAGCGGCCCCCATCGCCACCGCCTCGTCAGGACGTACCGTGGTATCTGGCTCCCGGCCAAACATCTGCCGGAGGCGGGCCCGTACCGCCGGCATCCGGGTCGCCCCGCCGACAGCCAGCACCGCATCCACCTCGCCCGAAGACAGCCCAGCAGCGCCGAGCACATCAGCGGCCTTGTCCATGGCCTCGTCCAGCAGTACGCGGGTGAGGTCCTCGAAGTGCTCCCGCGTCAGTTCCACCCGCGCGGACCGACCCCGTGCCTGGAGCGCCACCAGCGTGCGCTGCCGACTGGTGAGGTCATGCCTGGCGCGGTTGGCACGCGCCAACCACTCCTGTGACACCTGCGCGAACTCCTCCAGGCTGAGCGCGTCCGGGTCTGTCACCTTAATGCCTTGGCTGGTGTCGAAGCGGGCGACGAACTCGTTGAAAATGGCCATGTCGAAATTCGCTCCCCCCAGGTAGGGGTCGCCGCCCGTCGCCAGCACCCGCAGGTCGCTCCCATGGAAGTGCATCACGGTAATGTCAAATGTTCCACCGCCCAGGTCGAACACGACACCCCGAAGGTCATCCGGCCGATGGTCATACCCGAAGGCGATCGCCGCGGCGGTGGGTTCGCTGAGCAGGCCCTGCACCTCCAATCCCGCCATCTCTCCTGCTCGGCGTGTCGCCAGCCGCATGGCGTCATTGAAGTAGGCGGGCACGGTGATGACTGCTTTGTCGATCGGCCCGATGAGGAGACTGGCATCCTGCACGAGCTTGCGTAGGATGAGGGCCGAGACGTGCTCTGGGCGGAAGGTGACCCCGCCAGAACTGAAGGACCACTGGCTGCCCATGCGCCGCTTGATCAACTGCACGACGTTCTCGGGATCGCTGGCCAACGCATCCTTGGCAACCGCGCCGACTACGACCGACTTGTCGTCGAAGAACACGATCGACGGCGTGATCGGCAAGCCCTCCTGGTTCGGAATCACCTCTGGAACACCAGCCTCATTCACACGAGCGATCGCCGAGAACGTGGTACCGAGGTCGATCCCCACAGCGGCCTCCACGGGACACGCCCCCTTTGTTCATCTCGCCGCGCGGCCACGACATCCCTCGAGTGGTCCGCCTGGCCCGTTGCCGCCTTCCTTACCCGCAACACACGCACCCCTCTGCTGCGTAATGGGACTGCCTGTGGTCACAGGCGAGCGCCGCAGTGTCGGCACAGGGCCTCGTCGCCGTCTGTGACGCCCCCGCACAGGGCACACACGCGCCGCTCCCTGCCCGCCGTTGCCGCACGGGCGGACGGGCCCGGGCCACCCCCACTCGTGAGCCCTCCAACCGCCGTCCCAAGTGCCGAGACCACCAAGGCTCCCGCCCCCGCGCGCCAAACAACGGTACCCCAGGCAAAGCCCATGCCACGCGCCAACGCCGCGTCGATTCCCAGCCGGGCACTATGCGCCACGGGTCCACCCACCAGGGGCACGGCGCGCAGCAGAAGGACAAGCGCGCGGCCGGCGATCCCGCCCGCACCCGCCAAACGCATGTGCACATCGAAAGCGGACCCGCTCGCCCAGAGCACCAGCAACGCCCCGTAGAGCGGCGGCAGCCACCGCACAAGCGCCCGGTGGCGCGGTTCAGCGCCGCGCACGTACCAACGGCTCGCCAACGCCACGGCCCCGATCGTGTATGCGCCCAGGACCATGGCCGCCCAACGGGCGGCGGCGGGACCGGGGAAGAGACCGACGGACGCTTCAGCGCGCAATGTGAGCAGGTGCGCATGCACCCGTAGCGCTGACCCCGCTCCCAGGCCCAAACCCTCCACCATCCAGGCCGGACCACCGAGAAACCAGTCGGCACGCGTGAGGGCCAGCGGATGGGCGAGCGCTCGGACGCCGCCGATCGCCACGAGGACTGCCCAGGCTCCTCCCCCCGCGATGGCGAGGGCCAGGGCTGACGCCATGAGCAGGCGCACCGCCGGCAGCGGCCTCCGCTGCCGCGCTTGGCTCCACCATCGCGCCACTGCCGCCGCCACTGCCACCCCGACCACAGTGATGGCCGCCATCCACCCCCCAACGGGACGGGCGGCGAGGGACGCCCCGAACCGTCCTCGCACCTGCCCTGGCAGTGCCAGAGCAATGCCGCCAACGGCGTTCACCCCGTGTGCGGAGGCAACCGCCACAAGGGTCGCGAGGCTGCCAGCCACCACCGCCACGAACCACGGCGGGCGTTCTCTTGCACGCGCCCCGCCGAGAGCCGCCAGCGCGAGCAGTTCGGCCGTTAACAGGTTCCACGGGACCTGAACCGTGCCGGTGGCCAACTGCAGCATGCGGACCCGGCCAAGGAAATGCACGGGGAACGTCACACTGATGGACCATCGGCCCCCAAGTGCCAGCACACCACTGGCGACTACGACCTGCCAGACATGTTCTGCGTGCCAGGTGCCCTCGGCGATAAACCACAGGTCCGCGATCACCACCGTCGCACCCAGCACGCTCAATGCGCCGAGAGCGAGAAGAAGCGCGCGAACCCCGGCTTGCGGGAGAAGGCGGCCAGCAACGCGCACTCGCAGCGCGCGCGCGAGCGTCATGACCGCCGCTCCAGGCTGCGCCACGTCACGGCCGTGGCCGCCGCCGATAAGAGAAGCAGGGCAAACCAGTCGCCGAACAGTCCCACCGCCCCGTGAGGGTACAGCCCGGGGGTCTGGTGCAGCGTCTTGGCGTGTAGTCCCGCGATGCCGCCGAGAGCCGAAACCGCCCAACGGGCACCGATCAAGTATGATACGGGTGTCATTGCCCGCAGTTTGAAGAGCACCCCCGACAGCACGAGTTGAGGGATGAGCACGTATGGCACCACAGCCATGGCGCGGTCGGCGCTAGGCATCACGGCAGAGAGCAAGAGGCCCACGGTCACACCGCTGACGCTGGCAAGCCAGAGCGTGACCACCATGTCGACGCCCGGGGGCCCCATGCCATCCCGGACCGGCAACCCGATGGTGGCATGAATGGTCACGACCATGCTGGCCGCCTGAAACACGGAGAGCATCACGAGCACAGCGACCTTCGCGCCCAGGTAGGCCGGCGTCAGCGCCCCGGCACGACGTTCTCGCTGCCAGATGGCCCGCTCCTTCACGATCTCACGTACGGCGTTCAGGGTGCCAAGCCAGACCGCCGCGCAGGCGAGCACGAACATCGGCGAACCCCAGGTCAGTGGACGCGGGGCGACGACGGCGGTCAGGAGGGCAATACCGATGCCCTGCAGCACGGCGAAGGCGAACCCGGTCCGGTCGCGCGCGAAGAGTCGCATCTGCCGGCCGGCAAAGATCGCGGCCTGCCGTAGAACCAATTGGCGCCAGGCGGGGGTGCCGGGCGCGGGGCGCTCACTCTCCGACGGTCCAGCGGGGGGGGCCGCCCCTGGCTCCGGGCGCGCGGGCCCTGTCGAGGGGACCGCGGCCGGGACCCCTCTCACGGCAGGTGCCAGTCGCCCTGCCGCGGCGGCTGCGGCCTCTGGGGTATCGATCGCCAGGAAGACATCTCCCAGGGTCTCGACGCCGAAGTGCTCTGTTACCAGTCCCGGCTCCCCGGAATACACGATGTACCCGCCTGGGGCGACGATCACGAGTTGGTCGCACAGGTCCACGTGCGCGATATTGTGCGTGATCAGCACGATGGTGTGACCCTGGTCCGCCAAGAGACGCAACAGGAACATCATGCGCTTGTCCAGCCCGGGGTCGAGTCCGGATGTGGGTTCGTCGAGGAAGAGGATCGCCGGGTCATTGAGCAGTTCGGAAGCGATGGACACGCGCTTGCGCTGGCCGCCGCTCAGGGTGCGCACGGGCTGAGCGGCACGCTCTCGTAACCCCACGGCGCTGAGCACACGGGTGATGCGCGCGGCCCGATCAGTGGGCGTCATGTCGCTGGGCAGCCGCAGCCGTGCTTGGTAGGCAAGTGCCTCTTGCACCGTCAGGTCGGTATGGACGATGTCGTCCTGGGGCACGAAGCCCATCACGGGGGCGAAGGCGGCAAAATGCTGCGCCAGGTTGAGGTCGTTGTAAAGGACCTGGCCCTCCTGCTGTGACCGCGTCTGGCCCGAGAGCAACCGCGCCAGGGTCGACTTGCCCGCCCCGCTGACACCCACGATGGCAGTGAACGAGGCCGCAGGCAGGTCCAGGGCGACTTCGCGCAAGAGCGCTCGCCGCCCGCCGGGACCGGCTGCAGTACCACGCGCGTACACGCTCGCGCCCTCGACGCGCACGGCAATGCCACTGCCTTGGTCAATCTCCACCAACCGGTTCGCCTGCACCCTGGCGCTGAACGGCCCAATTTGAATGGCGTCCCCGTCGGCGAGACAGCGACGGCCGACGGCTCGCTCACCATTGACATACGTGCCAGAGCCACGGGAACGGTCGACCAGCCAGACGGTCCCGTCGGCGGTGCGCTCGATCTCGGCATGCTCGCCGCGCACCATCGAGTGATCCAGACAGATGTCGGCCGACGCGGCCCGGCCGATGGTCAGACGCCCTCCGGCAACTGGCAGCGGGCCCCGCAACCCGCCAGAGACCAGAGACGCCCGCTGCTGTAGCACGCTCATCGTAATGAAGTTACCAACGCGGTCACCCAAGCGGATAACCTGACCGCCTTCGAGATCGGCGGCGTCGACAGCAAGCCCACGCACCATGAGCGTCCCCAGCGGCGCACGGCGTTCGATACGCCAGCCATTCGCCGCCGGGACCAAAGCAACATGGATCGGTTCGAGAAACGTGGCGGGGACAACGACGTTTGCGGGGGAGGCACTCCCCAGGGTGAGGGGCGCATTCAGCGCCACCGTGCGGCGGTAGCGCCCCCAGCGGACGTCCGGGGCCCAGGCGGCGGCGGTCTCCACGGCATCGCCCGGGCCCGTTCGGACCCCCGCCTCGGCCTTCCCCGGCGGGAAGTGTTGCGGCGGCGACGGCACAGCTCCGACGGCGCCTTCCGCCACCACCGCCCACTGCCGGACCAGCGGGCGATGGCACGAAGGGCAAATCCGGTCGTCGGGCTCGACAGGTCCACCGCAGTATGCGCAACGGCGCGGCGCGGCCGCCGCGTCGGGGACCGGCACCACCTCTGACATCAGCGCGTCACCCCTTGGGTGGAACGCGGCTCTCTGTCGCGAAGCGCCGAGACTGCGGTCAGACCGAGCATCAGCACGATGGACGGCCAGAGCAGGCTGGCGAAGCAACCCCATGCCCAGAGACACAGCAGAAAGCCTATGCGGCCCACACCCCGGCTCCCGGAAGACACCGGGCCAGTCGCGCTGAGGACGGTCGCCGCCCATGCCGGGATGGCCAGCAGAACGAAGGCAACCCCGTGTGTGGCGGCCAGACCTGTGGCGGCGACAAGAAGCAAACCTACCAACCCGGCCGTGCACAGTACCCACACCGGCGCCGCGGCAACCCGCCCCGCGAACCCGCCAGCCCTGTGCATCAGCGCTGCGTGCCACTGCGGCCACGGCAGCCATTGGTGAGCGGGCCGGGCCGATGTGCTCACGATGGAAGCCGCCGCAAGGGCACCCACGGCCGGCAGACCACCCACCGCCACGAACCCGAGTACGGACCAGTAGCCCGCCGCCGCACTGGCCACAGCGCGGGGCCCTTGGTCGCCTCCGACCCACCGCGTCGTCCAGACAACCAGCACGAGTACCGCCCAGACCCACGCAAGGTCGTAATCACCGGCGCGACTGACCAAGCCGACTACCAGCGTGCCCAGCACGGCCGGGACCGCCCACCGCGCCAAGTCCCGTTCCGGCGGCATCTGCAGGGACAGCGCACTCAGCCTCTGATCGATCTGGGTGACCAGGAAAGAACTGAGGGAAGGAGCGCCCGGAAGCGCCCCCTGCGACGCGACGGGCCGAGTGGGCACAGCAGCGGGCACCAAGCCTTGCGCGGGCAGCGCCTCCGGGGCAGCGCCCACAGGAGGGGCGGCGAGAGAGGCCGGAGGCGCGTGGGGGGAGGCCGGCGCGGCGGAAGCTGCCACCTCCTCCTCGGCGGCGGAGGCAAGATCTACGACCAAGGTGTCCGCGGACGCCGGGTCTTCGTCCCCCGCACCCTCCAGCAGCGCGAGTTCCTCACTGCCCGGCTGGGGTGCATGAGTCGGCGTTTCGTCGGCTGCCCGTGGCGCCGGTTCGGCCAATAGGCCGCCGTCCCCGTGCTCGTCCAGATTCGCTTCACGCATCACCCTTCACCCTCAACATTGCCCGGGCCACGCTCGGCGTCAGGGCGCCAAGCAGAGAGGCGATGTCATCAAGCACCGTACGTATGGGGCTGACGAACCACCTGCCGCCAGCCTCCACGGTCACGAAACCCAGGTGGGGGCCCCGCGCCGCGACTTGGCCCAACGTCGCCGCCAATGCCCTGTTTACCGACGGGCCGCTGAGATGAGCCGGGCAGTACGTGGCCGAAGGCTGACCAACGGCACGGACCACAGCACATCCACCGGCGTATGTCAGGGAACTCCCACCGACGGAGGCCGACAACGCAATGTGCGCCACGGACATGAGCGTACCGTCTCCGACGCGGAAGGCCTTCCACACGACTCGACGCAGGCGGACATGCGCTTGCTGCCGGAACAAGGCCAACGCCGCGGTCGCCCTGCTCACCAACAGGCCGCCATAGGCATGCAGCGCGGGGCCCTCGGCAGGATCGGTAACAGCGATCACCTGCCGGAGATCCCCCGTCAACAACGCCGTCAGAAATCTGTCCGCAGCGGCGGCGGGCGTGGCCGAGCCTGACGCCATCACGGGATCCAGCGCGGTCCCCGGTCCCACCGCCGCGCGAACAATGGTCCAATCGGGACTCACGTACCAGCGGCCGCCCTGACGTACGGTAATCAAGGGAAAGGATAAGCGCGCGAGTGAGAACTCCCTGGTCGATGCTCCGGCCTGCGGCGGCGCGGTGTGCAACACCTTCCGCGCCAACGGGTCCAATGGCACAGCCGCCGCATTGACCGTGACCCGGGCGATGCCAGCCGCGAATGAGACAACCTCCATCCGAGGACCTGCCGGCGCCACGCGCAACCGCACCCCGGAAAACCGTACAGACGCCCAACTCACGTTTGTCACACTCGTGTGCGGAACCAAGAATCCGAGGCGGTCAAGCTGGGCCACAACCGACTCCAGTGGCGGCAAGATGGCTGCGCGCTCGCCAGGCGCCAGCGTGGCGAACGCTCCCGCTACCTGCCCGCGGGCGAGCGCCGCCAAGAAATCGGTCACCGCCTCTTGCGGCGTCGGGGCCCCTCCGCCGGCGCTGAGGAGGCCACAACCCGTCCCGACGATCAGCACAGTCGCCAAGAACCCGCCCCACATGACCCGGCGCGCGTCCCTTAGCCGGGACGTCCGGGTCGGGGAGGGCGTCGGGCGGCGACGTTCGGGACGACAGCCGCCGCCAGTCATCCGCCAGCGACCCACGCCGGAGAGCGCGCCCCGCGCCGATGAGCGGCCCGTTCGGGCGAACCGTTTACCAAGGTTCGCCGCTCTGCTGCACCCTGAACCAAGGCCCCGGCTTGCCCCGCCCATTGCCCCCGTACAGCGGGTCATCTCCCCCTCGTTGGCACGGCTCACAGCGCAACCGCCTCCCGCATCTTCCCGTTATGGCCCCTGCCCGGCGTCGTCTGATGATCGCCAGGCTCCTGATGGAGGTGCGCCCGTCGGCAGGATCCGTTCAACCCAAGGCATCGGCAATAGCCTCATTGGATGCGTATCAGCAAGGCCCGCACCAGCAGCCATGGCAGCAGCACCGCCGTCGTCACGGCAACACCGGTTGCCACAGAACGCCACCCCGTGAGATTACGGCTCTGCAGGGCACCGACCATCAGGGGCGTCGCTCCCACGATAGCGGTGAGCCACAAGGCCGATACCAGGAAGTAGCTATGGGTCAGGAGCGCCAGAACGAAATCCGCGATGGCGACACTAGCCGTCCAGAGAAACGGTAGAGACACGATGCGAAGCGCATCGTCGACGCAGACAGCCCCCGCGACCTCCTGGAGCAACATCCGCACCCCGTAGGCTAAGGCGCGCATCAACCCCACGCCAAACACGAAACCGACGAGGCCGCCGACCAGCCACACCCACCATGGTCGCCCCAGCCCAGCCAACAACGCCCCGAGGACGGTGAAGGCGTCGACCGGCAGGGCGAGGGCTTCGTCCGCACGGATACCACTGGCCAGGGGCGCAAACCCCTCTTTGGGAGATCCGAGGAACAGAGGGATCGCATCCTGGGTCTCGCGCCGCAAGAGTGCCCCCCACTTCGGCACCCACGTCAGGACCCGTGACCACTCCGTCGGGGGACGGCCGGCCAGGGCCGTGGAAGAGGGCTCGCCGTCAGCCGCATGCGTCCCCCGAGGTACAGCATCACTCCAGGGGATCGGCAACACCGGCCGCTCCTCCCGCGCCCAGGAACCCATGGCGATCCCACGCGCATCCCGAAAATAAACGAGGACTCCTGTGGCACAGAAAACTGCAGCCGCCGAGGGCAACACGGCCGCAAGAACCCACCCCAGAACGGGGATCGGCGCGAAAGCACTGGCGATCCATGATGCCAGCGCCGCTACTACAGACAGCACAAGGACGAGGGCGGCAGACAGCACCCAATCCCGCCGGACCATGGTCAGGGCCTGTCCGAATCCTTCCCACCCGGACTGGTACACACCTGCCCCCACGAGCGTGATGAATGGCAGCGCAGCCACCCACAAGGTGACGTTGCCCAGAATCGCAAGAATCGGGCCGATGAACGGCCCTGCCTGCAAGACCAATATGGACCAGAGGGCGCTGATCACTGCAGGTATCACGGCTAAGATCGCAGTCGCGATGTACGCCAAGTAACTGCGCCCCAGAAAACGAAAACCGTCAGTCCAATAAGCCGCGGCATTCACCTGCGTGTCCAACGCCCGGATGAGACCGGCTATCGTCGCGCCAGCAGCGTAAGGCGCAAGCGCAAGCGCGCCCGCCGCGGCCCAGAGGACCGATAGGCTAAGGAGCAGGCCGCCTCCCATCAGCGCGCGGCCGAGAAAGGCACTGACCACCGGTACACCGGCGTAGAAGGGGATGCCGCCACTCCCTCTTGGGAAGCCGGAGAACAGCCCCGCCCCCCCGGCAAGCCCCCCGCCCCCGAACGGTACCCCCACCGCAGGGTTGTGGCTGCCAATGACGCCGACGATCGCGACCACCGCAAGCCACCCTAGAAACCAACCGCCAACAATCGCCGCGTTCTCCAGGGCAAGCCACAAGACGCTAGGCTGCCGCGACAGGAGGCGCCATCCAAGGGCGACCGATCGGGCGACACGGTCCCAACCGGGCCCGGTGCCGGCTGCGCCGCCGATGCTGCCACCCTCTGTGGTTGCGGCCGGCCGCTCATGACCGCTCGGGCACTTCCCCCCACCCTCGAGCGCCTTCCCGCACTGGGCGCAGAGTTCCCGTGTGCGCGTCCCTGCTCCTCCCCCATCACGCTGGCTGTCATCCACATCCCCTACGGGGCCGCAGCCAGCGCTATCGACTGGGCTTCCGCAGGCCGGATGCAACGGCATCCCTTCCACGCGCATCCGCCCCCCTTGAGATCGAGAAGCATCGCGACGGAGGCCCCGGACGCACCAAGAACTGCCCCACCCTTTCGGCCCCCACCGGCCACCTGTCGCGGCGCCGCAACCGGGCTCGAACCCTGCCCGCCACGCGCCAGCGCAGCACTGATCCACGGTCATCCGTTTGGTTCCGACCACCCGCCGCGTCCGCACAGGGCAATGCACCTCTGGCGCTGTCTTCTCGCAGCATCCAGTGGTCATTACGTATGTTGCACGATACGCTTGCCCTGACCGTCTCGCATGCCGCCCGCCGCAATGATGATGACGTCAATGAGCCACCAAACCCCGAGACCACCGAGCGTGACCAGCTTCAATATGCCGCTGCCGATGCGGCCGACGTAGAATCGATCGATTGCGAGGCCACCCAGGAAAACCGACAGCAGCAACGCTACTAGCCATGACTTATCACTGGCATCCGCTGGTCGCGTCCCGGCCGTGCTCGTGGCGACACCGCAATGTACGCAAATCGCGGCCCGTGGGTCTATTTCCTTGCCGCACGCGCGACAGAAGCCCTTCAAACCTGACTCCACCGGCGACTCCGGGTTCACCACAGAAGCGCCTCCCCAATCCATACTCCTCCAACTCCGCCGCACGTTCCGCAGGCCACGACGTAGGTGCGACCCGGCCCGATCCCACGCAGTCAGGCACCCCTCGCCGCAGGGGACCGTTCCTTCGGGCCACTCCGACACAAACCTTCGCCACCACTCCCTATAATCCTGCAGCACGATGCCGTTTCGCCATCATGGGCCACTCACACCGGTGCCAGGAGGCAGCCAGCACCCCGGCCCCGTTCGCAGATGGTCCCAGGCGCACCCCACTTCCGACCTCGCCTCGTCCGGCGCCACCGGCGCCGCTGACTAGCGCCGAGGCACCAGGTCGATCCTCAGTTGCTCAAAGACCGCGGCATAGGCACTCGCTTCCATCAAGATGAGGGTTGCCAGCACCGCGTCACGGCCAAGTTCCAACCCTGTTCCCGCAAGGCTCGCCACCGGCCGTGCCATCCACACCGCCAAGGCGTCGGCTGCCGTGAGCGCGACGCCGGCTACGACACCCCAGCCGTACGCTTCGGGATACACTTGCACCGCAGGCACGAACGCTCGTACATTGGCCATAAACCAGTTCGCCGGGCCACCTCGGTGACCGTTCGCCTGCTCGGCCAGACTGATACCGCGCCGGTCCCGCAGGATCTCATACAAGACCGCGGGACGCTTTTCATGCAGACGCGCCAAGGTAATGACCGTGTGCAGGACGTTCGTGCCAAAAGCCACCACAACGAACGACAAAGCTGCCACGTAGACTCCCAACTCGAGGCCCGCCCTGGCAGGAACCACGGGCACCATGCGCCCCAAGACGACGGCCACGGCGACATTCCAGAGCAGAACAACCATGCCAGCCGCATATCCCCCCGTGCGCCATCGTTCCTCTTCGGCGGCCACGGAGAGCCCCGCCATCACCAACCACTGCGCCATGGTTCCGAGCACCGCCAGCAACGCGGCCGTGACCCAAGGCTTGCCCGCCCCCGCCAGGAACCATCCCACCTCGCAAAACCAGGCTACTCCATACAACACCCCCACGCCGAACCGAAACACTTGCTGTACCGCCATGCGTCGGTAGGGCCAGGGACCGAGAATGCGCGCGAGCCACCCCCGAGCAAACCCTCGAGTCGGCCAGCGCCTTTCCGATTCGGCTGGACCTCCCTGAATGAGGGCTTCGTCACTGCTCCTCCCGTAAATCACCAGAGGATGCTGCCGGACCCGCAACAGGTCCCACGCGTATCGCGGAACTAGCCGTGCGGCATAGGCGCCCACGTCCGCGAAACTCACGATGCCGTCCCCGTCGTCATCGGCCAGTAGATCTTGCCCCATGGCCTCCAAGAGCACGTACGTCAGGATTCCGTGGCGCTGTTGATCCCCCGGACGCACCTCGTACGACGGTTGGAACGGCCGCGAGGCGAGGATCGCCGTCCAGTCCCCTTGGAGGAGGGTCTTCTGGATCTCGGCCTCTGCCCTGGCTTGGTTCGTCGGTGCACTCAGGACTTCTCCGCCCCGCGGCGAGAGCAACGGCGCGCGCGCCCTCACTGCCCACTGGTCTCCCGGCGGCGGAGACCCCGCTGCCGATGGAGACTGACAGGCATCAATGAAGGCGAAACGCCTATGGCTTCGGCTGAGGCCGACCCAGGCGTTCACCTCTTCCAGACCAATCCAGGTGTCGGACTTCTCGTCCGCGTCTTCCGGCTGCAAGTATAGTCGCGAAATCCCATCTTTGTCTTCGTGCATGGCGCCGTGTCCAGAAAACCACAGCAGCAGGACATCGTCTGGCCCGGCTTCATCGGCGACCGCCCGTAGCGCATACTCAATCTCTTGCCGTGTCGCCGACGGAGCGTCCTCTCGCAGAGGCGGCGATGCGAGGACTCGCACATCGGTACAGAGATCCCGGTTGGATGCTCCATCTCCGTCTTGGCACGGCTCATCCCAACGGGCCAATTCCTGTCGCAGGCTCTCGACGTCCTGACGCGCATAGAGCAATTCACGATACAGGTCTGCGTTCTGGTACATCTGCACACCGATGAGAACCGCGAAGACCCGGTGCGTCACCCCGTCCGCCTCCACCATGTTGCCATCCCGTCCCGTTACGCATCAACGAATAGGTACCGCGCGCTCGCCGCCGATTCCCGAACGAGGTCACACAACTCTAACAGAGACATTAGGGACGTCAAATCATCCAGACGGCCGTCGCACGGAAACAAGTGGAGCGTCGGAGGATCCCCCGTACAACAGCTAACCCCGGCGTAAAACACCAAGAGCGCGTCGCCCCGCGCACATGCCGCGGCGGCGCCCCGCAAAGCAGCCACCATGTGCGCGCGTGTGGCCAGCCGACACCCTGCGGACGGATCCCTGCAGGGAGATAAGAGTAGCTGCACGTCACCGCGCCCGCACCCCGCCTCGGAAAGAAGTGCGCAGAAGCTAAGCGCGTCCACCGGAGCGAATCGGGCGGCCGCCTCCGTCCGCACGCCGATCACGACCGCTCGGACGCGCCCTCCGCTCCGCGGAACAAGACCGCGCGCATCAAAGATCCGCCCCACGCAACCCGCCACCTGCCTTTCGCGACGGCCCTGGACCCAGGATATTGACGGACCTACGCCCGGCCCCTGGAACGCTGGGCCGCGAGCCGCGCGGCCCAGCGTTCCTCCCGCGAGACCTTCACCCGCGTCCGTGGTCCGAGATAATCAGCGCGGACGGCGGACGATGATCGTTGCCTTGCGCAACCGTTCTGGATCGAACAGGATCGGAAAGCAGGCGCGTCCTCGCTCGTCGGTCACCTTCGGTTCAGTCGCGTCGCCATCTTCCATGGTCAGACTAACCTCCCACCCTGGAAGCACCCTGGCTTCCCACAGCCGTTCCGGCGGGGTGCCCAATTGCGCCACCGTCAGGCACGTGCTCCGCGGGTCGGGTCCCTGCGCTGGCGCCGCCACGATCTGCACACCCAAGGGATCGACAGGCGCCCACACCACCTTCCGGTCGACATGGGCCGCCGCCGACCTCGCGTATGGGGCCGCTCGTCGCTCCGCCGCCGTGCGGGGCGCATCGCTTACACTCAAGCCGCGGACCTCGCATTCCATCACCACAGCGCAGCGGTCCATCGTGAGGTCATCAACCGTAACACGCAACCCAGTTGCCAGGGACTCTGCGGCCGAGGTACTGATGAACCGATGCTTATCGTTTTCTATATCGGAGAGGTAGCCCATGGACAAGGCGGTTCTTTCCGCGATGTCCTTGAGACCAAGCCTGAGCTGCTCGCGTAAGGCCCGGACCTTCTTACCGTCCACGGGAACCATGGCCGTCCGTGGCAGGACCACCACATCCTTAAGTAGAGTATGCGGGGCGCTCGTCCTGTACTGGGCGCACGTGCGGCTCGGTATTCCCGAGGCGTACGTGCGCCCGTATGGTGCTATCCGCGCTGGCCCGACTGGAACGTGTACGGCGCAGCCGCGCGCTGTGATTCTGGATTCACCAGATGGACCGTTACGGTGTCGCCTGGAGCTGGCACGTAGTTGTTGTTGCTCCCATCCTGAACTATTTCAATGAGCCAGGGGGTCCACAGCGTCACGTTTAAATTACCCTCGTTCCACGGGCCTCCGCTCTTCCCGGCCTGCCAGTTGCTGGTGGCGTCGTCGAACCACAGGAGCTGGGTCTGCCCATCGTATGCGGGATACTCGCCAAGACCCGTGCCGTGCAAGGCCGTGACGAGGCCGCCGGTCGGCTGGCCGAGGGTCGTGACCCGATTGACCCGCGGCGCGCACCTTATGCCGAGACAGGCATTCGTCATCGCCCGGTACAATAGAACCGCGGCTGCGGCGCGGGTTAGTGGCTGCGTCGGATACAGCATGGGCCTCGCACCACCGCCCCCCTCCAGGAGATGCAATTGAATCCCGATGGCCACAAGCGAACGCACGGCCGATGCCACCCGACCGCCGTCGGCAAAAGGCGCGAGGATCGCGCCGGGGCCCGCCGGCAATGGGTACTTCTCCGCATCCACGACCCGGACAAGGGAGGCGATCGCGAGTTCACGATTCATCACGTCGCTTGCACGGCAGGTTCCCTCGACCCTCGCGACGTCCACCAAGTATGGGGCCATCGCCGCCAGGTCACCACGCGCCCACGACGCGTTGTTCGCCGAACAGTTGGGGGTGTTGGAGCCGATGCCCAAACCCACGGCCCGCACGATGAGCGCGCTCCACTCGGCGACCGTCAGCTTCGTATTCGGCGCAAAGCAGGTACTCCCGGCTGGCGGGCAGGCAAAGCCTTGAATCACGCCACGGCTCGTGAGGGCGCATACCGCCTGGGTGTACCAGGCTGCCGGGGCAACGTCTCGGAAGTGAGACACGCACGGCTCGGGGGGAGGGGGGGGCGGGATACATGTCTTCTCGGAGAGCGGGCAGCCCGTACCCGTAGTCGGGCTCGCCGCTCCGAACTGGATGCTTATGGCGGACGGCGCGGCACCACTCGCGGTCGCCGTCACCGTCGCGGTGCCGGTCTGGGTCGCCGTTGCGGTGAAAGTCGCTTCGCCATCCGGCTGCGTCGTCACTGTTGCTGCGTTAACTGTAAGGGTCTGATACGGCTGCAAGGTGACCACGATGCCGCCGAGTGGCCCCCCCGCCGGGGTGATCGCTTGTACCTGTACGCGGTCCGGTGCGCCGACCGGCTCCGTGAAGCTAGCCGGCTGCAGCTGCAGAACCACCTGCGGAGCTGGTTGAAACTGGATCGTCGCACTGCCAGCGGGTGGCGATCCGCTGGGGCCGGGCACGGATGCACAGGTGGCCGTCAGGCTGACGTTCTGCGCCTCCGTGGAAGACACGGCGACTGTGGCGACGCCGCTGGCGTTCGTCTCCGCCTCGCTCGGGCTGATGGTCACGCCAGGGGCCTGCGGCGCCGCGAAGAGTACGGGCGCCCCGGCGACGGGCGCCCCGGCGGCCGTCGTAAGGCTGGCAGTGACTGGTATCCCTGCGGCGCCTTGCGTGGGCAAGGCACCGGGCAAGACCGCGACTTGCACCGAGGAAACCACGTTGCAACCGCCTGTGAACGACACGGTAGCTTGCTGGATGACCGTATTTCCCGTCTCCCGGTTCGCGTACTTGGCGGTCACGGTCACCTGTTCGGGATTCGGGTCCGTAACGCTGAATTCCGCGGCGCCGGCTACGCCGGTCGTCACTTGGCCCGTAGATAACTGTGCGCTGCCGCTCGGGGAGGAAACCGCCAGATTGATGCTGTAGCCGATCGCGGCGCCCGCCGGTCCGGCCGCACGGACGGTGAACTCGGCCTGCCCTCCGGCGGGTACCACAGAGGGAGTAGCGCTCAGAACGAGTGTTTGGACAGTGGGCACAACTGCAATGGTGGCGACGTTTGACTGTCCCCCCGCCGCAGTCACCAACTGAACCGCGGCCGTCCCGACGGGAAGGTCGACTTGCTGATTGAAGCAGTCGCTCCCCAACGTAACGGCGGTCGAGGTCCAGGTGCAATCGCCGGGCAGGCCCCCCTGGGCGAGGTCAGCCACCAATTGTATCTGGCCGTCCTGGATGAGGACCTCGCCCGGAACGGATCCGAACCGCGAACCCGCGATGCCCATCGCGCCGCCGGCCTTTGCGAGCACGGCGTCATTCCACGGGGCGCTAGGCGAAACTGCCTGGATGGCCGGCGCCGTAGCGTACACGGATGCCGTGACGGATGCCGTAACGCTCGCCTCGCCCTGGGCCGCGGCATACGGGGCCGCAGCCAACCCCACCAGGATCGCTG
>JAJZZC010000320.1 GCA_021797775.1 Bacillota bacterium
CGGTGAGCCCGTAAGCCAGCGGCACGGTCCGCTTGCGGCCCCAGCGGTCGAAGACCGTCAGCATCGCCGCCCCGCCGCAGAGCGCGCCGATGTCGCCGTATACGAAGAGCACCGGAATCCTCGCGGTGGGGATGTGCACCGCCGGGAAGATGACCAGCGGCGCAAACGCAAAGAGCCCGTAATAGCCAAAGGCTTCGGACACGTCCAGGAGGGCCCCCAGCGCGACACGCCCCGGATAGCACCGGAACAGGACCTGCACATCCCGCCAGAAGGTGGCCTGGAGTGATGGCGCGCTTCCGGCCGGCGGTCCTGCGGCGGGGGGGCGGGCGCCCGTGCCCCGCCCGCCGGTTGCTGCCCCGATTGCGGCGACGACACGCCGGGCCTCGGCGCGGCGGCCTTTGGCCCACAGCCAGCGCGGGCTTTCCGGCACGAAGCGGAGGGCCCAGGCGAAGATCAGGGCCGCCACGGCGCCCACGCCGAACCCCAGACGCCAGCCCAGCGCCGGAGGCAGCGTGGCAAGGAAGATGGCCAAGACGCCCGCCGCCAAGAGCGCGCCGATCGACCAGAAGTTGATCACCGTCGCCGTCGCCATTCCCCGCGCGCGCCGAGGGACGAATTCACCGATGGCGGCGTTGATGCAGGAGTACTCCGCCCCGACGCCAAGGGCGGTGAGAAATCGGCAGATCAGCAGAGACGGGTAGTTTCACGAGAAGGCGGTGAGGATGGCGAACAGCGCATGCATCGCCGGGGTCAGTAGGAACAGGCGCTTGCGGCCGAAGCGGTCCGCGAGGTACCCGAAGGCGATGGCCCCGACCATGATGCCGATCAACCAGAGACTTACCACAGAGGCGCTCTGCACCGTGGAGGTGCCAGAGCCTCTCCACAACGGCGACGACGCTGCCGACGACGTTGACCTCAAACGCGTCGAACAGCCAGGCGACGCCCAGGACCACCGTGAGCACAAGGTGCCAGCGCGACCACGGCAGGGCATCCAGTCTGGCCCCTGGACTCTGGGCGTCGTTCTGGGACCAGGCCATGCAGCGGCACCCCCATAGGTCCAGCGCATCGGGTGCGCGGTGGCGGCCAGCTAATGATGCGGAATATCCAGGGCGTGGAGCAGTTGGTGTTCGTCGAATCCCGAGACCACCTGGCGGCGCCCGCCCGCCTCGATCAGCGTCGCCGGTGTGGCCTTGGCGCCGAGGGCCTGAAGCTCCGACAGCCATTTGGGGTCCGCACGAATGTCGCGCTCCTCGAAGGCGATCCCGCGTCGCGAGAGCCACGTCTTCTCCGCGTGGCAGCCGGTGCAGCCGGGTTGCGTGTAGACGATCACCCTGTCCGGTCTGGCCATGAAATCCATCCCCTCTCCGAAGCGCCGGCCGCCATTGCATCGATCCTGACGGCTACGGGTGTTCCGGCCCCGATGAAATCACAGGGACGACCGGGCGAATGTCAGCCGGACTACATCCCCGCCAGCCGCTGCACGCGCGGTCTCTGGGGCGGCCGGGATGGGTAGGGCCCGTTACATTGCCGGGGCGCTGGTGCGGCTATGCTGATTGGGGTGGTGCGGCATGGTGGAGCTGTTTGGGCAGAAGGGCTGCCCAGGTACCGCGCGGGCGCGCCGCTACCTGGCGGCTGCCGGTGTTCCCTGGCGGGAGTACGACATCGCCCAGGATGCGGCCGCGAGAGCCGAAATGCGGAAGTACGGAGCATTCGCCACGCCACTGTTGCTGGTCGGGCGCCGGGCGGCGCTGTTCGGCTTCGACGCGGCGGAACTCGAAGCGGCGCTGGGACGGGAGGGGCTGCTCCGTGGGAGCTCGTGAGGGAACGGAGAAGTTCCGGCTGCTGAGCGCGATGGAGATCTTCGCGGAGGCGCCAGAGGCGGTCGCCACGATGGACCGCCTCGCCCCCATGGTGACGGCGCAACGGGGTGACCGGCTCTCGGACCCGTCCCGCCGCGGCGGGGGCCTGCACTTCATCAAGCGCGGCCACGTCCGCCTCTACGCCCTGGACCCGACCGGACACGAGGCCACCGTTGCGGTCCTGGGCATGGGTCACGTCTTCGGCGAGGTCGGCTCCCTGGCCGCATCCCCGCCGGACCTGTACGCCGATGCGATGGACGAGGTGGCCCTGTGCACGCTGCGGCGTGGCGATCTGGAGGAGTTGCTGCGCCAGGAGCCCCGCCTGGGCCTGCGCCTGCTGGAGGCGCTGAGCGGCCGCATCCGCGACTTGGAGGAGCAGTTGGTCGCCCTCGCGCTACAGGATGTGCGCCACCGGTTGCTATTGCTGCTGGCGCGGCTGGCGGCCGCCTTCGGCGACCCGGCTGGCGGCTGGGCATCCATTGACTTCATCACGCATCAGGAGATCGCCACCATGATCGGCTCCACCCGCGAAACGGTCACCGCCACGCTCTCGGGCCTCGCGCGGAGCGGGGCTGTGCGCACCGGCCGGCGGCAGATGTGGGTCAACACCGCCGTGGTGGCCCGGCTACTAAACGCGGCCGGACGCGAACCCCGATGAGCCGGGCCGATCTGGCCGTCATCGGCGGAGGTACCGCCGGCCTGGTCGCGTCCGTCGGGGCTGCTGGCCTGGGGGCGCAGGTGGTGTTGATCGAGCGTGAGGAACTGGGCGGCGAGTGCCTGCATACGGGCTGCGTCCCCACCAAGGCCCTGTTGGCGGCGGCACGGGCCGCTCGGGCCGTGCGGGACGCCGACCGTTTCGGCGTGCGCGTCCCCTCCGGCACCCGGGTGGATGCGGCGGGCGTCTGGAGCCACGTGCGTGAGGCCATGCGGCAGGCCGGCGAGGCGGACAGTCCTGAGCGGATGCGCCGCCTGGGGATCGAAGTCGTGCGCGCTTCGGCGCGCTTTTCGGGTCCGCGGCGCGTGGCGGCGGCCGGTCGGGAGATTGAGGCCCGCGCGGTGCTCATCGCAACCGGGTCCCACACCAGGGTGCCGAGCGTGCCGGGCCTGGCGAGTTCGGGGTATTGGACGCACGTGGAGGCCGTCGCGGTCGAGGAGATCCCGTCCTCCCTCTGTATCGTCGGGGGCGGTCCCGTCGGCGTCGAATTCGCGATGGCGTTCGCCCGGCTCGGCAGCCGCGTCACGCTGCTGCAATCGGGCCGGCGCCTGCTGCCGCGCGAGGATGCGGAGCTGTCCACCCTGATCATCGGCGTGCTGGAGGCCGAAGGCGTCACCGTACACACGCAGGCGCGCATGACCGCGGCCGGCCGGGGATGGGTGGAGGCCGCGGGGCAGCGCTACGCGGCAGCGCGCATCCTCATCGCGACCGGCAGGGAGGCGACCCTGACCGACCTTGAATTGCCCGCGGCCGGCGTGCAGGTGGATCGGGACGGCGTCGTGGTGGACCGGACGCTCCGGACAACGGCGACCGGTGTGTTCGCCGCCGGCGACACCCACGGGCACCTCCGGTTCACCCACGTCGCCGCCCATGAGGCGCGGGCCGTCGTGTCCAACGCACTGTTCGGGATGCGGCGCGGGATCGACCCCGAGCGCGTTCCCGCCGTCACCTATACCGATCCCGAGGTCGGGCACCTCGGGCTGAGCGAGGCGGAGGCGCGCCAGCGGCATGGGGACCGTGTGCGCGTCTATCGGCATGCGGCCAGCCATCTGGATCGGGCCATCTGCGACGGGGAGACCGTGGGGATGGTCAAACTCGTCGCAGACCCGGCTGGTCGTATCCTGGGCGCCCACTGTCTGGGGCCGCGCGCGGGCGAACTCATTGCCGAAGTCGCCGTGGCCATTGGAGTGGGGGCCAGGGTCGGCGACCTGGCCCAGGTCGTCCACGCTTACCCCACGTATGCGGAAGCCGTCGCGCAGGCGGCCGGCGAATACTGGCGCGAGCGGCTCTCTGGCGGCACGCTGGGCAGGGTCGCGCGGTGGTGGCTCGGCAGGAGGCGGTAACGGGCCCAGCCACGCCTCCCCGTTAGCGGAGCCCGACCGGTCTATGGCGGTTGCGGCGATGATCGGCGTCCGCCCGGCTCCGCTGCGTTGCCACAGGGCGGTCATCCGGATGCGTACCAGTCACCCTCGACAGGTGCGGTCGTGCTCCCTGTTGCCCCGGCGCGCCGAGGCCATGCCACCCCGGCCCAGCGCCGCGCTCCTTGCCAGCGGCGCGCACGCCGGCGCTTGCCCTACAGCACGAGTAGCGCATACCCGTCGGCCACAAGCCGGGAGATGCTCGGGTGGCCGCCGGCCTCTCCCTGGAGTGGAAGTCCGACCTGCACTACGGCGGCCTTCACGTTGAAGGCCGCTGCACAGTATTCGCACACGCCGCCGATCAGGCCAGCGCTACGGACCTTCTCGAACAAGTCGTGATACCTGTGGGCAGGGGCCGAATACGTCTCGACCCACGTGGTTCCCGCTCCATCAAACACCACCCGCACTTCGTGCCCGGCCTCATGCAGTTCATCCGCGTACAACAGGCCGTGCAGGGCGCGCGCCCCGTCCTGCGGTCCCGCCTGGACGATCACGGCAAACTTACCCATCGCGCACCTCCGCTGTCGGCGGGGCCTGCGCACAAGAGCGACCCCACCCTGCGGCGATCGAACCCGACCCGCGTGTGCCGAAGGACCAGCTGGTAATCCTGGCCCATCCGCCCGACGGTCCAGGGTAAGGCCGTAGCCCTCTACGGCGGTCCCGTCGTCGGTGGTTCTACTCCGTTCCGGTGCGCGCAACCGTAATCCGCCGTACATGGGCCAGGCATGCGCCAGCTGGGGGACCCCCAGCGGAACGGTGGGGCTGATCCTGGGCGGCGCAGCCGAGGCTGACGGACTCAGTCACGGCCCGGCGCATCGCTTCAAGGCGCGGATCAGCCGTTCCACC
>JAJZZC010000321.1 GCA_021797775.1 Bacillota bacterium
TTGTGCCGGGTCATCGTCCGCAGGTACATGCCTAGAGTATAGGCGCGTTGTCTAGGCGACGCAAGGGGCAAAGCGGGGACCGCCAGATCCTGTGTTCTCAGTCATCACCAAGGACCGGGACACTCGTCAAGCCAAACGGATAACCGCGAGCCACCGTTCACCTCCGCCGCCGCCGCCGCCCGTGCGTATGTCTAGGCCGAACGCCCACTTCCACCAGTTCCAGCGGGCTCAACCCCTTCTCCCCCAAGGGACCCCCTCCGGCGGGTCCATCTAGAACCAGCCAAAGCGGGACTTCCGCTGGAGGTTCAGGGCCGCCACGACGTTGGCATCGCCCGTCCAGCCACAGTGCCCGCACCGGAAGCGGCTCGGGTAGCCGCGCCCATCCGGCGAGAACCTCTCGCCGAGATGGCTGCAGTGTGGGCAGGCTTGACTGGTCCAGGCAGGGTTCCGTTCGACCATGAGGATCCCGTGACAGGCGGCCAGGTGCCGGACATGGGCCAACACCTTGCCCCGTAGCCAGTACGCGCGTTTGCGGTTCGTCCGCAGACTCCAGGACAGGCCCCGTTCGGGCCGATACGGCCGCAGGTGCTCGAACACCAGCACTTGCAGGCCGAGCAGCACCGCCCACGCGACGATGGCGGCGGCCACCCGCCAGGCCACCGCCGCGTCGAGGGCGGCGATGGTCCGCCAGAGGCCGGCGTTGCTCCGCTCGCCCTTGACCGGCCGCCCGCTCCGCTTCTGCCGCCGCGCGACCTTCTGCAGGACCTTCTCGCGCTTGGCGTTCTCGCGCGCGTGCCAGACCGTACGGACCCCCAGGCAACGCGGCCCTTCCCAGGCCGCTGCCGCCACGCTGTCCGCGTTGAGGTCGATGGTGCCAACCTTCAGGCCGGGCTCCGCCAGACGGCGGTCCTCGGCCTTGCCCGCGATCTTGGTGCGCTTTTCGAACGGTAGGTGGAGCCACCAGCCGTCTCGCCGTTGGATCAGCGTGGGGGATTGGGCCACCCAGACTCCCGGCGTCGGACGCAGGGACCGCTGCTCGGCCTCCGTGCGCGCCTTTCGCCCTTCGGCCGCCATCCGCCGGTTTTGTTCCGCTCGCTCGGCCGTGATCCGCTCCCGCTCCCGGTCGGACTCTGCCAGCAGGCGGTCCAGGTATGGCGGCGCCTGCACGGGGAGGTTCTCCCACATCCAGTGCGCGCCAGCCTTGACCTTCAGCCGTACGAAACCCGCGCGATAGTCGGCCAAGCGGACCGTTGCCATCTGCCCATAGACGGTCAGGTGGGGGTGCGGATGGGGCGGCTTGGGTGGCTTGCCCCGTCGCTTGGGATTCGCCGCATCCCAACGCCGGAGGTTGCCCAGGTAGCCTTGGACGGTACCGGCCGCGGCGTGAATGGCCGCCCGACGCAAGTCCCGCGGGGCGCCGGGGCAAGTCGCGCCAAAGTTCCGCTCTGGGACGATGCCGGGATGCGTCGGTGTGGCCACGGTAACAGACTCTGCCCACGTCAACCGGTCCTTGTCGGTCCAGGCAGCCTCTTTGGTCTTGCCCACATCGGGACCGCTGGGCAGCACGACCGTTCTCCGCGCGTCGAACACGCCGGGGTGGTCGAGGAAGAGGTCGGTGTAGAAGGCGACGGCCCGCTCCCACTCCGCCGTCGTGGCGGCCAGGGCCGCGACCTTCCCCGCGTTGGCGGAGGGGGCGATACGCAGGCGAACCGTACGGGTCGCGGGTATGCTCTTTTCAGCCGGCAACCGCCCCGCCCTCCTCCCTGGCCGCTTCCCGTACCTTCCGCCGGAATTGCTGTGACGGGCTCCCGTACAGACGGGCCGCAAAGCAGGTAACGATGGCCAGCATGTCGGCCACCATTTCCTGGGTGGCGTCTACCGCCACCGGACCATCCAGGACCTCGACCCGGACCCCGTGCGCTTCGAACGCCTCGACCAGATAGGCGAAACCGAAACGCGCCAGGCGATCCTTGAACTCGATCAGCACGACGTCGATTTCACTCGCGGCGGCCAAGCGAAACAGGCGCCGTAGTCCGCGGCGTTTCTCGTTCAGGCCCGATGCCTGCTCGGTGACCACACAGGCAAGTCCATACCCCTTGGCCGTCGCGGCCGATACGAGGCGCTCCTTCTGCCGCTCCAGGTTGCCGGCGCCAGCCTGTTTCTCGGAGGAGACTCGTGCATAGACCGCGCACCGTTCGGTGACCCCTGTCTTTGCTCGGAGAAGGGCGTCAACTTCTCGCACCGAGAACCGGCGTTGCCCGGTGGGCGTCCGGGTCATGGGGCGAAGTCTCCCGGCGGTCTCCCAGCGGTAAAGCGTGCGAACGGAGATGCCAAGACACTTTGCCGCCTGCCCAGTCGAGAGCGCCTGTTTGGTCTCCATGTTCTCAGCATCCTACCCATGGCAAGGGATGTCAAGCCCGCGCCGCGGTGCGGTGCCGCTCGGCGGAGTGCTGCCCTTCCCTTGGCCAGCGTGGCCGCGAGCAGGAAGGCGGGCCCTGCTCGCCGCATGAATCGGGCGGCTGATGCGTCCGCCCCCGCGTGGCCCGGCGTCGCGGCCGGCGCGGGGGGAGGCCCGCGGAAGGGGGGAACCGGCGTGGCCACCGCTACAGTCGGTGCAGACGACGGTCCGCTCGGTCCCGTGAGCGCCGCGCTGCTGGCGCACCTGCGGGACCTGGTCCGCACCCACGGCGTGGTGGTGTGGTACGACGCGGACGCCCTGGGGGCGTCCCTACTCGACCGCCTGACGGATGAGGCCGCGGTCGTCCGTTGGCGGGGGAGCCACTGGGCGGCGCGCAAGGACGCCGAGGAGGCGTTTTCTCGGATCACCGACGCCGCCGTGACGGCCGGGGATCGCCGGCTGCTGGTGCACGTGCCGGGTCCCCGGCTGGCGCCGAGGGAAGACCCGCTGGCCGAGATCGCCCTCGCGGGGTGCTGCGAGCAGCTCGCCCGGGCCGACGTGGTCGCCCTCGCCCTGCGGGACCAGGTCTCTGGACCGGTGCTCGACCAGCTGAGCCGGCAGCCCGTATCGCTGGCGGAGCTGGACGCGCTGGCCGTGGACGGGACCTTCGGCGGCGGACTGCTCTACGCGCTGGCGGGGGTGGGGGATGAGGTCGGCCTGGCCGTGCGCCTCCTCCGCGATGCGGCCTTCGAGGAGCGCGTGGCGGCGCGCGGCCTGGACGCGGACCTGCAGGCCGCTTTGCGGGAGGGCCTGGGGTTTGCGCCTGATCCCGCGGAAGCGCCCGCCGCGCGGCGCCGGCGGCTCTGGCGCCACGTCCTGTTCACCGAGCTGCTGGCACGCCTGAGCGCTCCCCTGCCGGCCCTGGCGTCCCTGCCCGCGCTGCCGGACGCTGCGCGCGACCGCTGCCTGGCCGTCGCCCAGCGCCTCCGCGCGGAGATGGACGCCCGCGCCTACGCGGTCGAGGCCCGGGAGGTAGAGGGGCCCCTGCGCCCGGCCCTTGCCGCGGCCGATGAAGGCAACTGGCTCGACACACTGCCCGCCTTGGCCGAGGCTGCCTTCGCCCGCCTGGACCCCCTGTGTGCCGGCGGCGGGGACCTGGAGGCCGTGGGCGCCCGCGCGCGGGCCGGCCGGGCGAGCTACTGGGCCCGCCAGAAGGGCGAGCAGCGGCGGTGGGAGGTCGCCGTGCGGGCCGTTGAGCTGGCGCAGGCGGCCCGGCGCGCCGCGACGGAGGTCGCGGCCCATCAGGGTGCGCCTGAGGCCTGGGTGCGCCGTTACGCGGACCCCGAGCACGGGTGGTGGCGGTGTGATCACCTGCAGCGCCAGCTGGAGGAGGCAGCGGGCGGGGACGACCACGGCATCCCGGCGCTGCTCGGGCAGGCGCGCGCCGCGTACCAGGCCTTCGCCGCCGACCTGGCCGAGGGCTTCGGCGCCTCCCTGAGCCGAAGCGGGGTGTTGTTCGGCGACCTCCTGCCCCAGACCGACATCTTTCACCGCCTGGTCGAGCCGGATCTGGCCCGCGAGCGGGTCGCCTACGTCCTGGTGGACGCTCTCCGCTACGAGCTGGGCCTGGACTTGGCGCAGCGGCTGGCGGCGGAGTTGGAACCGGCAGACCTCGAGGTCCGGCCGGCGATCGCCGCCGCCCCGACGGTGACCGAAGTCGGCATGGCGGCCTTGCTGCCGCGGGCCGAACGGGGCCTCGGCCTCTCCGGGGAGCGGGGGCGTTTCGGCGCGGTGCTCGAGGGGCGCGTGCTGCGCGTGCGGGCCGACCGGCGCAAGTTCCTCAGCGCCCTGCTCGGCGAGCAGGTCCTCGATTTGCGTCTGCGGGAGGTGCGCGCGGGGCGCAAGTGGCGGGAGCGCGCCGCAGAGGCGCGCCTGGTCGTTGTCTGGCAGCAGGCGATGGACAAGGAAGGGGAGCAGGGGCAGGACGAGACCGACTTCACCTCCCTGGCCCGGGACCTGGACGACGTCGTGCACGCGGTGCGCCGCTTGGGTGACGCGGGCTTTGCGCGCGTGGTCATCGCGGCGGACCACGGCTTCCTGTTCTTCGACCCGCCCCCCGGGCCCGAGCGCACGGTCGACGCACCCACGGGGGGCGCGCTTTGGAAGTTGGACCGCCGCTGTTGGGTGGGGAGGGGCGGCACGACTCCCGAGGGCCTCTGGCGCGTCCCCTTCGCCGCGCTGGGGCTCGGCGGCGAAGGGGACTGCCTGTTTCTCAAGGGCCTGGGGGTGCTGGCGGCCCCGCAGCAGGCGGTCTACGTGCATGGCGGGCTCTCGCTGCAGGAACTGGTCGTCCCGGTGCTGACCCTGCGGCTCGCGCGCCGGGGGCCGGCCGCGGGCCCGGGGCTGTTCGGCGCCGCCGTCGCGACG
>JAJZZC010000322.1 GCA_021797775.1 Bacillota bacterium
GGCCTATCGCTGGCACGTGGAGACCAGTAACCCGCTGGCGGACTTCCCCACCGTGCGCGAGCTTGAGATCATACTGCGGGAGGAGGGGCACCAGTTGGCCTGGGCCGCCGAGGCCATTGCCGAACTCGCCGGTCCCGCGGCCGCGGCCGGCGCTCTGGAAGGGGCGGCCAAGGTGGCGGCGTTTCTTGGGGCATCGGCGACCAATGGCGCCCGCGATCCGGTGACGGTCACCGCGGATCCCGGGCCGGATGCCCTTCCGGGTGCGGCGCGGTCCGGGCCACCCGTCGGTCAGCCGTGGACGCCGGAGCCGGGCGCTGCGGAGCATGCCGCCGCGTGGCAGGCGCACCTCCGTACCTTCCTGTCCGCGGCGGGCGGCATCAGCGGGCGGGAAGCCCGCGGGCAGGCCGATCCGGCGCGTTCCAGCCAACCCTTCCACATCTCCCGCCACCCCCGCCGAGATCCAAGATTTACGATCAACTTCCAGTTCAACGAACCCGGCGATCCCCGTGCGGAAACGACGGCCGAAAGGCTGATCTTCATGATGCGGGGACGGCTGAACGAGTTGGCGGCCACTGAGAATCCGGCCAGCGCCGTCTTCGAACTGTCCCGGGAGCCGAACGGCATGCCGTGGGAGGGAAGGTTGGAACTGGTCCGCCACATGTGGGACGAGGCGCGCCACAGCATGCTGGGCCAGGCTGTGATCGAGAGCCTTGGGCGCGACGTGCGCGAATGGCCGCTGCGGATCGGGCCCGGCTATTGGTACCTTTCGGTGAGCGCCCTGGACCGGTACGCCCATCTGGGCCTCAACGTCGAGCAGGCGATGATGCGCTACCCGCCCGGCAAGCGGCAGGAGTACGAATGGTGCCGCGATGTTGCCAAAAACCCCCTGGCGGCGATGTACCAGGATTACGACTGGGCCGACGAGACCTACCACACGCAGATCGCGCGGCGTTGGGTGGCCCATGCGCTCCAGGCCGGCCACGTCGGCGGCGAACAGCCCGATGAGTCGGCGCCGGGCTGGGCGAGGCTGCGCGCCTTCGCCGCCGAGGCGGGTCGGCGCATGGCCGCCAACGGCCAGGCGATCGCCGCCCTCTGGCAGGCGCGGCGGGCGCGCGATGAGACGCTTGGCCCCGGCGACCCCTTGCCCAGCGGGAACGGGGAGGCGGAAATCGAGAACGAATACCGGCAGGATCCAGAACTGACGCTCACACGGGAACAGGTGGAGGCGGACCTGCACCTGGCGGAGTGAGGCGGCCGCGGCCGGCAGGCACCGGTCCCGGGTGGGTGGGCGGGCGTGCGCCGACCGCGGCCGTCGGCCACGCGTCGGGACGCGTCCTCGATCCGGCACGTTATGGGGCGACCAGGGAACGGAGCACCCGACGCGGATGAGCGCCAAGATCGGACCAGCCAGGTGGCGACCGCTGATTTGCGCGGCCATGGCGGATGAGTGGCCGGCGCCGCCGGCCTCCCTGGGACGCGGGATCCACCCCGCCGGCAGGCCCCGCGACGCAGGGCCGCAGATGCCGATCCGTCATGGCGGGTGCCTGGCGCCAGTCCTTCAGCGCACCGACGTCTCCGTGCTTGCCGGTCTCCGGTCCTGGCTCGCCTGACCTGCGCCGTGGGGGATGATCCGGCGGGCAAACGCCGCCCCGGGGCGATACGCATCTTCCGGCAAAATCGGGTCACTTTGCGGTGCGCGTCAGCGCGTCGGCTACAAAATGGGGCGCGATTCCCTCGCGGGACGGCAGGAGAGGTACCTCTAAGGGAGTACCATATCCACATCCGCAGGGTGGGCCGGTGCGTCCCACTGTTTCCGTTCTCGCCAGCCCGTCGGCGGTGGCCGGCCCCCAGGGCCCGCCGCCCAGGGGGATACGGGTTTGGCTGCGGATTTGGGGACACACTCCCGGCCACCCCTGCCGGTCTTCTCGGAGGCGGGATGGCGGCCGAATCCGGCGCTGCGTCTCTGTGGGGGCGGTCCGGCGCTGGGGCGATGCAGCGCTGGCGAGGCGTCCGGCGGCGCTGGGCGCGACTCCTGCGAGTATCTGATTCCTGGGAGGGGATGGGGTTGAGCTTGCGGCGCAAGCAGGTACCCGCGGTGTTCTGTGGCGTGCTGCTGATGCTGGCGGCCTGCGGTCACCCGGGCGGGAAGGGCGCGGCGAACAAGTCAAGGACCTCCGCTGCGGCTGCGACGTACGCGTCGCTTCTGGCGGCGTCGACGAAGGCGGCCACTGGGAACACGGGTGCGCTCTGCGGCTTCCCGCTGAAGCCCTGCGACCCCGCCACGCTGGGCAAGGTCAGCGCGCAGCAGCCCAAGGCGGGGACGGTGGGCAACTTCGTCGAGGTCGACCTGACGAAGTTCTTCCAGTCGGACGCGATCATCCCGCCGGTGAAGGTGTCGCCTCCGCCCAAGACCGGTCCGGCCTACAAGGGCGTGGGCAAGTACAAGCTGGCGGGGGCGGGCAACGGTCTGAGCGTTGGTTCTGTCCCGGTGCCGTTCGCGCCGAACACGGGCACGTGGAAGGTGCCGATCACCTGGCACGGACAGACGGCGACGGTGCCGTTCCTGATGCCGGCGGGCGGCACGGGGGTGAAGGATGCCTTTGACATCCAGAGCCAGGTGACGATCCCGGTGCCGGCGGGCAAGTACCTGGGCTTCTGGCTGCTGGAGACGGGGATCAACGGGGGCGGGGGCCCGACCAACGTCGCGGCGGTGTATAAGAGCGGCACGGTGAGCAAGTACGGCGTCTACTACCAGCCCAACTGCAACACCGCGACGTCGCTGCCGCAGTTCTGGGTGTACGCGGCGCCGTACTTCCTGACGTCGACGGGCGTGAGCACGACCTGCCGCAGCCTGTTCGCCGAAGCGGTGCCGATCAACCCGGACCACACCCTGACCAAGCTGGTGCTGCCCTCCAACCCGGCGAACGTGAACAACAAGCTGGTGATCATGGCCCTGACGCTGGAGAAGGCGCCGGCGGGCGGGGGCACGAGTTCCGTCGCGGCCGGCAAGAGCGTGGCGGGCAAGGCCGCATCCGGCAGCGCCGCCGGATCCGCGTCCAAGGCCAAGGCGTAGACCGCGGCCCGGGAGGATGCTGGCAGAAAAAGACGAGGTCTCGAGTCGGAGACTTGGGGCTTTGGGTACGAGGACCTTGAAACAAGTGGTCGCGCAAGGGCGGCCTTTCGCACCGGCCACCTGGGGATTCAGGGAAGGGTGGTTGACCTTTGATGATGTCTCCGGCAGGGAGGCTGACCCGCCGGCAGTGGCTGCGCGGGGTGGGACTGGTGGCCGGTGCCGCGGTGGCCGGGAGCGCCCTGGACGCATGTGGCCAGGCCGCCTCGCCGACCGCCGCCGCGTCCGCGATCACGCTGCATTTCGCGCCCAACTGGCAGGGGGCCGCCTGGAACGCCACCGCGCTGTCCTTGAACCAGCAGTGGTTCGACGCCAATTACCGGGTCAAGGGTGTCCGGGTCCAGGTGCACGAGCGGGTGCAGGGGTTGGCGACGCAGCAGATCGCCGCCACCATCGCCAACTCCGGCTTCATGGACGTGTTCCAGGACTGCTGCCAAGACCTGGTCGCCTGGCGGGACAGCGGGTTGCTGCTGCCGCTGGACAGCTACATGCAGCAGGACAACGTCTCCCCGGCGCTCTGGTCGCGACGGCACATGCAGGTGCTCAACTACGGCGGTCAGCAGCTGGCGCTGCCGGCCTACGACGGTCCCTGCACCGTCTTCTACCGGCAGGACATCCTCGACGGCCTCGGCCTGAGCTACCCCAATCCGGATTGGACCGTCGCGGAGATGCAGAAGGCGGCGGCGGCGGCCACCGGCACCAGCCCACAGGGTCAGAAGCGCATCGGTTTCTACCTGCTGAACAATGCTTGGTGGGGACAGATCAACTGGCTGCTGGCGGGCTGGGGCGCCAGCGAAATGAATGCGGATGCCACCGTGGCGTTGATGGATACGCCTGGGGCTGTGCAGATGGCCAGCTTTCTCCAGGACGGGGTCCGCGGCGGATACCTGAGCGTCGGCGGCGGAGTGACTGCCCTGGCCGAGGGCAAGAGCGCGTTTCAGATGTTGGGCGGATGGTCGTTGTACCCGGCAGCGACCCAGCTCGGCAGTTCCACCAAGTGGGACATCCTGCCCATGCCACTATTCCCCGCCGGCCGTTCCACCTTTGACAACATCGACTTCTACGCCGTCAACGCCAACACGCCGCACAAGGAGGCGGCGTGGGAACTCCTCCGCTTCGTCACCGCCGAACCGGAGTACCAGCGCTGGCAGATCAAGGTCACGCTTATCCAACCCTGCCTGCTCAGCCTGTGGGACGAGTGGGAGGCCGACATCAAGGCCGCAGCTCCGCCCCTGCAGCAGAAACAACTGGGCTGGATCAAGGATGCCGCCGTGGGCGGGTACGCCTGGCCCAACCTCTTTTTCAAATACAACGCGGCCCAGGTGGACAATCTGCTGATCAGCTTTATCGATCAGATCTGGAACGGACAGCTTTCGCCGCAACTGGGTATGCAGGAACTGACCCAGCAGATCAATGCCCTCCAGCAGTCCGGGGCGGCGGCGCCACCGCCGGCCGGTTTCGCGGCCCTGAAGCAGGCCTATGCGGCGGAGCAGGCCGGTGTGACCAGGATGTTCCAGCATGCCGCCCGGCATTGACCGACGTTCGACGGGTGCACGGCACGCCGACCGGAGGGGCGAGGACCTACCGGGGCACGGGCCCAGCGGCCGAACTGCGACAGACCATGTGCCGGAAAACGGCCGTCCCACGCCCAACGAGGGGGGCGCCGGCCGTAACGCCGGGCCCTACCCTC
>JAJZZC010000323.1 GCA_021797775.1 Bacillota bacterium
TCCTCGCCCCTGCCGCCCTCCGTGCCCTCGGCCGCCTGGCCCAACGCGCGTGTCCTCGCTACCGCTTGGGTGCGCACCACGCTCACAGCACCTCACTCCCCAGCGAGACCCGCCCGCGGCACGCCTGGCGACAGCGGGCGGATCCTCGACCACGTGACTATGGGTCGCGCCCGCGCCGCGGGGCGCTTGCCCAAACCTATCGCGACATGACCCGCCGGCGGCGCACCGACCACCGCCAGCGTTAGAGCCGTGGCGCCGCGGGGATCGCCGGCGCACGTCGCACCCGCACCGAGGCCTCCCCGCGAACGACGGGCAACAGCGAAGCGACCGGGGTCCGTCGCCTGCTGGCCCGGACAACGGCGGCCGCCACCGCCAGCACCACGGCAACCGCCAAGGCGACCACACCGGCGCCCAGCCCGATCAGGCTCAGGCAGAGGCAGATGCCAGCCAGGGCCAGCAACAGCGCCCAGCGCCACAGCAAGGCCTCTTTGCGCCGCGCCCCGCCCTGTGCAGGCAGCAGTGTCCGTGACATCCCCCACCCTTCCTTCCAGTCGCCGCCCCGGAGGGCAGAGACCGGTCCGAGCGTAGTCAGCAGGGGGTGGGACGCCCATCCCGCGGCAGGGCCAAAGCCGTTGGCCGCCGCGTGCTGCCCGGACATGACCTCCCCGGGCCACCGTATGCGGGCCACGCGCCGAGCAGAGGAGGGTGCCGCGCTTTCGCGGCACCCTCAGGATCTGGGCTCTTGCGCCGCAACGGTTTCGATCTAGACCACGGCCTGGGTATCGTCTTTTTGCGGCGTCGTCCTTGCCGCCCTCCACGCTCACCCCCGACGCCGCCGGTCTACGAAATGCCGCGATCCCGACGCGGTTACCGGACACGACCGTGCGGATGGTGGCGTGTGCCGGATCGGGAAGAGGACGGCACGCCCGTCCGCACGATGTGTGTACCACCGGTCTGGCCGCCTCGGCCACGTCCCCCGGCCCCTTCTTGGGCTCCAGTCGCGGGGCCCGTTTGCACGGGACAAGCCGCCAAGTCCCTCCGGTTGCGCCTGGGTCCTTCCAACCGGGGCGCGCGTTCTACGCCCGTGGCCCTCACCGCTTGCTGCGGCGGGCGCGGGCGACGAGCACCACCGCCCCGACGAGCACCACCAAGCATCCGCCCTCGACCAAGGGGGCCAACGGCACGGCCCCGCCCCCCGTGCCCGCGGTGCGCCCCGCCGCCCCGCCCCTCACGGACGCCGGCAGCGACCAGAGGTAGTCGGCGATCTCCCGTTGCTGGGAGGTGGAGAGCATGCCGGCCCACCGTGGCATGACACTGTTCAGCGCCTGGCCCCGCTGGTCCACGCCGTCCGCGATGGCCCGCCGCAGCAACGCCTGGGTGTAGGGCGGGTCCAGGGCGCGCAGGGCCCCCCCGCGGATGTCCGCCGAACGTACGCCGCCAAAGGGCGAGCCTCCCTGGGCCTCTGCTCCGTGGCACCCGGAGCAGTTCTGCTGGTAGAGCACGGCCCCCGCCGCCACGCTCGCCCCCGTGGCCGGGCCTGGGGGACCCGCAACGGCGGCCTCGGCGACCGCGGACCCGGTTCCCACGCCCGCGGCCAGCACGGCGAGCGCGAGAACCCAGCGCCACCCGGCCCCCGCCACCCGCCGGGCGCCCGCCCGGCCACGCCCCGCCCGGCCGCGACCCGTTCCGCTTCCCGCCCCGAGGCGCCCCACGGGCGTCACCCCTTTCACACCACCCGGCCCTTGAGGTCCCCGGGACAGGTCTCGGCACAAGCATCACGACCCGTGACCCGAAGCCCCGTCAACCGCTCGCCTGTGCCCGCGTCGCCGGCGCGCCCGGGCCACCGGTAGAGAGCCGTGCCCGTCCCTCGGAAGCGGTGCGGGCGCGGCAGGCCCACGCGTACGTGGGCGGGGCGCCGGGAGGGGACCGCGCTGTGATCCGTACGGCCGCTCCCGCGTGACGTCAGGGCGATCATTGCCCCGGGTGCGCGGGCGCCCTTCCCCGGGGATGTCGCCAGCCGGTGCCCCGGAAGGCTTTGCCCGCGGTTTTGAGACACCGCGCGGCACGGGCACGCCGGGAGGCGGCGGAAGCGGTGCGGCACGGGCCGTACGCGGACAGCGGGAGCCGCCCCGGCGCCGCGTCCTCGTTTTGCCCGCGGAGGCGGGGCCCCGGCACCCCTGCTGCATGCTAGAACCGGGCGCCGCGGGTGACGACGGCCGAGCGTCTCTCCTGGAGGGAGCCGGCAGGTCCAGTCCGGGGGGGCCGCTCGGACGGGGCGCAAGCGCCCGTGGGATCGTTTCTTGGGGGAGGGCCCTCCACGGCGGGCGCTGACCACCGCAACTGAGCACCAGTGGTGTCGCGAGCACCGGCCCCGGCGGTGCCCGTGGTTCCGTGGCAACCGGTGCGGGGCAGTGCGCCGACCGGGACTACATGGCCGCCCTGAACATCGGCGCGCAGTACTTTGCTAAGCAGGCGGCTCGGCACCAGGCCGAGCACAGCAAGAAGCGGGGGCGGATGCGGCTTCCGCCCGCCTCCGCCCGCCGGCGGGGCGTGTCCGATCAGGGCGCGTCAGTGGCGAGGCCGTTCACGTCACGGACTGCGTGGTTCCCAATCCTGTTGGGGAGGCATGGGCTGCGGCGGGAGAAGCAAGAATACCGGCAGTGGATGCGCCTTGGTGGTGGACTGTGCGGCTGGCGGGCGCTCGGGCAAGAGGGCGCCGTCGCGGAGGCCGGGGCCTGCATCCCCTTCACGGCGCCTCGCTGCCCTCCCCGTCCCGCACGCAGCGAAAGCCCAGGTTGCCGGTGGAGCTGTCCGGGGTGTTGCTGCTGCGCGCCGACACGCGGTAACGGTGGCAGTACGAGCGGTGGCAGAGGTGGGAGCCCCCGCGCATGACCCGCGCCGTCCCGGTGGCGGGCCCGGCAGGCTGATCGAGCACGCCCGCGCCGCCGGGCCCGCCGGCCGCACCGTCCCCGGCACGGCCGCAACCACAGCCCCCGGCGCCCGTGCGGTTGGCGCCGCCGCAACCGCGCTCCGCCGTCCCTTCGCCACCACAGCCCTCAGCGCCACCGCAGGCGCAGGCGGGCCGCACCCCTGCCCCACGCAGCGCGCCCACGCGTGCCGCCTCGTCCGCGTGCCAGGAGGGGCTGAACCAGTCCGCGCACCATTCCCAGACGTTGCCCACCATCTGATACAGGCCGAAGGCGTTGGGCGGGAAGGCCAGGGCCGGGGCGGTCCCGAGATAGCCATCCTCCGCCGTGTTAAGGTGCGGAAACTCTCCCTGCCAGATGTTGCAGCGGTGCTCGCCGCCCGCGGTCAACTCGTCCCCCCAAGGGTAGGTGCACTGCTCCAGCCCCCCCCGCGCGGCGCACTCCCACTCCG
This sequence comes from Bacillota bacterium, assembly GCA_021797775.1. Classification (GTDB taxonomy): domain Bacteria; phylum Bacillota; class Sulfobacillia; order RBS10-35; family JAJYVN01; genus JAJZZC01. Next base: position 3,379 of record JAJZZC010000323.1, read on the forward strand.
CCTCGGTGGGTAGGCGCACGCCCGCCCAGCGGCAGTAGGCCTGCACGTCGTTCCACGAGACGTGGGTGACGGGGTGGTCGCGGCGGTTGCGGATCGAGGAATCGGGACCGTCCGGCCGGTACCAGCACGCGCCTTCCACCCGCCACCACCACGGGGTCTGCGCCACCCGCGCCTGGGCCGCCGCCGCGGCGCGCGGCGTGAGCAGCAGGTGGAAGACAAAGGACCAGCCGTAGCGCTCGGCATCGGTGCGGTAGCCGGTAGCCTGCACGAACGCAGCGAACTGGCGGTTGGTCACCGCCCCGCGGTCCATGAGGAAGGGGCGCACCCGCACGGCGCGCACCGGGCCCTCGCCATCGCCGGGGATGGCGTCAGGGCTGTCCGTGCCCATCAGGAACGTGCCGCCCGGGACGCGCACCATGCCGTCACGGGCCGGCAGCGGGGCGGCGGGCCGATCCGGCGGGGCCGCTGCCTGCGGCGGCTCTGGGAGCACGGGGGCCCCCCACGCGCCACCTCGCGCTGGCGTGCAGCACGACGCTCCACGCGCAGGGTCCGCCATGACCTCCACCTCCGATGGCGCATTCGGCAACGGGGCCGGGGGCTCCTGTGCGCCGCGCGGCGGCGGCCGTGGCAGGACGGCGGCACTCGCCTGACACTGGGTAGGTAGGAGGCAGCCTCCTGTCACCGGGACGAACGGATCGTGCGTCGCGGTGGAACCCGTTTGGGTCCGGTGCCCTCATGTGGCCGCAGTGCACTTGTGCCACCTCCCCCCTCAGAACCCGGCGTGCGGATTTCCCGCACCGGGCTCCCCGGTTTCACGCCCTGCGAGGCGATGCGCCCCAGTTCCGGTGACACCGCTTGCCTCCCTCTGTGTGCAGGGTGGCGTCATTCCAGCGGGGGGGCCTTCGCCCAGACGGCGCTACGAGCGGGGGTGACTTCGGAGCGGTACGCCGGTCCGCTCGCGCCTGCCACCGCTTGCTGCGCACGGGTTCGGCGCCTGGATGCGGCCGCACCGCCCGTGGGGTCACGGGGGCCACTGGCGGCCGTACGCGCCGAATTCGGCCGGTGGCGCAAGCGACTCGCCCAGAACGACGCGACCCTGCCTCTGTGTGGAGACGGTGTTTCCCTGGAGCCGCTGAAACCGTCCCTCCCCTTCCCCCTGTGCGCGGCTTTCCCGCGCTCCGAGTACTGTGAGAGGGGCCGACTCCTCCTCGCGCGTGTCCGCCGCCCTTCGGCCCGGCCTTCGGGTGGGGCGTACGCGCGCGCGCGGCGCGGGGAGGTCTCCCGAGTTCCGTCCCGATTCGCTTGCCGCCATGCCGTGGTCTCCGACCCCGCCGAGGTCTCCGGCGCTCTCGCCAGTCCGAACGCCTACTTCTTGCCTTCCAGGATCTCGACCCTGTCGGCCCTCGGACAATCCCGTATCGAGGCTCAATCCCTTCGCCCT
>JAJZZC010000324.1 GCA_021797775.1 Bacillota bacterium
CAAGCAGCGGTGGCCGGCTTGGTTTTCGCCGACTACTGGAGATACTATAGCACAAGAGCGGACAGAAGGCAACCTTTACGGTAGCAGTTGGGAACCCCTCTCGGTGGTCGGGGGCTTGGTCTGCTCCCTTCGCTGGAGCCTCGATCATCGGCTCGGCAGACTCCTCCGCGGCACGGAGACAGTCGCCCCCGGACCCGCCCGTGCCGTCCAAGGTTGTTCAGCAGCCACACCAGCGCGCTGCGACTGACCTGCAACGGTGCGTTCGCTCGCGCTGGGAACCGTAGCGATTCCCCGGTTGACAGGCCGGGCCCGTGCGGCGCCCCACAGAGCTGCGCCGTAAAGCCTGCCTTTTCTTCGCCGGGCGTACGGTCTCCGTTACCCCGCCCCCGGCTCCGCGGCGCCCCCGCGTGGCCCTCTCGTCCCAGCATGGAGCGCATGGCGTCGACCACGTCGGTCGGGCCGGCTGCCGCGCGCACGGTAGTCCGGCACCTTGCTGCCCCACGCATGGTCTCTACATACGCCGGTCCATGCGCGTATTGCCGTCACGCGTAGCGGGAGCGGGTGGTCTGCCGCGGTGATCCGCCTGCGCCCGAGGTGTTGGACGAAAGCGGGGCGCGGTCGAGGACCAGGCGACGGCTTCCGCGCGTCCGCGCCCGCCTGGGCGACTCACGCCGGGCGGGCATCCGTCGGCACGACGAACGACAGCGCCTCGTACCCAAACGCCGTCCAGGTCGGTGCCCCTGCGGCCGGGACCGGACCCGGCAGGGCCGTCAGGCGGAGATGCAGGACGGTGTGCCCACTGGTGAGGGGGGCCGGCAGCAGGAAGCTCGACTCCTTCCACCGCTCGCTGCAGTTGGATCCGGGGTCCGTCCACACCCCGACGGACACGCCGTCCACGACCACCGCCGCCGCCTGGTGCCCCGGGCACTGGTCCCACTGCGCGCGCAGCAGGACGCCCTCATTACGCGGGTCGACGCGGAGGGTGAAGGCGGCTGTCGCCGCCGTGACGCCGGAGGCGGTGACCGGCTGGCCGTTGCGCCGGCCTTGGAAGACGCTGGTCACGGCGCCCGTCAGCGTGCCACCCGTGGCCGTGTACGCGTGAGCAGCCGCGCTGGCGGGCTCGGCCGGCTGCAGGCTGTCGTTGACCACCAGCGTGGGCGCGGGCAGGCCGTACCAGAAGGCGACGCTGCTGTAGTCGGCCGCCAGGTTGTTCACCGGCCCGACCTGGATGCCGGCGTGGATCCGGCTGTAGAAGGGGATGGCGTCGCTGAGGAAGAGCCGGTAGGCCGCGATGTGCACGGCATAGCGCGGGCCGACCCACTGCGCCGGGCTGCCGTGGGTGGGGAGGGTGAAGGGCCCGTACGCGAAGTACCAGCCCCCCTGGAAGAAGTCCTCGGTGCCGGTGCCGAGGTAGGCGGGGGTCGGGTTGCCGTCGACGGTGATCTGCTCGTTGCCTTGCAGGTTCTCCAGGCCGTACGGCTGGCCGGGCGGCGTGGACATCGAGAGCGCGACGCCGACGAGCTTGCCCGTGCCCGTCGCGGCCAGCATGACGTAGTCGTGTCCGGGGGTCGTCGGGGCCTCCCGGTTGTAGGTGGCGTGGAAATAACCCTCGGTGCCCGCCGCCAGCGCGGCTGCGTCCACGGGGTCCGGCCGGAAGCGGATGGCGTAGGCGACCGCGGGCAGCGCTCGCGGGCCGCGGTTGACCAGCGTCACGGTGGCGCTGCGGGCGAAGGGCATGGGCCAGTATGCCGCCAGCGCACCGGTCGCCGGGTCGACGGCGGTCATCAGCGAATGCACCGGCGCCGCGCCGAACGCCCCGGCGCCGAAGAAGATGCCGAGCGGCGCGTCCACCGCCGGGGCAGGCTGCCCGTCGAAGCGGATGTGGATCGCGAGTTGGTCGAGTACGGCGCGGCTCGTGGCCACCGTCGGCGGTAGGTAGCTGGCGGTGAGGCTGCGCTGCCAGAGCACGCCCCGCGCCGAGAAGCCGTGCGCCTGCTCGGATGCCGTCGTCATCTCCAGGGCGTCGGTCTCGAGCGGCTGCCCGCCCACGAGGGAGTACGCCCAGTAGGTGAAGGCGGTGAACGGGCCCGCGGCCGCGACCGTGACCCGGATGTGGCTGCGCCCGGCGGTGAGCCGCGCCGGCAGGGTGACCGACGCGTTGCGCCAGAAATACGGGCCGTTGGTGCTCCCGGGGCTGGAGAACGTGCCCGCGGCCACCCCGTCCACGTAGACCGCCGCCGTCTGGTCCGGGAGGGCGTAGTCCAGCCGGCGCACCAGCCGTACCCCCGCGTTGGCTGGGTTTACGCGCAGCGTGAAGGTGCTGGAGCCCGTGAACGCCTCGCCGCTGCGCGTCAGGACGGGGGGCGCGGGGACCGCGGCTTGGGGGACGGTCAGGCGCAGCGACTCGATCCGCCCGGGCCCGGAGAGGCGGGCGAGTGTGACACGGCCGCCGGCTGGCACGCTGACGCTTCCGGAAAGCCGCTGCGTCCCGGCCGTTCGGTGCGGATCCTGGCCCGCGGTCGCCCAGATTGCGGCGGCCGTGCGTAGGTTGGCGGAGGCGGAGAATGGCCGGACCGCCGTCCCCGGAGGCAGGCGGTGAAAGCCGACGTGCCAGTAGGCGGTGGTGCCCGTGAAGGCAATGACGCACGACCGCTGGAACGCGATGGGTACGTACGAGTAGTTGCCACCGCTGGAGACAGCGGCATCGCCCACCAGCGGCGCCAGGAACGGCGCGACGCGGCCGCTGAAGAAGGCCGTGGCCGGCATGTCCACCGCGAGCCGCCCGTCGACGCGGACGTGGATATTCCCCATGGCCTGGAGGGACGGGGCCGTCACCCAGATGTCCTCGACCACCCCCGGGCCGGTGGCGTCGAAGATGACGGAGGTGCCGTGCGTGGTCTTGTACAGGATGTTCGCGGGCGCGCCGTCGTTGTTGCGCTCGGCCGGGTCGACGCTGCTCAGCTGGCGGGCCAGCACGCCGGGCGCGAGCGCCGGCAGCGCGCCGAAGGCCGTCAGCGCCGCGTCGGGGTGCGCGTAGACGCCCAGGGGGGGCGGCCCGGCCGGCGGCGCCGCGGCCGCGTGGCCCCAGGGCACGACGCGCTGGGCCAGGGCGCTGGCGCCGAGCACAACGAGCAGGAGCGGGAGCCACCAGCGGCGCCGTCGGCGCCAGCTCAGGCGGCGCCCGTGCGCGTGGGCCCTGCGCGCGCTGCGGCGGGGGAGGCGCGTGGCGTCGCCGATCCCGGATTCGCCTGGTACTGCCACGCGGATGAACCGGGAGCCCCGGCTGTCCACGCCGCCCGCCCGACCAGGCGTTAGCCCCTTCCGGCCTAGGATTTGCCCATCGCCAGGGCAGCAGGCCACCGGCGGACTTCGTTGCGGGAAACGGGCGGCCGCTGCCCGCACCGGCGTCCCGGTGGCACACGCCGACGACCGCCCCGTCCCACGCGGCCGGTGCTGGCAGCCAACTGGCGAGCGACCCGGGCGGCCCGAGGCGGGCGCCCCGCTGCTTTCCGCCGGCCCGCCCGGTACGTCCCGGTCTCGCGCGTGGCCGCGGAAGGAGCGCAGGCGCCTCGCCCCTATGCGCAGAGCGGCCCGTGACCGGTCCTGGTGCGGGCCGGCAGTCCACCGTGCCCGTGTCCACCGCTCGCCGCGCGTCCCGCGCTGCCCAGTCTAGCGCAGGCGCCGCGCCCCTGTGCGCGAGGCCGGCCACACTGGGTGCCCTGCCCGGGTGGGGGCGCGCGCCCCACGGAGTGCCGCCGGCCGGCGCCATGGATCGGCGCTGCCCAGTCTAGCGCACGCCAGCAACGGGCACACCGGCGCCGTGCCCCTGTGTGGTGTGTCGGCCTTGCCGGGTGTCGCCTGCACCGGGGCACGCTGTCGCGCGCTGCTCCGTCGACCGGCGCCGTGCGGCCCGCGTCGCTGTGTCGAGCGCGGGGCACCGCGGGCGTCGACCGGCGATCCACCCCTGTCGCATGCCGGCCTTGCCGGTTGCCGCGCGGGGTGCTGGGGGCGGGTGCCCCGTACGCTCCGTTGACCGTCGCCGCGTGACCCCGGGTCAGCGCGGGGCCCCGCCAAGCGCGCAGGCGCGGTGCCGCGGCTTACCGGGTGGAAGCGCCGGTGCCGTGGCGCTGGACCGACTCGGGAGGCGCGTCCAGTAGCACGCTGCGGGCGCACACACTACCGGCGGTGGGCCAGCGGTCCCGCGCCTTGCGCTACCGCGTCTGCAGGACGGACGTGTCGAGGCCGCGGCGTCAGGTTCCCGTCATGTGCCTCTGCTCAGGATGGAGCGGGAGTGCCCGCCGGGCACGCCCGGGGAGTGGTTCGGTGCTCGGCCGAGGGTCGGCGTCGCGGGCGCTGCCGTTGCTGGGGTTCGCGGCCTTGGCGGCGGGCTTCTTGTTCGAGTTGGCGCGGCACCTGCCGACCGGCGGGGACTTCTGGACCTTCTGGGCGGCGGCGCGGGCGCTCGGCGCGGGCCTCAACCCCTATCGCGCCGCGTCCCTGACCCGCGTCGCGGCCCTGCCGCCCGGACCCGCCCCAGGTCCCTTCCTCAGCCCGCTCTTTCTGGCGGAGTGGATGCGGCCCTTGGGTGCCCTGCCCTTCGCCACGGCGCGCCTCCTTTGGCTGGTCTTGAACCTGGCCTCGTCCGCGCTCCTGCTCCTCGTGCTCCTGCAGCAGGGTGGCTTTCGCCGCACCGTTTGGAGTGTGCTGGCTGGAGCCGCGCTCCTGATGGCCTTCCAGCCATACGACATCACCCTCTGGATCGGGCAGACGGACGTGCTGGTGGCGGCCGCGCTGGCCGTTGCC